>JBOHZR010000047.1:0-11675 GCA_050738595.1 Steroidobacteraceae bacterium | reverse complement strand
CCGGTAGCCAATACGGGCCTTGCCGGTGCGCGCCGAGTACATCCGCCCAAACGTGTATCCCAGGAAGTCGAACTCCCCTTCCGGCACTTTGCAGATTCGTGTCTTCTCCTCGTTGACCGTCAGCTTCAGTTTGCCCATGAGCGTGCACAGCTGACGCAAGGCCTCCTCGGCCTTGCCCCGCCTGCACAGGATCACGAGATCGTCAGCGTAGATCACGATGCGACTGCCGAGGCGTCGCTCCAACCCGAGCTTCTTCCATCCCAGCACAAACCGGCGCATGTACAGATTGGCCAGCAGTGGTGAGACGGGGGAACCCTGCGGAATGCCGCGCCGCTGATCCTTGGCTACCGTGCCGCGTGTCTTGCGACCTCGTCGATCGGTCTCCTCCACGGAGCATTCCAACCACATCTTGATCAGCTGCAGCACGCGTGCATCTACGATACGTCGCGCGAGCGAGCGCATCAGATCCGCGTGCGGGATGCTCCCAAAGTAATCCGCGAGGTCGGCGTCCACCACTTCCGGGTGACCGCGGAACAGCGTCTCCTCCACATCGATCACCGCTTGCTGGGCATTGCGGCCCTGGCGATACGCGTACTGCTCGGGTGGAAGGTCGGCTTCGAAGATCGGGTCGAGCACCAGCATCGCCGCTGTCATGCACACCCGATCCCGTAAGGTCGAGATGCCCAGTGGCCTGAGTTTGCCATTGGCTTTCGGGATAAACACTCGTCTAATCGCATCCGGTCGGTAAGTCTCCTTCCTGAGCGCAAGCGCCAGTTCACCCAACCACCTCTCCTCCCCATACGCCTCGACATCCGCAAAGTCTTGACCGTCCACACCCGGTGCCCCCTTGTTCGAACGGCACTGGGCATAGGCGTGCGCCAAGATGTCTTCTCGGAAAATCTTGTCGTACAGGGCGTAGAAGCGATAGCCAGGCTCTGCCTTCGCTTTCGCGTGTAACGCCCTCTGCAGCTTCTGAACACTACTCGGAGTTGCTAGGTTGCCCAATCTCCGGTCCCTCGCTACGTTCTGCGTCAGTTCTGAACCAAGGCCCCTTCCCTCAACCGGCATTACCCGGCTTCATCGGTACTACGGGCCCCTCCGCCACCCTCCAGCGCCCGGGCCTTCCCTCGCGGGCGTCCGGTTGGTCATCGCTGGCCACGCCTAAGGGCTTCCCGTGTTGCGCGCGCGTCCCTTGTGTGCATGCCATCACCACTACCCCGGCGCGGCGACTGGGTGCATCGTCTGCTCGCTTCCCCAGCCGTATCAGCCTTCCCCGGAATGGCAGCCGGGTCGGCCCGCACATTGTCCTTTTCGAGGCTTGCTCGGCGTTCACGTGAGTTACAGCCTGCACACTCGCGCTGCCACCGTAAATTTCGTGGCACGCTTCACCGAAGGCTTCAACCGCTTCGTTACCTCCGCAGTTGCTCCGGTTGCTTCCGGCTGGAGCATCTTGCCGGGTGGGACTTTCACCCACTGGGAAAGCGCCGCCTTTTCACGGCGCACGCCATGTGCGGACGGCCAGGAGCTCAATCAGGCTCCTCGATACCGGACGGTCATGGGCCCGGAACCGACTGAGTCGGTGCCGGCCGGGAGCGGAAGAGGGTGTTACTGAAATGCTTCCCGAAAGTGAGCACTATCGATGCGCTCTGTCCATCATTCCTGCACGAAGCCTCGGCCGACTTCCCACTCGCGACGACCGTTTTTCACGGAGGCGCCACCCCATAGCCGATCACTAGACGGGTGGTGTTGCTGACGTCAGTATCGATCGCGAGCGCATCGAGCACGCCGTCATGGTTTACGTCCATCAGGCCGAAGGCTTCGGCCGCCGGCTGCGGCAGATCGTCGAAGCGATCCTCCACCACCGGGGGCGCGAGTCTGCCGCCAGACTGATAGCGGATCGAGATGCCCGGCCCATCTCCATCGACCACCACGATGTCATTCAATCCGTCGCCATTCATATCGGCCACGATGATAGTCTTGGTCAGCGCGGTGGTCACGAGCGGCGTCCCCGCCTGCAGCGTTCCGTTGGGCTGCTGCAGATAGACGTGAATGCCATGGTTGCCGAGGTTGTCATCGATCGAGAAAAGCAGATCCGCCCGGCCATCGCCATTGACGTCGCCGACCGTGAGCGCAGGCCCAATCTCCGCAGAGAGAAACTGCTCGCTCAGGTATTGCGGTGTACCGAGCCCCGCGGACTTACTGCCGGGGATGATCTCGACGTTGCCCGGCGAGCCGCTGTTGAAGGCGACCGCCAGGTCAACGACGCCATCGCCGTTCAAATCGCCGACACCGACGCCACCCACGGTGCCATGCGGCGTCGTGGCCGTCGCCGCCGCGTGCAGCAGGTGATCGGCCCCCTGGGTGAACAGCATGACCTTGCCGCATCCGCCTGAGCCGACGATGAGGTCTGTCAAACCGTCGGCGTTGAAATCGCCGGCGGCGAGGATCGCCCAATCATTGGCGCTCGAGCAGCCGAGGCTGTAACTCTGTGGAGCGGAGAGCGTACCGTTTGGCTGCTGCAGCAGGACATCGACACCGCTGCTCGTCGCCACGGCTAGATCGGCGAGCCCGTCGCCATTGAAATCGCCGATGACCAGTCCGCCCCCAATGCCCTCGCTCGTGATGACGGGAGGATCGAAGCCGCCGCTGGCATTGCCGTAGTAGATCTCAAGCGCTGGATTGAGCTGGTAGTCCTCGCTACTGATCGCCAGATCGGGAATGCCATCCCCGTTGAGGTCACCGATGGCATAGTGCAGAAATTCTGGGCCGGCCAACGGGCGCGGCATACTCGCGGCCGGCAGGAAGCGGAAATTGGTGCCCGCGGCCACCCACATGTCATCGATCTGACCCCCTTGGTTGGGATAGCTGAGGACGACGCGGTACACGCCGGCCTGAGTTGGTGTGAATTGACAGCTACCGTCGCTGGGATTGCCTACGGTTTCAGCGCTGCCGTCAGGCGCATAGAGCTCGAGCTGCGTCTCGGGAGGCAGGTACCCCAAAGAAGGATTGGTGATCTGCATGGCACACGAGACGCTCTGTCCGACACTCGCCGCCTGGTCAGGCGGTAGCTGCGCGACCAGAGGTTGGAGCGGTGCCGTGAAGTTGCTGCGCACCGAGATGGAGATGTCATCCACCGCCTGCTGCTTGCCGTCGAAAACGGTGAGCTCGATGAGATAATCCCCCGGCAGGTCGAAGGTGATCTGCGGCTGCGCCGCGGTAGCATCATTGAGCGCGGCCGTGCTGCCGGGCGGCCGATAGCGCAGCGTCCATTTGAAGGACAAGAAGGCGCCGTTCGGCTGATAGGAGAAGCGCCCGTCAAGCGTACGCGTCGTTCCCGGTGCCACCGTCACTGCCGTGCCGCCATCGGCGATCGGAAGCGCCGAGCCGCTACCGATCTGCTCGGTCGCGGGCGCCGTCCAATTGACACGCGCGGAGCGATCCGGCTTGCCGCTGGGCTGGGAGGTATATTCGACCGCGGCCACATCGGGTGTCAGCGAGGCCACCAGGATCGTCTGGCCATTGGCGCCCGTGCCTACCAATGGACCGCCATGATCGGGGGTCGCCACGCCGCTCGCAAAGGCCCAAGGCGTGCTGGTCGTCACATCGACGTACCCGTAGCTGCTGTGGGCGACGCGGCCCTGCACCATGAGCGTCGTGCCACCAGTGACATTCTGTCGCGTCACCGAGAGGTTCTGCGCGTACCATTCGGCGCCGGAAAGCAAGTCGTGCAGCAGCACGCTACCGGTCACCAAAAAAGTCTGCGAAGTGATACCGGAGATCTGCCTCTGGATGGTCCCGGTGTACTCGGTATCGAGGTACTGACCGGTCACTTGCAGGTTGTAGAAGCTGATGGTTCCGACCTGCGGCTGCGTCGCGCTTCCCATCTGACTCACCTGGATCACCTCCTGACCATTCCAGGTCTCCCCGTCGAGCTGATAGGCAGAAAAGGTCGCCTCAAGCCAATAGGTCCCGTCGTCTTTCAGATAACCTGTGACCGTCGCGGCGCCGCCCTGTGGTCCTGCATTGGTGTAGCTCACGGCCCCGGGCGGCAGGTTCTGAGGCTCTTGGATGTCATCCGCCAGATCGAGCGCGAGGAAGGTCATATCGACCACGCCCGCCGCGAGCGCCCCGGCACTCGAATCGCTCAGCGTCGCCGACGTGTTCACACCACTGTAAGTGAGCGTCGGCGCCGGGGGTGGTGATGGGGGCGACGTCGTGCCCGTGCTGCTACTGCTACTGCTACTGCTACTACTGCTACTACTGCTGCTACCGCTGCCACTATAGCCGCTAGTACCGGTACCGCCGCCGCCGCAAGCCGACAGGAGGATGCACGTGAGAACGATACCGGCCAAGCGGACGCACTTTGCGGATCGCAGCCCTCGATGCAATAAGAGCCTGCGTACTGCGCGCGATGGGTCAGCCACGCCTCCCCCTCCCTATCGTCGGACGACAGCTTAGCAGTATAGCCCCGGACGATTGCGTTGGCTTAAGGTGACGACCCGGGCTTGCTTGAGGAGTTGGATGTTGACCTCTGATTCACGCGATCTTCAGCGATCTTGGCTTCTCAACAGCCGTAATGCGCGGAGGTCTCTGATGGGAACACTCGGACCGGTCCGAATTCGGGTGCTGTCGGCCACAAGCCGCCGCACGGGGACAGAGTTGCCAGCCCCGAGACCGGACACTCAGAATGTATAACCTTTCCGGTTGTGCCAGGAGGCTCTTCAGGTGCCACACGTACGTAGATCTTCATGCCGCTCAGGACTGCTGGCGTGCTCGCTGCTCCTGATCGCGGCTCCTGCGACACCAGCGAGTCGATCCTCCGCTCCGATTTCACCTGCTCACATTGATCAAAGAGTAGTGTCATCTCTGCCCACATTGAATGGGGAGAGCGCCGATATCGTCGCGCATCTCGATCTGACTGGCCCCTTCAAGACGCAAACTCAATGGACGTTTGTAGCCGCAATATTGCCCGGATCTCACAGTGACGGAGCCAGCGAAGAACCTGTTAAAGGTGGCGCGCTCACGCGGTGTTTCGTTCGCGAATCACACCCGCATTGCACGTACACTACGAGCGGCGAAGTAGATTCGTATTCGACGCCCATCGAGCTTTACTCGGCCGAGTTGGTATTTCGAGGAGCCAATAAGACCCGCCCACTTCTCATGATAAAGACCGGAGGGGCGTCCTCAGGCGACGGTGACCACGTTATTTATACGGAACTGTTCACCTATGACAGACAGTCAGATGAGTTCCAATCTGTCTTTTCTAATGCTACGGGTCACAATAATAACCAGAGCACCAGATTCATCGAAGAAGGTCCGCTCCGCGGCGACGTGATTGTAGATGAGCCGTCCGGTTGCTGTTATCGGATTGAGGTCTACCGACTAGGACCATCAGGGCGCTACGCTTCTATCCTTGGCTATCGAAGCCATACCGTCTACGGAGATGGCAATCCCCTTTCGGTGTCGGATTCCGAGATGCCAGAAATCCTGCGGCGGCTGGGGCTGTGGCACAAGGGCGATGCCCTTCCTATTCCTTCCAACGGATGTACTCCCGTCATGCGCCGTGGAGAGGAATGGTGCCAATAGGCCCTGGATCGGTTGACTAGCTTGACCGGAAGCGGACATTTGTCATGTCCGTTCCGGGCACGAAGGAGACATAGCCACACGGAGGTTCCAGATCCGTGTTGCGCTGCACCAACCAGTCTCTGAATTGTCTGGGCAGGAGACGGCTCGGGCATCCGGAACGGGCAAGAACCTGCCGGTCGAGGTCTCCTGGCGCCGGTGAAGTTCAACCTCTCGGTGGGTGCGCGCGTCTACCCAATTCGCTCCCGCCAGCATCCTCCGGTTCTTATCAGGGCAGTGCAGCTCGTGCTCCGACTGAACCGACCTCCCGCGAGTTCGCAAGCGGTGACGACTGTCTCGAGGGCTCCATGCACGTCAAATCGTTCGCCCACTGCTCCAGTGCCCTGCGCATTTCCCTGACGTACCCATACCGGTTGTAAATCGCCGTGACGCTCCCATCGGAATGTCCAAGAACTCTCTTGATGAGCTTGTCCCCCTCATCTCCCAGGCTCTCCGCCATCCGCGTCGCAACCGTTCGACGCAGATCATGCGATGTGAATTGCTTGGGGAACTTCTCTCCGGTGATAGCGAGGATCGCATCGACGAGACGAGTCCGGTAGAACTTGGAGACGCCCTGAATCGGCACGCGGCCCTCGGTGCTCGAGAGCAGATACTCGCCCTTCCCCGGCTCCGGGATCCTCCGGATGATCTCAAGCGCCTGCGTGACGAGCGGCACGACGTGGACGTGATCGCTCTTGTACTCCCCGGCCGGGATCACCATCAGCCCCTCACCGAGGTCGATCCAGCGATGGCGTGCCGAGGCCCATTCATCGAGCCGGCACCCTGTCAGCAACATGAGCTGCACGTGCGTTCCGAAGGGATAGCCGATCGACTGCGCCGCCTGCCACACGATGCGAGCCTCGTTCAACGAGAGCACCACGTCTCGTTGCTTGGCCTTCGGCAGGTTCTTGTCGATCTTGCTGACCGGGTTGTCCTCGCGCTTGATCTTTCCCTCATCGATCGCCCAGGTGTACATGTGACGTAGCACCGCCATCGCGGTGCGCGCCGCTTCGACTCCGCCGACGGGCCCGCCTCGCTCGCCCTTCGGACGTGCGCGGCGAATTCGTGCGGCCTCCATAACCTGCCGTACTTGCTCTCGCGTCAATCGCTCGGCGAGCTGGCTCCCAATTCTCGGATTGATATGGGCTTTGAATGCAAGCTCGTACTTCTGCGCCGAATCGAGTTCTCGGGAATGGACATGGTGCTCCATGAATTCCTGGGAGAGGCCCTCGACGGTGAAGGGGCCGGCGACCCGGGCCGCTCTCAAGGTCTGCCTGGGGTGTATCCCTTGCTTGGCCTGGTCAAGGAGCTGAGCCGCCTTCGCGCGCGCAGAGCTGATCGAGACCTGCGGGTAGCAGCCAAGATTGATGCGGTGTTTGGGGCCCAGCAGGAGCCTCCCGGTGGAGGTTGCTCCCCCCTCTCCTGCCACGCGAATGAGGAGGGACCAGTTGGCCGTACCGCCGGTGCCGAGCCGAACCGAGAGCCCCGGGATGGCGCCGTCCGGCAGCGTCTTGAGCGCGCTCGGGGGCGAGCGCAGCGAGGCCTTGAGAAGCGGGTCCGTAAGGCGTTTCATGCTGGCTGCCCCGAAAAGTGGAACCAATGGCTAAAAAATGAGCAAATTGGTTCCACTTTGGTTCCACTTTCGGTAGGATGCCCCTGGATAGTCGCATTCTCCTCCAGACTCTAAAGATCGTCAAATCAATGAGTTATATACAGCCATGGACACCGGCAGAAACGCCTGGACAGGGCTTTAGTACGTTCGGGACGTAGGAGTCGCAGGTTCAAATCCTGTCACCCCGACCACTGATTTTCCTGAACTTTCTTCCCCTCGATTGCCCTGGGTTCCAGCCATTTTTTTGCGCCGAACACCATGCACCCCACGGGCGCTGGACCGGCAAGCCGGTGAGCGCCGCGCCCTCTTCCACATCCCCGTCACTGCTGCACAGACTGTGGAGCGCTTCTCGCACGCGGCGCAGGTCGCGACGCACCGAGAGCTTCGTCGTCCGAAATATAGCTTACAGAGGTCCTCATGAGTTCAGCGAAGAGCGCAGTGGTGACTGGTGCCAACAAGGGCATCGGCCGCGAGGTCGCACGCCGCTTGGCGACCGATGGGTTCAAGGTGTGGCTTGGCGCCAGGAATGCCGAGCACGGTGCAAGGGCTGCGAGGGAATTACGGACCGAGGGGCTGAATGTTCACTGGCTAAAGATCGATGTCACGAATGACGAAAGCGTGGCTTCCGCCGTGAGCACTGTCCGCACCGAGTCCTCTTATCTCGACGTTCTCGTCAACAACGCTGGCGTCGCCATCAACTACGACCGCCCGCCGAGCGAGCAGGCTATCGCCGACATTAAGGCCACCTATGAGGTCAATGTGTTCGGGGCTATCCGCGTAACTCAGGGATTTCTTCCGCTGCTGCTCGCGGCGCGCGCCGCGCGCATTGTGATGGTCAGCAGCCACAGCGGATCGATCGCACGCGCCCTTGATCCAGCCGCCCCGTCCTACTCCGTCAACATGATGGGATATGGCAGCTCCAAAACAGCGTTGAATGCAATCACGGTGTCCTTCGCCAAAGCGCTCAAGGACCGTGGAATGCGCGTCAATGCGGCAGCTCCTGGTTACACAGCCACCGATCTCAATGGGCACAAAGGTCACCGGACCGTTGGGCAGGCGGCGGAGGTCATCGTGCGATTGGCAACACTCGGAGCCGATGGCCCGACCGGGGGATATTTCGACGACGATGGCCCAGTCGCGTGGTAATGAATCGAGAGGGTCGGCTGGTTCATGAGCAGCAGCTCATAGGGTCGTTCCAACGGTCAGCAGATCGCAGAACCAGAAACCACGCGTCGGCCGCCGCTCGCTCGGACATACCGGGGAACTCGAACCCGGATGCGTCTGCTCCAGCGCACGATAAACCTTTTCCCCGATCTGGAAGCCAACAGGCTTCTTGAAGATCGGTCCGGCGAAGGCAAAGGAATGAAACTCACCATTCTCGCCGCACGGGTCCACTTCCGGTGGCAGCGAGCGAATGAACTCCTCGTCGATGCACCGGCCTACGTAGCGCTCATCGAGCCAGGCATCGTTGACGCAGCATGTCACCGACTCGAATCCCTGCTCGAAGAATTCGCGCAGCAGCACCCTCGAATCGATCTTCCAAATCGGAAACACCGCTGAGAGACCGAGCTGCGCGAGATTCTGCTCGCGCCAGAGCCGCAGGTCTTCCAGAAAGATATCCCCAAATGCGCACGCCGAAACGCCGCGGACCTTATAGGATTCAAGGCAGGCTGCCATCTTCTGGCTATATTCCTCATTAGAGCTGCGCTGGCTCACGAAGATCTTCTCGAGTGGCAAGCCGAGGTCGCGCGCCTGGGCATCCAGGAGCTCGAGGCGCACGCCGTGCATCGAGACGCGCTGATAGTACTCGTTGCACGTCGTCAGCAGCGCGACGACCTCATAGCGTTCGTCACGCAGCAGCCGATTGAGTGCGAGCGCGGAATCCTTGCCGCCGCTCCAGCAAAAGACAATGCGTTGCTTCATGACGGTGCTGCGCCGGTGTGCTCGATCGTAGCCCTGGGCCAAATGCCGTCGGCTCGCCTTGCCGAATGGAAGATCGTAATGAAGAAACGCGAACCGTACACGATTTTCATCGCTAAGCAGGCGGGGAACCCCGTTCTTGACGGAAGCGTGAGAGCGTCGGCGCGGCACGGGTTAGACGGATAGCGCTCGGGAGGGCCCTATTCGCACAAATGGACCGTACCCGCATGGCGTGATATCTTGTTATACAAGATGAATGCCAAAGCAAGCGAGATCGGGCCGCAAGCTCGGCAATCCCAGGTGCTCAAAGGACTGGGGGAGCTGGCACTGCTCAGCTTGTTGCAGGAGCGCGCTCATTACGGGCTAGAAATTCTGGAGCGGCTGCGTGGCGAGGCCGGGGTTGACCTCGCGGAAAGCACGATTTACCCGATGCTCTACCGGCTCGAAAAGAGTGATCGCGTCCGCTCGGAGTGGCGGATCGAGGAATCGGGTGCACGGCCACGGAAGTACTACGTCCTCACGGGCGAGGGAAGACGCGGCCTGAAGGCGCAACTCGGCGAGTGGCGCCGGCTTGCATCGGCACTCGGCAGGTTCCTCGATCGGGAGACGAAACGATGAGTACCGATCCCACAGAGATCCAAGAGTGGCTGCGTCAACTGGAGTCGTCACTCGCCTCAATGTCATCGCCGGAGCGCAAGAACATCCTGGAAGAGGCACGTAGCCACCTGCGCGAAAGGCTCGCGGCGGGTTGCACGCCTTCGGCCGCCCTAGCGGGTTTTGGCAGCCCTGATGATTACGCACAGCGCTTCGTGGATGAGATGCAGATAGAGAGCGCTCTTGGCTCAAAAGATACGGGCGCTCTGCTGCACGTCGTCAAGAGGGAGACCAATCGCGATCTCGTCGCAACTCTGGCCGGGATCGGAATCGCCGTATTGGGCGTTTTGTCTTTCGCCGCAGTAGTAACGCTCATTGCGAAGCTTTCCGATCCCGTGCACGCGGGTGTGTGGCTATTGCGACCGAGTGGCTGGATAGTGGGCACAGTACGCAAGATCCCCCCGGCGGACGCAACCGAGTTGCTGGGAAATTGGCTGTACCCGCTATGCGGCGGCGTCCTGGCGCTCAGCTGGTTGAGTGGCCGCATGCTCCTGCTGTGGGCCGTAAGGCGAATCGCGCGCGGCCGCGGAGCAGCTCTCTGGAGCCAGTGAACCCTGAATCGGCGCCTGGCGCCGCAATTCTGCCTCCTCGTCTACCCACTGAGCTGGGCCATCCAAATCGGAATCGTGCTCGCGTACGGCAACCCGGAAGATTCACGGACCCTGCCCTGGGGCGTTTGTGCGAAGTTCACACCGGCGCTGGTTACCATTGTGTTGTCGCTATTCAGTCGTGAAACCCGCTCGCGGAGCGGCTCAAGCCGACCGGGCCGGCTAACCAGGGAAGCAGTGAAATGAGCTATTTCCGGCTGATCTGGGCGGGGTTGTGGCGCAAGCCCACGCGCACGATCTTCACGCTTCTTTCAATCGTCGTGGCCTTCATGCTCTTCGGTGTATTGCAGGGTGTGAACGCGGCTTTCAATCGAGTCATCGATTTGGCACCCATTGATGTTCTGCGGACTGAAAATCCCACCGGCTTACCGCTTCCATTGGCTGCCTTACCCCAGATTCAGCAGATTCCGGGCGTCACGGCCGTGAGCTACCAATCAGGGTTCTTCGGGTACTTTCAATCGGTAGGAAACTTCGTACCAGTTTCCGCAGTGGATCCGCGGCATCTGCACCCTGCAATGGACGGCGACTTCATCATGCCGAATGATGAGCTCGCCAACTTCAGGCGTACGCGAACCGGCGCTCTCATATCGGCTCGCCTCGCAGAACGATATCATTGGAAGGTCGGCGATCGGGTTCCGGTGCAAGGGATCAGCGCACCGAAGAAGGACGGGAGCACGGTGTGGACCTTCGACATCGTCGGCATCTACCGCTACCCGGACAATCCGGGACAACTCGGCCTGGTCATGCAATACCCGTATTTCGATGCCGCGCGTGCCCAGGGCAACGGCACGGTCCAGTTCTATTTCGAAAAAGTTGCCGACCCGTCCAAGGCGACCGAAATCGCCAATGCCATTGACGGCCGGTTTGTGAATTCAGCCTTTCCAACTCGTACGGACACGGAAAGAGGGTACGCGCAGGCTGCGCTGTCCCAGATTGGCGATCTGGGGTTCTTCGTGGATACCATCATCGGTGCCGCTTTCTCGACGCTGCTTCTGCTGATTGGAAGCAACATGATGCAATCCTTCCGAGAGAGGGTTCCGGAATTCGCGGTCATGAAGACGATCGGATTCCGGGATGGCACCCTCGCCGGACTTGTGATGTGCGAAGCGGTGCTGCCTTGCACCGGCGCGGCGGCGCTCGGCTTGCTGATGGGCTCGGCGTTGCTCGGGGAGGTGGCTCGTGCGACCGGAGGCGACATCCCGTCGGTGAGCCTTCCCTGGGCGATCGCTCTCTTTGCGATCGCCGCCGCCGCCGTGATC
>JBOHZR010000046.1:0-4341 GCA_050738595.1 Steroidobacteraceae bacterium | reverse complement strand
CCATCCGGTGGATCGTCATAAGCATTCACGAACTCCCGGACTGGGCCCGCGAGGGTGAGGTTCGCAGCACGGGGGTTCTGTTCAGGACCACGGACGCCGAGGCGCAGATCGTTGCAGTACGGCAAGGGCTCGGGATCACGACACTGCCGTGCTTCGTCGGAGACGCCGACCCCCTACTGGTGAGGGTCCCGGGCGCCGACCTGCACATGTACGGAGCGGTCTGGCTTCTCACACAGGGGGAAACACGCAAGACGAAGCGCGTGCGGCTCTTCACCGAGTTCCTCTCCCGCAGGCTCGCCGCGTACGCGCCGCTTCTCGCGGGACTGGCCAGATGACGTGTCCCGAAACCGTAATTGCGCATCCCCAGAGCCGCCGTTCGTGGCCGGCAGCAATGGGCACGTTGTTGTCGTTCGCCGCCACCCTCGGCTTGTACCAGGCGCGAGGTCCTGTCGTAGATGGCATCAGGGATCGCTTCGGCCGGGCAACGGAGGCCGCGCTTTGAGTTTTCCGCGCGAAGTTGCCGACGTGCCCAGACGCAAAAGCCCTGAACGGCTGTGCGCTGTCTGGATGCCCGCACAGACTCCTGAGCGGATAGATTAGGACGTCAAGCCGGACTGGACGTACACGGCGACATGCGTGAGAAGCGGAATGCCGAACGCTCGGCGCTCGGCGTTCCGGTGCTCGGCCCCGCGACGCGCATCCGGAGGACACAGGTACGCGCGGCCGTGCTGGCTGAATGTGCCGTCGCTCTCCCGATAGGCGAGCCGGTATAGCCGGCGCCGAACCTCAGAGGGCCAGGCCGCCCTGGGAGCACGTCCGCCGTGACGTCGGTGCGCTTCGGGGTAGCTTCGGGTACCCGGCGGCCGATCGCGGCGCTACGGCCTCCAGGCGCGGTTCAGCCGCAGGTTGATACTCGTAAGTCGTTGATTGTATGGCGTCCCCAACGGGATTCGAACCCGTGTTACCGCCGTGAAAGGGCGATGTCCTAGGCCTCTAGACGATGGGGACGAGACGTGCGGCGCGCGCCGTGCGGGAGCGTCGCCGGCGCCAGGCGAGGCGAGCCCTGCCAAGGAGGGGCGAAGCGTACAGGGGCGGTGCCTGGCAGGCAACGGGCGGGCCACGCTCCCGAGCATCGCCGTCAAATGGGTCATCGAGGAGGACGGCACCACCGAAGCGCTGGCGCTGCGCGGGCGCCGACCCGCCCGAGTGATCGCGCCGGAGCTTCTACCGGTGGAATGCGCCAGCATTCTCTGGAAGAACGTGCGGCGGCGCGAGCTCACCGAGGATGAAGCGCCATTACGCGGCGAACAGCGCGTCGGCCGGGACGCTGCTTTGTACCAACTCCACGCTGACCTCGTTCGGCTTGACCCCGTGCGTCGTCACCATCGTCAAGAATGTCGCCTTCTTCGTCCCTGTCACCCGTCGGTCGATTAGCAGATCGATCTGCGCTCCGGTATCGCCGGCGCCTGCGGACCGCTGGCGCCACGCCGAAATTCCTGCGCGCACCCCTCCGATGCTTGGCGCATGTTTGAGTTCGGACACATGCCTGAGGCACAAATTCTCGAAAGCATATCCACTCCAGGCATGCCAGGCGGGCGTCGAATGAAGATGTATCCATTGGCCCGCTGCATGCAACGGCTCGCGTCCGTTCTCCACCCAGCGCAGATAGAACAATGTGAACTCATCGATGAGCCGATAGAGCGGCTCGCGCTTCGTGCGTCCAAAAGGCTGTAACTTGCAGATGAAGTCCGAGGATTCGAGCTCATCCAGAATTGTGCTGATGTTGCCACCGCTCGGCATCTTGCTCGCGTTGATGATCTCCTTGCGCGTGAGCCCGGACTGCTTGCGGGCGAGGGCCCGGATCACTTTCAGATGGCGTTCGTGATGCTCGAAGAGCGCCGCGTACAGGTTTTCGAATTCGTCGTGCAGCGGAGCTTGCGGCGCGAAGAACATGGCGTCGAATATTCCGCCACAAGTCGAGTTTTAGAGGTCGTTATGGCGGAATGTGGCGCGCTTCCAGCCCCGCTGGCCGGCGCCGAAAGTCGATCAGACGAGGTGTATGCGAGGCGCTGCGCGCCGAGCTGCCGCAGTACAGCGAGGCGCGCGTCGAGTCCGCAGACCTCAAGTACAAGAAAATGCTGCGGAGCTTCGCCCGCATCGAGGGCATTCATCGACGTTGTGATCCGAGACGACCCGCACCCGGTGATCGCGGAAGTGGGCGGGCGCACGAGAGTCTTCATCAGGGGCTCCTCGGAGGGTCAGTTGTTGCCCGATGAGTCAAGAGAGGCAGGCGGGGAACTTGAACCAAGGGGGGCTCTGGTACCGGGCACGGCCGCTCCGCGCCGCGAATTATTTGGTCAACCGGGTTCATTTGCGCGCTGCTGCGGGAGCGGCGGCGATCTAACATACCGGGGTTGCAGAGCGCGGGCCCGATCGCTCTGTCGAGCCTCGCATGCCGTCACCACTGCACGAAGCGCTGATACTGCTGTTTCGCAATCGCCCGGCGCTCGCGCCGGAGCTGGTACGCGAGGCGCTGCGCGCCGATCTGCCGGAATACAGCGAGGTGCGCGTCGAGTCCGCAGACCTCACCGACGTGCAGCCGGCCGAGTATCGGGCGGACCTCGTCGTCCTGCTGCTGCGGGAGAAGGCTGTGTTCGGCATCGTGGTGGAGGTGCAGCTCGGCCGCGATGAGGACAAGCGGTACGTCTGGCCCGCATACGCTGCGAACCTGCGCGTGCGCATACGCTGTCCCGTGTGCCTGCTAGTGATGACGCCCCACGAGGCTGTCGCGCGGTGGGCCGGAAAGCCCATCGAGCTCGGTGGGCGGAATCGCTGGGTGCCGTGGGTCGTGGGGCCTGCGGGCGTGCCGGAGGTGAGCGATGAGGCTCGCGCGAGTGAGGCTCCGGAGCTTGCGGTACTCTCGGCGATGGCGCACGGGCGGGACGCTGACACGTTGAAAGCTGCGCGTATCGCGCACAGCGCCCATCTGGCCAGTCTCGGGCTCGACGCCGATCGGGGGAGACTGTATTTTGACCTCGTCTCGAATTCCCTGTCGGAGGCCGCCCGCCGGGCGCTGCAAGCCATGGACCCTGCAAAGTACGAATACCAGAGCGAGTTTGCGCGGCGCTACATCAGCCTCGGCAAGGCCGAGGGGAAGGCCGAGGGGAAGGCCGAGGGCAAGGCCGAGGGTCGCGCGGAGATCGTGATCAAGCTGTTGGCTTTACGCTTTGGTGCCTTGCCGCCGGGGGCGGAAGCACGCATTCGCAGCGCCGGGATCGAGGAGTTGGACCGCCTTGCCGTGCGTGTGCTGACAGCTCAGACACTCGAGGATGCGCTCGCCGCGCCGTGATGGACGCGCTTCGCGGCGGACATGAGATGACTCACCCGGAACGACTGCCCCCGAACGAGCAGGTCGTGGCGCTCGGGGGAGAGCGTCCCACGTGGCTCTGGATCCGCACATGCGCGCACCCGCGATGTGACTGTCGATCCGCGTTCGTGGTGGCGAGCGATGCGGGGGCCGAGGCGCTGCACGAGCAAGCCGCCGCTGTGCGCAACGCGCTGGCTGCAGGCGCGTCCCAGAGCGAAGTCGGTGCTCAGCTGATCGACGTGGACCATTTCCTTCTCGACATCGACTCCGCGAGAGTCAGTTGGTTCAACGGCCGTGACGAGATCGATGTCCGCGACCATCCTCGACTCGCGCCGATCGCGAGACGAATCGACGGCGAGATGCTCGATGAGATAGGACGCCTTTGGCACCTCGGGAAGGGGCGTTCGGATCCGGAGCAACGGGTGCTGAACGCGCGGAAGGTCGTGCCGCGAGGCTGGAAGCGCGGGGATCTGCTGGCCTGGGACGAGCTCTGTGCAGGCGTACGGCGAGACCTCTACGACCTGGGCCACCACATCTACGAAGCCCACGAACTGTACTGTCCCGTTCCTGAATGCACCTGCGGTGAGGTCGTGATCGACTTCGAGGCCCGGTCTCCACGTGGCGCCCCACATCCCGGGGGCGTCGTCGTGTCATCCCCCGATGCGGTAGCCAAACTGGAGCCGAGCAAGCTCGGCCAAGCCCGCCTCGAGCAGCTCTGGGCAGCATTTCAACAGCGGCACCCTCGCTACGCCGACCGTTTTGCGAAGCGGTACGCGACAATCAAGATCATCGGCGCGCGGTGTGTCGGGTCGGAGGACGCCGATACCTCGCCGAAAGCCACAGTGGGGCGGAACGATGGCGCACGGGCGGGACGCTGACACGTTGAAAGCTGCGCGTATCGCGCACAGCGCCCATCTGGCCAGTCTCGGGCTCGACGCCGATCGGGGGAGACTGTATTTTGACCTCGTCTCGAA
>JBOHZR010000045.1:0-4779 GCA_050738595.1 Steroidobacteraceae bacterium | reverse complement strand
TGCGACGAGTGTGTCGAGCTCTGCAACGACATCATCCGCGAGGAGCTCGAGGATCGGGCGGAGCGCGCGCGGGACAAGCTCCCCAAGCCGCACGAGATCAAGAAGGTCCTCGACGAATACGTGATCGGCCAAGAGCGCGCCAAGAAGGTGCTCTCCGTCGCGGTTTACAATCATTACAAGCGCCTGCAGACACGGACGGGCACGACCGCCCGATCCAAAGAGGACGTGGAGATCGCCAAGAGCAATATTCTGCTCATCGGGCCGACGGGCTGCGGCAAGACGCTGCTCGCCGAGACGCTCGCGCGGCTGCTCAACGTACCCTTCACGATCGCCGATGCGACGACGCTCACCGAGGCGGGCTACGTCGGGGAGGACGTGGAGAACATCATCCAGAAGCTTCTCCAGAAGTGCGACTACGACGTGGAGAAGGCACAGACGGGCATCGTCTACATCGATGAGATCGACAAGATCTCACGCAAGTCCGACAACCCCTCGATCACGCGCGATGTCTCGGGTGAGGGCGTGCAGCAGGCGCTGCTGAAGCTCATCGAGGGGACCGTTGCCTCCGTTCCCCCGCAAGGCGGGCGCAAACACCCGCAGCAGGAGTTCCTGCAGGTCGACACGACGAACATTCTCTTCATCTGCGGCGGCGCCTTTGCGGGACTCGAGAAGATCATTCTCAACCGCACGCAGAAGAGCGGTATCGGCTTCACTTCGGACATACGGGAACTCAATGCGCGCCCGCACGGAAACGATCTGTTCCATGATGTGGAGCCCGAGGACTTGATCAAGTACGGGCTGATTCCGGAGTTCGTCGGACGACTGCCGGTCGTCGCGACGCTCGATGAGCTCGACGAGGGCGCGCTCGTGTCGATCCTCACCGAGCCCAAGAATGCGCTCACGAAGCAGTACCGCCGGCTGTTCGAGATGGAAGGCGCGGAGCTCGAGTTTCGGGACGAGGCACTGAAGGCGGTGGCTCACCGGGCCATGCAGCGCAAGACGGGAGCGCGAGGCTTGCGGACGATCCTCGAGACGGTGCTGCTCGACACGATGTACGAATTGCCCTCGATGCGTAATGTCCAGAAAGTCGTCATCGACGAGACCGTCATCGATGGCCACACGCAGCCTTACGTCGTTTACCGCTCAGAGGATGAGCCGCGGCGCGCCTCCGGCTCGACGCACTAGCGCCATGCCCGCTCCTCTGGGCTCGGCGCCCCTACGGCACCGCGGGGCGGCCGCCCGGCATTGAAAGCGCGTTGCCGAGCCCCATTTCCCGCTGTATCCGACTATATTTGCCGATATCTTCCTTTCCGGGGGGTGCCGTTGTCTGACAGACTGCGGCGTCCTGATGGTCGAGCCGAACCAGCGAGGACTTGAACGTGTCCGATTCCTCTCCCACGCCTCCTTCTCCCACGCATCCCAAGACCGCGGGCGCGAGCGTGCCGGTGCTCCCGCTGCGCGATGTCGTCGTCTACCCGCACATGGTGATTCCGCTGTTCGTGGGCCGCGAGAAGTCGATCCAGGCGCTCGATGTGGCGATGCGCGCCGACAAGCGCATCATGCTCATCGCGCAGAAGCAGGCGGACGTCGATGACCCGAAGGTGGATGACCTCTATCGCATCGGCACGATCGCCACGATCCTGCAGCTGCTGAAGCTTCCCGACGGAACGGTCAAGGTGCTCGTCGAGGGCGTCGACCGCGCGCGCATCGACCGGCTGCACACGGGCGATCACTATTCCGCGGACGTGACTTCGCTTCCCGATGCCGAGGCGTACGAGGAGCGCGAGATGGACGTGCTCGGCCGCTCGGTCATCTCGCAATTCGAGCAGTACGTGAAGCTCAACAAGAAGGTGCCGCCCGAGGTGCTGACCGCGCTAGCGGGCATCGAGCATGCCGGGCGCCTCGGCGACACCGTCGCCGCGCACATGTCGCTCAAGCTCGCGGAGAAGCAGAAGGTCCTCGAGATCCTCGATGTGCGCAAGCGCCTCGAGCACATCCTCGTCGCGATCGAGGGTGAGATGGACGTGCTGCAGATCGAGAAGCGCATCCGCGGCCGCGTGAAGGCGCAGATGGAGAAGAGCCAGCGCGAGTACTACCTCAACGAGCAGATGAAGGCGATCCAGAAAGAGCTCGGGGAGATGGACGAGGGCGGCAACGAGCTCAACGAGCTCGAGCAGAAGATCGCCAAGGCCGGGATGCCCAAGGAGGCGCGCGAGAAAGCGACCAACGAGCTCAACAAGCTGAAGATGATGTCGCCCATGTCGGCCGAAGCGACCGTCGTGCGCAACTACGTCGACTGGCTGGTGAAGGTGCCCTGGAAGAAGCGCACCAAGAAGGTTCTGAAGGACATCGCCAAGTCCGAGCAGGTGCTCGACGAGGACCACTACGGGCTCGAGAAGGTCAAGGAGCGCATCGTCGAGTATCTGGCCGTGCAGCTGCGCGTCGAGAAGCTCAAAGGCCCCATCCTGTGCCTCGTTGGACCGCCCGGCGTCGGCAAGACGTCGCTCGGGCAGAGCATCGCGCGCGCGACGAACCGCAAGTTCGTGCGCATGTCCCTGGGAGGCGTGCGCGATGAGGCGGAGATCCGCGGACACCGCCGCACGTACATCGGCTCGATGCCCGGCAAGATCGTGCAGAATCTCGCGAAGGCGGCGGTGCACAATCCGCTGTTCCTGCTGGATGAGGTCGACAAGATGTCGATGGACTTCCGCGGCGATCCGTCCGCGGCGCTGCTGGAAGTGCTCGATCCGGAGCAGAACTCGACGTTCAACGACCACTACCTCGAGGTCGACCTCGACCTCTCCGAGGTGATGTTCGTGTGCACAGCGAACAGCCTCAACATTCCCTCACCGCTGCTCGATCGCATGGAGGTCATTCGCCTCCCGGGGTACACCGAAGACGAGAAGATGAACATCGGCCGGCGGTATCTCGTGCCGAAGCAGATGAAGGCGAACGGCCTGAAGGCCGACGAGCTCAAGATCGCCGACACGGCGCTCCTCGATATCGTGCGTTACTACACGCGCGAGGCGGGGGTGCGCAACTTCGAGCGGGAGATCGCCAAGATCAGCCGCAAGGCCGTCAAGCGGCTCCTCAATGAGAAGGAGGAGAAGACCGTGGGCGTCACGCCGCGGAATCTCGACAAGTTCCTCGGCGTGCGGCGCTTCCGCTACGGCAAGGCCGAGGACCTCGACCGCGTGGGGCAGGTGACGGGTCTCGCGTGGACGGAGGTCGGCGGAGAGCTGCTGTCGATCGAGGCGGCGATCGTGCCGGGCAAGGGCAAGCTCCTGCACACAGGCCAGCTCGGCGAGGTGATGCAGGAGTCGATCCAGGCCGCGATGACGGTGGTGCGCAGCCGGGCGCAGGTGCTCGGGCTCGAGACGGAGTTCTATCAAAAGCACGACCTGCACCTGCACGTGCCCGAGGGCGCGACCCCGAAGGACGGTCCGAGCGCCGGCATCGGCATGTGCACCGCGCTCGTCTCGGCGCTCACCCGCATTCCAGTGCGCTCGGATGTCGCGATGACCGGTGAGATCACACTTCGCGGCGAGGTCCTGCCGATCGGGGGTCTCAAGGAGAAGCTACTCGCCGCGCATCGGGGCGGGATCAAGGCCGTGTTGATTCCGAGCGAGAACGTGAAGGACCTGGTGGAGATCCCCGACAACATCAAGGGGAGGCTCGAGATCAAGCCGGTCAAATGGATCGACGAGGTGCTGCAGCTTGCGCTGACTCAGCAGCCCGTGCCGCTCGGGATGGTTCCGGAGACGACACAGCCGGCCGCGCCGCAGCCGGTCGTGCAGCCGGCCGTGGCTGCCGCGGCGGCGGAAGAGGCGAAGCGCGGGCGCCGGAACGGCCGCAAGACGCTGAAGCCCGCGCCGGGAGCGCATTGAGATCGGCATGTGACCGCGTTGGAAGGGCGAACCCCGATCGTGGGCTAGGTGCGGATCCGGATAAGCTGTGGCGGCGCGGAGCGCTTTTGCGGGTGCTTAGCTCAGTTGGTAGAGCGTCGCCTTTACACGGCGAATGTCGGGGGTTCGAATCCCTCAGCACCCATAATAATCAATGCCTTAAGAAAGACTTAATTTCCGTGTCCACTATTTGTCCACTATTTTGGTGAATGTCTTTCGATCGTGCAGCTTCGACGTCGGGCGATGGCAGTGATCGTGAAGTGTGCCCGGAGTTCTACGGAGCGGCCCTGACGATCCTGGTGCCGGATAACCCAAGGTCGGCATCATGCACGCCCGATCGCTACGAGCCTGAGCTGCAGCGCTCGTATGAGGAGCTCGCAGATTTCCTCTGTTTGGACCCGCCCGATGTCAGGGGTGAGGACCACCCGATTTCCCCGGTGAGGACCAGCCCTGATCGTACCGGCGTGTGATGCCTCGGCGTAGCCGCGGTGACGGCGAGCCGTGCGTGCCTGGTGCGTGCATCGAGCTCGGCGTCGTGAAGCGGGTGAACCGTTGGGCGGCGGCGATCGTCGGGATGTCGTTGCCCAAGGTGCAGGGTGGGAGCCTGCCGCCATAAGCAGACGCAGCCGGTTGTCCCACCCGAATGAGCGTCTTTAGGCCTACGTCCGGAATGTGCCAGACGGTTCGGAACTCGTTGGGTGCGGCGCAACACGGATCTGGAAGACTCGGAGTGCCTATGTCTCCTTCGTGCCCATTGCTGCCATTGACGCCACCTGAGAGCCACTGGCCGCTATCGGGTCCTGAGCAGAAGCAGACCCGATGGCAGTCGCCAGCAAGGCGACCGACGGAAACACGCCCCGTCCTGGCGTTCTGC
>JBOHZR010000044.1:0-6556 GCA_050738595.1 Steroidobacteraceae bacterium | reverse complement strand
GCCTCCTGGATGAGCAGCGTGCCGGCCGCGGTGTCCCAGGCGTTGAGCCCGATCTCCCAGAACCCATCGACGCGGCCTGCGGCGACGAATGCGAGATCGAGCGCGGCCGAGCCCGGCCGGCGAATGCCGGCCGTCCCCTGCATCGCGGCTTTGAGCATCCCGAGGTAGGCGTCCAGATATTTGAGGTTCGCGCGATAGGGGAAGCCGGTGGCAACCAGGGCCGTATCGAGCGAGCGCTGCCGGCTCACGCGGATGCGACGATTGTCGCAATGCGCCCCCGCGCCGCGCGAGGCGCTGAAAATCTCCTGCCGCAGGGGGTCATACACCACGGCATGCTCGAGCCGGCCTCTCACCTGGCACGCGATGGACACCGCGAAGACGGGATTGCCGTGCAGGAAGTTCGTCGTCCCATCGAGCGGGTCGATGATCCAGACCGTCTCGCCCGAGCCGCTCGCACCGCTCTCCTCGGCGAGGAAGGCGTGCTGGGGATAGGATTTGCGGATCGTCGCGATGATGTCGCGCTCGGCCGCCCGATCGACTTCGGAGACGAAATCGTTGCGGCTTTTCTCGGAGACCTGGATGCTGTCGAGGCGCGTGAGGCTCCGGACGATGAGCTCGCCCGCGCGACGGGCGGCGCGGACCGCGATGTTGAGAAGTGCTTGCACGCCGTATAGCTTAATTCATGGCCGAGATTCGTATCGTCCTCGTCGAGCCTTCCCACCCGGGTAACATCGGCGCGGCTGCGCGGGCGATGCTGAACATGTCGCTGCGCTCGCTCGTGCTCGTCCGTCCGCGGCAGTTTCCCCATCCGGAGGCGAGCGCACGCGCCTCGGGCGCCGAGGGGGTGCTCGGGAGCGCGCGTGTGGTCGATTCCCTGCGCGAGGCGATTGCCGGCTGCGGGTTCGTCGCCGCGACGACGTCGCGGGAGCGTGACCAGAACTTCCGGGTGCTCGATGCGCGCGAGGCGGCGCGGCGTATCGTAGCGGAGTCCGGGCGCGCGCCCGCTGCCGTTCTGTTCGGCGCGGAGCGCACCGGTCTCACGAACGAGGACCTCGAGCCGAGCCACGCGCTCGTGCGTATTCCGAGTCACGGGGAGTACGCCTCGCTCAATCTCGCGATGGCGGTGCAGATCATCGCGTACGAGCTGTTTCTCGCGCGCCTCGAGCAGGCCGCAGAGGGGCCCGCCGGGGCGGATCGGCTGCATCCCGGGCCGCCAAGCGCGACGCCGCCAAGCGCGACGCCGCTCGCAACGCCCGAGGAGATGGAGCGGCTCTACGTCCATCTCGCGGAGGTGATGGACGAGGTCGGCTTCCGGGATCGCACGCAGAGCGGCACCCATCTGATGGGGCGCATCCGCCGATTCCTGCAGCTGGCGGAGCTCGATGAGAACGAAGCGAACATTTTGCGCGGATTGCTGACCGCCGTTCAGCAGCGCCGCCGGCCGGCCGGGTGAGCACGGCGGCCTCATCGGCGACACGTATGAGACTTCCTGTTTATCTCGATTACGCGGCGACGACGCCCGTCGATCCTCACGTCGCGGCGGAGATGGCCCGCTGCCTCAGCGCTGCCGAGGCGTTCGGCAATCCGTCGTCCGGACATTTTTACGGGCGGGCGGCAGCGGCGCTCGTCGAGCGCGCGCGCACGCAGGTCGCAGCGCTCGTCCGCGCGGAGCCGGCCGAGATCGTCTTCACCTCGGGTGCGACCGAGTCGAACAATCTCGCGCTGCTCGGGGTCGCGCGCGCGAATGCCGATCGGGGCCGCCATCTCGTCACCTCGCGGATCGAGCACAAGTCGGTCCTCGATGTGTGCAGGCGGCTCGAGAAGGAGGGCTTCCGCATCACGCAGCTCGTGCCCGATGGCTCGGGACGCATCGATCCGCAGGCGGTTCGAGGCGC
The DNA here is from genome assembly GCA_050738595.1 of Steroidobacteraceae bacterium. Lineage (GTDB taxonomy): Bacteria > Pseudomonadota > Gammaproteobacteria > Steroidobacterales > Steroidobacteraceae > JASHUC01. Next base: position 4,661 of record JBOHZR010000044.1, on the reverse strand, counting down.
GCTGCGCGCGGATACGGTGCTCGTGTCGATCCAGCACGTGAGCAACGAGATCGGGGTGATCCAGGATATCGGGGCGATCGGGCAGATGTGCCGCGAAGCGGGCGTCCCCTTGCACACCGACGCGGCACAGAGCGCAGGGCGGATCTCCGTCGATGTGACCCGTTTCCCCATCGATTTCATGTCGCTCACGTCGCACAAGATTTACGGCCCGAAAGGCATCGGGGCGCTCTACGTGCGCCGTGGCGCTCGAGCGCAGCTCGCGCCGCAGTCCTTCGGGGGCGGCCAGGAGCAGGGATTGAGGCCCGGCACGCTGGCGACGCATCAGATCGTCGGGTTCGGCGCCGCAGCCGAGCTCGCTGCGCGGGGGCTCGAGGGCGGGCTCGAGCTCGAGCGAATCGGCCGCCTGCGGGACCGGCTCTGGGGCCGTCTCGAGAGTCTGCCTGGCGTCCACCTCAACGGCGCGGCCGCGCTTCGGGTGCCGCACATTCTCAACGTGTCTTTCGAGGACGTGGACGGGGAGAGCCTCGTGACCGCTCTGGGGCTGCTCGCCCTGTCGACGGGCTCGGCCTGCAGCTCGGCGAGCGGGGAACCCTCGTACGTTTTGCGGGCGCTCGGACGCGGCGCGCGGCTCGCCGAGAGCTCGCTCCGCTTGAGCCTCGGGCGGTTCACCACGCCCGAGGAGGTCGAGCTGGCTGCCGCCTCGATCCGGGAGGAGGTGGTCCGCTTGCGCGGCGTCGCGCCGCGGCCGATCGGGGGGGCGGCGAGTGCCGCGAGCGCGGCCGGCGCCTCGGGGGGGCGCCGTGCGCTTGACTCGGAGCTGGAAGGCCGCATAGTGCCTGTGGAGGAGCCCGCGAACGGGCTCGAGCCTCGGGCGTACCGGCTCTTTCGCGAGTTGCCGAGCGCAGGAGCGATGGGCGATGAGGCCGAGGCCCCCGGTGGCGGGGGGCGAGTGGTTCGCGGGGAGGCCGGGGGACCGGCCGAGGACGTGTGGGTGCGCTTTCACGTGAGGCTCGACGGAGACACTGTGAAGGACGCACGTTTTGAAGCGCGCGGTTGTCCGCATACTCTGGCGACGGCGGCGTGGATCGCCTCCCGTCTGCCGGGTCGGCGCTGGGCCGAGGGCGTTGTCGGGACCCCTCATGACTGGGCTCGCGAGCTCGCGGTCCCGGTCGAGAAGCTCGGAAGGCTCCTCGTTCTCGAGGATGCGCTGATCGCGTGTGGGCTGCCGCAAACGGAGGCGGAGCGCAGGTAATCATGGCCATCTCTCTCACCCAAGCGGCGGCGGGCCGCGTGCAGACGTTCCTCGCTTCGAGAGGGTCGGGACTCGGCTTGAGAGTCTCGGTCCGGCGGACGGGCTGTTCCGGGTTCGCATACGTCGTGAACTATGCGGAGGAGACGCGCCCGGACGACGTCGTTTTCGAGGATCACGGTGTGAAGGTGTTCGTCGATCCGGAGAGCCTCGCGCTCATCGATGGCACCACGGTCGATTTCGTCAAACACGGTCTCAATGAAGCCTTCCGCTTCCACAATCCAAACGTGAAGGGCGAATGCGGCTGCGGAGAGAGCTTCAGCGTTTGAGTCGGGTGGCGCATCTTCTGCCTCCGAGGTAGACTTCGCGCGGCGCGAAGCGCCGCTCGCTACCCCTCGAGGAGGTTCATTCGCAATGGCGCTCGAGCGCACCCTGTCCATCGTCAAGCCCGACGGCGTCAGCCGGAATCTTATCGGGGCGGTCTATCGGCGCTTCGAGCAGGCGGGATTCTCGATCGTCGCGTCGCGCATGCTGCACCTGTCGGTCCGTGAGGCAGAAGGCTTCTACGCCGTGCACAGAGAGCGGCCGTTCTTCCGTGACCTCGTGCGCTACATGAGCTCGGGACCGGTCGTCGTGCAGGTGCTCGAGGGCGAGAACGCCATCGCGAAGAATCGCGAGATCATGGGCGCGACGGACCCGAAGAAGGCCGCCCAAGGCACGATCCGCGCGGAATTCGCGGAGAGCATCGAGCGCAACGTCGTCCACGGGTCCGATTCGCCTGAGACCGCGGCGTTCGAGATCGGCTACTTCTTCGCCGCGACGCAGGTCTTTCCCCGCGGCTGACCCCGAGCGGAACGCCGCGCCATGCAAGTCATCGCGAGCACTGCCGGCGTGGGGCGCATGAACCTGCTCGACTTGCCGCGGCGGGAGCTCGAGGCCTACGTGAGCGAGCTCGGCGGCAAGCCCTTCCGGGCGAGGCAGCTTCTCAATTGGGTCTACAAGCGGGGCGAGGGGCGGATCGCGTGCATGACCGATCTCGCAAAGGAGTTCCGGACCCAGCTCGCCGAGCGCGCGGAGGTGCGGACCCCGACGATCGTCGAGGTGCAGCATTCGCATGACGGGACGCGCAAGTGGAAGCTCGAGGCCGACACTGCGCAGGCGTTCGAGATGGTCTACATCCCGGAGGACGACCGCGGGACGCTGTGCATCTCCTCGCAAGTCGGCTGCGCGCTCGACTGCTCCTTCTGCTCGACCGCGCAGCAGGGCTTCAACCGCAATCTCACGACGGGCGAGATCATCGGCCAGGTGTGGCTCGCGAACCGCGAGCTCGCCGCGGCGGGGGATACGGTGCGGCTCGACGGCGCACGTCCTGCAAGCGACCGAGCGGTCACCAACGTCGTGTTCATGGGCATGGGTGAGCCGCTCGCCAACTTCCGCAACGTCATCGCTGCGATTCACATCCTGCTCGATGACTACGGGTTCGATCTGTCGCGCCGGCGCGTGACGCTCTCCACGTCGGGCCTCGTGCCGCAGATCTACCGGCTGGCCGAGGAGGTCAACGTTGCACTCGCGGTATCGCTGCATGCGCCCGAGGACGAGCTGCGCAGCGAGCTCGTGCCGATCAATCGCAAGCACCCGATCGCGGAGCTCCTCGAGGCCTGCTGGCACTATATCGATGAGCGCAATGGCCGCAGCGTGACGATCGAGTACGTCATGCTCGACGGCGTCAACGATTCGCCGGCTCAGGCGCGGCGTCTCGCGCGCCTGCTCGCCGGCCATCCCGCGAAGGTCAATCTCATCCCGTTCAATCCCTTCCCCGGCACGCGCTACCGGCGCTCTCCTGCCGAGCGGATCGTGAGCTTCCGCGACGAGCTGATCCGGCGCGGGCTGATCGCGACGATCCGGCGCACTCGGGGCGAGGACATCGACGCCGCGTGCGGGCAGCTCGCGGGTCGCGTGATCGATCGCACCACCGTGCGTCTGGGAGGCAGGAAGATGAGCCTGATCGTGGAGCGATGAGCGGGCGGTTCGCGCCCGCGGCGGTACTCTGCGCGGTACTCGTGAGCGTCGCGGCCCTCGCCGCCTGCGCGGGCAAGCCCCGCGTCAACACGATTCCCCCGCCGCAGCAGCGCGTCAAGGCCGACCTTCCTGAGGCCGCCAAGTACAACGTCCAGCTCGGTATCGCTTACATGCAGCGCGGTGAGCTCGCGATCGCTGAGGACAAGCTCGAGCGCGCTTTGAAGGAGAGTCCCCACGATCCGGAAGTGCATAGCGCCCTCGCGCTGCTCGATGAGCGGCTCGGCAATACGAGCCAGGCGGATCGCGAGTTTCACGAGGCGATACGGCTCGCGCCGCGCGATCCGGACATCGCGAACAACTACGCGGTTTATCTGTGCCGTACCCACCGCGTGAACGAGGGCGTCAAGCAGCTCCTCGCGACCGCCCGCAATCCGCTCTACACGACGCCCGAGGCCGCCTACACCAATGCCGCGGTGTGTCTGAGGAGCGAGCACCGGGATGCGGAGGCCAAGCAGGCGCTCGAGAGCGCGCTGGCACTGCGGCCCGCTTTTGCCGAGGCGGTGTTCCAGCTCGCGGAGCTCGAGATGCAGCATGGCGAGCTCGCCAGTGCCCGGGCACGCATCGACCGGTACATCCAGCTCTACACGGCGACCCCCGATCTGCTGCTGCTCGGCGTGCGCATCTCGAAGGCGCTGCACGACCCCGTCGGCCGGCAGCGCTACGAGCAGCGGCTGCGCGTCGATTTCCCGGACTCCCCGCAGACACAGGCGCTCGCCGCCTCGGGTCCGAACCGCGGGTGATGCAGCCATGGCGGCCGCCCAGCCGGGACCCTCCTCTCTAGGCGCTCGTCTCAGGAGCGCGCGCGAGCAGGCCGGGCTCACGGTGATCCAGGCGGCGGAGCGGCTGCACGTCGATCCCCAGTTGATCGAGGCGCTGGAGGGCGAGCGGTTCGAGGAGGTCGGCGCCTCGGTGTACGTGCGCGGGCACATTCGACACTTTGCCGAGCTCGTCGGAGAGTCGCCCGAGGCGTTGCAGGAGCTGTATGCAACGAGCGCACACGCGGCTCTGACGCCCGATCTGACGCGTGTGCCGAAAGGCGAGGCGTCCACCGGCGCCCCGAGCGTGCTGCTCGTGCCCGCCGTTCTGGTCGTCGCCGTCGTCGCGGTCATCGGCGTTGTGTGGTGGGTCGCCGGCACTTTGAACACGTTGCATCTGGCCCATCGTGCGGGCGCGGCGGCCTCCGCAGGCGGCCCAGGTGGCCCAGTTGGCGTGGGTGGAGCAGGCGGCGGCGTGGGTGGAGCAGGTGCGTCGGGTAGCCCGGCAGCCCCGCCCGGCCTGCCGCCCGTGCCGGGCCCGGGCGCCGCCCACGGGGCACCGTCCGACGGGGCCGGGG
>JBOHZR010000043.1:0-2421 GCA_050738595.1 Steroidobacteraceae bacterium | reverse complement strand
CCCTCCCCGCGTGCGCGGCAGCCCGCCGCGGGAGCGGCAGCCGCCGAGGGCTCCTGGGGCGAGATCGTGGCGCAGCTGCAATTGCAGGGCGCCGCACGGCAGCTCGCGAGCCACTGCTCGCTCGTGGGGCGGCAGGGCGGGGTCGTGCGCCTCGCCCTCGATCCGCGCCATGAGCTCGTGAAGACTCGCGTGATGGAGGACAAGCTCGCGCAGGCCCTGTCCCGCTTCTATGGCGAGAGCGTCCGGGTCGAGATTACGGTCGCCGGGGCGCGTCCCGAGACGCCCGCGGAGGGGGAGCTGCGCGCCGCACGTGCTGAGACCGAGGCGGCGCGAGAGGCGCTCGAGCGCGATGGAACGGTGCGTGCGCTCAAGGAGCGCTTCGGCGCGACCGTCCTGCCGGAGACCGTCCGGCCGTTGAAGTGATTCGAGCTCATCCGGAGGCCAACACGACCATGCGCGGAAATTTCAACGACTTGATGAAGCAGGCTCAGGCCATGCAGGCGAACATGCAGAAGGCCCAGGCGGAGCTCGCGAATCTCGAGGTCAGCGGGGAGTCGGGCGGCGGCATGGTGAAGGTGACGCTCAACGGCCGGCACGAGGCGAAGCGCGTGCAGATCGAGCCCACGGTGCTCGCGGGCGAGGACCGGGACATGCTCGAGGACCTGCTCACCGCGGCCATCAACGATGCGGTCCACAAGCTCGAGGCGCTGGTGCAGGAGAAGATGGCGAGCCTCATGACCGGCGTGCAGCTGCCCCCTGGAGTGAAGCTGCCTTTTTAGTATGACGCTCGGGATCGGACAGTGAAGCTCTCGCCGCGCCTCGCCGGCCTGATCGATGCGCTGCGTACGCTGCCCGGCGTCGGGCCGAAGACCGCGCAGCGCATGGCGTTCCATCTGCTGCAGGAGGATCGGCCGGGGACGCAGGCCCTGGCGGATGCGCTCGGGGCGGCGCTCGCATCGGTACGGCGCTGCGAGCGCTGCCGCATGCTGACCGAGGGGGAGCTGTGCTCGATCTGCGCCTCCGCGCAGCGCGATGCCGCGCTACTCTGCGTCGTCGAGTCGGCGGCCGACGTGCTCGCGATCGAGCAGTCCGGAAGCTATCGCGGCCGGTATTTCGTGCTGATGGGGCACCTCTCACCGCTCGATGGCATCGGTCCCGAGCAGCTCGGCGCCCGCGAGCTCGAGAGGCTCCTCGCCGCAGGCGGCGTGGAGGAGCTCATCCTCGCCACCAATTCCACCGTGGAAGGGGAGGCGACGGCGCATTTCCTGAGCGAGCTCGCGCAGCGCCGCGGCGTGCGCGCGAGCCGCATCGCGCACGGTGTCCCGATGGGCGGGGAGCTCGAATACGTCGATGGCGGCACGCTCGCCCACGCCTTGACCGGGCGGCAGCTCATCGGCTGACGGCCGCGCATGGGAAATCGCTGCGATCCCGGACCTGGCTGCACGCGCGCTCGGGTACCATAGCGGATCATGCCGAGCAGCGACCATCTGGTTTGGATCGATCTGGAGATGACCGGGCTGCAGCCGGCCACGGATCACATCATCGAAATCGCGACGATCGTGACCGACAGGGACCTCGATGTGATCGCCGAGGGGCCGGTTCTCGCGATCCACCAGTCGGACGAGGTGCTCGGGCGCATGGACGACTGGAATCGCAAGCATCACGGCGCCTCCGGGCTCATCGAGCGCGTGCGCTCGAGCAGCGTGACGGTGTTCGAGGCCGAGCGCCGCACGCTTGCGTTCCTCACTTCGCTCGTGGCCACGAGCTCCTCCCCGATGTGCGGCAACAGCGTCTGCCAGGACCGGCGCTTCCTCGCGCGCGAGATGCCGCTACTCGAGCGCTTCTTCCACTATCGCAATCTCGATGTGAGCACGCTCAAGGAGCTGGCGCGCCGCTGGGCGCCGCACGTGGCGGAGAGCTTCAACAAGGAGGGCGCGCATCTGGCGCTCGCGGACGTTCGCGAGTCGATCGGGGAGCTGCGCCACTACCGGGCGCACTTCCTGCACCCCGACTATGCCCGCTCGCCGGCGAGATAGAGCCAGGTCTCGACGACGCTATCCGGATTGAGCGAGAGACTCTCGATTCCCTGATCGACGAGCCAGCGGGCGAGGTCTGGATGATCCGAGGGTCCCTGGCCGCAGATGCCGATGTACTTGCCGCGCCGCCGGCAAGCCGCGATCGCCATGGCAAGGAGCACCTTCACCGCCTCGTCGCGCTCATCGAAGTGCTGCGCGACGATCGCCGAATCCCGATCGAGGCCGAGCGTGAGCTGCGTGAGTTGGTTCGAGCCGATCGACATGCCGTCGAAATGATCGAGATCGCGGTCGGCGAGCAGGGCGTTCGTCGGCAGCTCGCACATCATGATGACCTTCAACCCGCGCGCGCCGCGCGCGAGGCCGTTCGCCGCAAGCAGGCGGGTCA
>JBOHZR010000042.1:0-18508 GCA_050738595.1 Steroidobacteraceae bacterium | reverse complement strand
GTCGCCACCGGCAGCCGCGATGCACGGAGTGCCGGCAGCGAGCCGCCGACGAGGCCGATCGCAAGCGCCCAGGCGATGCTCACCGCGAGCAAGTATGGTGTTACGCTCAGCCGGAAAACGAGGCTGCCGCTGTTGATGATGTCGCCGTTGAATAGGAGCGACGCGATCAGCGCGCCGATGAGTGCGCCCGCGAATGCAAGCACCATGCTTTCGATGAGTATCGCGGTCACAATCGGCGCGGCATTGAATCCCAGCGCACGCAGCGTCGCGATCTCACGCCGCCGAGATTCGACGGAGGCGTACAGGCTGTTGAGTGCCCCGAAAATCGCGCCGCTCGCCATGACACCGCCGATGAAATACGAGACGTATGTGAGAAAGCGCCTCAAGCCGCCGAAACTCTGCTCGAATTGCTGGGCAGGCGTCCTGACTTCTACCGACAACGCGGGATCGTGGGCCAGAGAATCGGCAAAGAGCTGGAACGCCGCGGGCGATTCCAGACGTACGATCACTTGCGAGAACGTGTTGCGACCGAAAGCCGACATGACGGTCGCGGCATCAGTGCGCAGCAGGCTGTCGGCGAGCGTATCGCTCGCGGCGAACACACCGACCACGGTCCATTGTGTGCCGTGCAACGAGATGTGCTCGCCGAGGTCGAGGCCTCGATACATCCTCTGAATGGGCTTCGACACGATCAATTCGCGCAATCCAGGGCGGTAGAGCCGACCGGCTATGATCTTCACATCGCCATCCACCCGCTGCCAACCGTTGGTGTAGCCCGCCAGTGTGGCCCCGCCGCGTCGGCCGTCTCGGCGTAGAACATCCACCGCTATGATGCTGGACGCGTAGGCGTTGGGATGGCCGTGTGTCCGCATGACGCCCGGCGCCTCCGCAATGGTCGCGAAAGCCTCGGGGGCCACGGCGCTCTGCGTGCTGTCGCTTGCGCCCGCGGAAAGCACGATCGCCTCATCCGCACGCGCTCGCTGGGGCTGAAAGATACTCGTACCCTCCCGGAGGGCGAGCAGCGAGACCAGCACACCGACGACCGAGGCGACGGAGACGACAGTGACGATGACGGCGCCGCGATGCTGACCGCAGCTGCGCAGGCCGGTAGCGGTGAGGAGCGCGGTCTGTTTGAGGAGACTTCCCATGGCCGCTACTGCTCCCCGAGAGCCTCCACGACCGGCAGCCTCGACCCCAACAACGCAGGTGCAGCCCCGGCGAAGAGCGCGAGGAGGAGCGCGCACCCGAGCCCGGCAGCGACGACGACCGGCGGCATGCGCGTAACGCCGACGTACGCGCGTGCCTCCGGGAGCAGCGCGGCTCCGGCGGCCAAGCCAGCCGCCGCAGCCAGCAGGCAGAATATGACCGATTCCGCCAGGCTCAACACGAGGATGCGACGGTCGGAAAAGCCAACGGCCTTCAGAACGGCAAGCTCGGGAGTCCGCTCACGCAACGACTGCATCATGAGTGCTGCGGTCGCGAGCAGTGAGGCGAAGAACACCGCTGCGATGATGCTGTGCACGATGAAGTCCAGGTCGACGGTGCGCTGCAATTGCGTCGTCAAGAAATCACTCTCCGCCGCCGTGCGTGTTTCGTGGTCAGAATTCGCGAACGCATTGTCGATCGCGAGGCTGATCGCGCCTGCTTGCCGGGCATCCGCTACGGTGGCGATGAACATGTCGGCCCGGTCGGCGTTGCTCGCGCGTGCCTCACTCAGATAATCGAAATTCGCGATCATGCCCGTGGGCGGCGGCGTGCCGGGTGCGCTCGACGCTGCGCGATAAACACCGACCACGGCGAACGTCCATTCTCGCGACCCATCGCGCTTCACGACAGGAGTGTCGAGAACCAAATGATCGCCGACCTTCAGGTCGTAGAGTGCCACCATTGCGTTTCCAACGATGGCCCCCGTCCGAGTACTCTCGAGCGCGCGCACTACCTGAGGCGAGACTTTCAACTCGTCGAAAATCCGGAAAAACGCCTGCGGGGCCGCGCCGATGACCGGCACGTGCTGGGTGGTCCGCATGTAGGTGCCGACAATCACCATGCGGGGAGTCACCGCGCGAACGCCGGGTATCGAGCGAATGCGCTCGAGCATTGCTATCGGCATCAAATCGCCGACGGACACGCTGCTCACGGTGTACAAACGGTCGCTATGCGTGCTCGCGATGGCTAGTTTCTCGCCGGAATCCAGACCCTGAAGCACGCCGAAGAGCGTGAACGCACTTGCAATCTGCAGCAGCATCAGCACGGTCCGTCCCGGCTGGCGCCAGATCCCCGTCCAGATGAGAGGCAGATATTTCACTCAGGGGCTCGTCGACTTCTTGGTCGCTTCTTGGCGCCGATTACGGTAGATGTGCGGTCGGGCTCGATGCTGGGCACTGCGACGATCGGCGGTCCGGAGTATCGCGCACGAGGCCGTATCAGGTGGCCGGTCGAGACGTGCTCCAGCGCATGCGCGAGCCAGCCGACGCTGCGAGCAAGCGCGAACAGAGCAAGCGGCGCATCTCTCGGCAACCTGCAGGCCTCGGTCAGCGCCGCCACCGCGAAGTCGATGTTCGGCAGCTCGCCCGCCAGCTCTTCTACGGCGGCACTCAGTTCCCGATACGCAATCGGCGCGGCGAACTCCGCGAGCAGCGCTCTCGCCCGTACGTCTCCATCCGGATAGAGCGGATGTCCGAAGCCGCTCAGCGGGCGGCCCTGTGCGAGCCATTCGCGCACCGCGGCTTGCATCCCCTGGCGCCGTCCCACACTGATCAATTCGAAGACGCCCCACGATGCTCGTCCGTGCAATGGTCCGCTCAACGTAGCAAGCCCGGCCAGAACCGCAGCCGCGAGGGAGGCGCCCGTCGAGACCGTCACGCGCGCGGCAAAGGTGGAGGCATTGAGCTCATGGTCAGCCAGCAGCACGAGTACTCGGCGCAGAAGATCTGCCGCGCTTCGGCATCGCCACGCAGCCGCCAACCGCTCGTGAACGCGCCCCTTGTGGCGCTCGCCGGCAACGGTCTCGGCCACCGTCGTGAGCACGCCGGCCGCCTCGCTGCGCAATGCGGACAGCGCACGCCCATGCGAGGGGGGATCCCGGCCGGCTCGCTCGCCGAGCGCGATGAACATTCGCGGAAGGAGAGCAGTTGGATGCATCCGGGTCACGCCTGACCTCCGGCGTTGTCCTGAGATACCTCGCGCAGCGGGCTCGGCGAGGTTTACGGATGGCGCATCCCACAGCAAGCACGCGACCTCCTCGAGCGTTCGAGTTTGTGCAAGCGCCGCGACATCCTGGCCTCGGTACCACAGCCGACCGTGGGCAACGGTTGAGATTCCGGAGGACAGAATCGGGTCGCCCCATTCGATCGTCCCCGCCGCCACGCGCTCTGCTTTGCGTGTCCCGGAGCGGCCTCGGGCAAGCCTGTTCACGTCGGCTTCGTGATACAGGCTGCGCCGCGGGTCCTTCGGATCGGGCCGCGCGCGGATTCTTCGTCGACTGACGTTGGCGTACAGCGTCTGCGGACGTACGCGCAGCACACTCAACGCCTGTGCCGCGGTCAGCCAGCCCATGGCGATTCACGTTGATCGAATGGGTCAAGATTGACGTCAATCATAGATCGCATAGGGTAGTCGAGCGGCGCCGATCGCGCGAGCAGCGGGGCGCCAACTCGGAGGACGAGCATTCATGGTATACGGGCTCGAGGGCGTCGTTGCGGCGGAAACCGTCCTGTCGGACGTCGATGGGCAAGCCGGCCGCTTGATCATCCGCGGCCGCTCGCTCGATGAGCTGGCCGGTGGCAGCCGCTACGAGGACGTCCTGGCGCTCCTCTGGGCGGAGCTCATCTCCGAGTGCCCCGACGCGCGAACGCTCGCAGCCGGGTTGGGAGCGGCCAGAGTCCGCGTGTTCCACCATGTACGCGCGCTCGATGAACCGCTGCTTGCGTTGCCCACTTTCGATACGGCGCTGTCCTTGCTCACCCGGATCGAGGATGGCGATGACCTCACGACGGCGCTCAATCTCCTCGCCGCGCCGGCGGTCTTCACACCGGCCGCCATTCGCCTCCGGCGCGGCCTCGACCCGGTTCCGCCCGATCCCAAGCTCGCCCACGCGGCCGATTTGCTGCGCATGTTGCGTGGTACACAGCCCCACGCGGCGCAGGTCTCGGCGCTCGACCGTTACCTGGTCACCGCAAGCGATCATGGGCTCAACGCCTCGACGTTCACGGCCCGCGTCATTGCCTCCACGCACGCAGGGCTTGCTGCAGCGGTGATCGGTGCATCGTGCGCGCTCAAGGGGCCATTGCACGGCGGCGCCCCCGGACCCATTCTCGACATGCTCGATGCCATCGGACACCCCGATCGCGCGCGGGCGTGGCTTGAGGCAGCGCTCTCACGCGGAGAGCGGCTGATGGGATTCGGGCACCGCGTCTATCGCGTTCGCGACCCTCGAGCGGATGCGCTCAAGGTGGCCCTCCAGCTGCTCGCCCAGACGGGCCAGCTCGACGTCGAGCGGTTGCGACTGGCCGAAGCCGTCGAGGGTGCTGCGCTCGAGCTCCTTGCACGCCGCAAACCCGAGCGGCGGCTGCAAACCAACCTGGAGTTCTACACCGCCCTCCTCCTCGAGGCACTCGGCTTCCCCCGCGATGCGTTTACGTGCGTTTTTGCCGCGAGCCGTGCCGGCGGGTGGATCGCTCACGCGCGCGAACAGATACTCCGCGGTCGACTGATCAGGCCACAGTCGCGATATGTCGGTCCTCGAGCGGAGGCAGTTGTTAGCCGATAGAATATGCCGCTCTTGCGCACGCCCCGCGAGCGTCCCCGCGTCGCCCAGGACTCAATCATGGCCACGATAGCTTTCCTCGGCCTCGGCCGAATGGGGTCTGGAATGGCTCGCCGGCTGCTCCATGCAGGTCATGAGCTCCGCGTCTTCAATCGAACGCCCTCCAGCGCATCGCTTCTCGTCGCGGACGGCGCGGCGAGGCCACACGCGCTCGTGATCGAGTGCTCGACACTGTCCCACGATTGGGTGCTCGAGCTTTGCACCGAATCCCGTCACCGCGCGTTGCGATATGTCGACGCGCCGGTGACCGGACTCCCGGATGGCGCGGCCGCCGGTGAGCTCACACTGCTCGTCGGGGCGCATCCGGAGGATCTCGAGGAAGCCCGGCCCGTCCTCTCCGCGTTCTCTCGGCGCATCATCCATTTCGGTCCGCCGGGCTCAGGCACGGCGTACAAGCTCCTGGTGAACATGCTCGGCGCAGTGCAGATCGCCTCTGCGGCCGAGGCGATGGCGCTTGGCGAGAGGGCTGGGCTCGAGACGAAGCTGCTTGCGGAAGCGCTCGGCTCCGGACAGGCGGCGAGCCCGCAGGTCATTCGGAACACCGAGCGGATGGCCGAGGGTAATCACGACCTTCCCGTGACCTTCACACCGCAGCTCCGTTTGAAGGACGTCGAGTACGCACTCTCGCTCGCGAGGAAACTCGGGATCGCCACTCCGTTCGGCACACTCGCGGCGGAGAGCTTTCGGGACCTCTGCGTCATGAGCCGCTCGGATGTCAACGAGAGTGCCGTGATCGAGATTGCCCGCACGCGCCGCTCCAACTGACGAGCCGGACACGAGAGGAGCCCGAGCACCCAGAGCGAGGGTGAGACCCCAGCCTTTCTTGCATACTCCTGCGAGTGAAGTCACGATGCGGGAAGCGTAAGTCGAGAGCTTCGCGCTATTGAGAGATTGCTACGCCATGCCGAACACGGTGGTTTCCGAGCTGATTCAGCGGCTGGGTGCCGACACGGTCGTCGCGCCGGACACGAGCAATGTCGCACGGCATAGGCGGGACCTGTGCATCGAAGGTGACCCCACCGTGGAGATTCTCGCGCTCACTTATCCGCGCACGACCCAGCAGGTCGCAGCGATTCTGAGCTACTGCAATGAGCGCCGAATTCCAGTTCAGCCGCAGGGCGGCATGACGGGCCTCGCAGGCGGGGGCGTTCCGGTAGCACGTTGCGTGATCGTTTCGCTCGAACGCATGCGAGCCATCCGCGAACTCGATGTCGCGGCGGGAACCATTACCGTCGAGTCGGGGGTGGTGCTGGAGACTGTGCAGAACACCGCCGATGCCGCCGGCCTGTTCTTCCCCCTCGACCTCGGGGGCCGAGGCTCGTGTCAGATTGGAGGCAATCTCTCCACCAACGCCGGGGGCAATCGAGTGCTGCGGTTCGGCATGGCGCGCGATCTGGTGCTTGGAGTCGAGGCGGTGCTCGCAGACGGCAGCGTAATCGACTCGCTCCGCAAGGTAATGAAGAACAACACGGGCTACGACCTGCGACAGCTGTTCATCGGGTCCGAAGGTACGCTGGGGATCGTCACGGCGGCTGTGCTGCGTCTGTTCCCCAAGCCTCGAAGCGTCTGTACCGGGATTTGCGGCGTGAACGATTACCAGGCCGTCCTCGAGCTGCTCACGCGGGTGCGGGCGGGCTTCGGCTCGCAGCTCACCGCGTTCGAGGTCATGTGGCCCGAGTTCTACCGTCTCGGGACGGCGGAGCTCGGTCGCAGAGCGCCGCTCGCGGCGGGATTCGGGGTCTATGTGCTGATCGAGACCATGGGACTCGATGTCGGCGCCGACCAGGAGCGTTACGAGGCTGTGATCGGTGAAGCGATGCAGGCCGGTATCGTCAGGGACGCAGCGATTGCGCGGTCGCAGCGTGAAGCGACCGAGCTATGGTTTGTGCGCGACTCACCGGGCGAGTGGCAGCGCACGCCGCACTGGCCCCAGCTGGGGTTCGACGTGAGCGTACCAACGGGCGAGGTCGCTGCACTGATGGGTGAGATCGATGCCGAGCTCACGTCTCGCTGGCCACAGCTGCAGACCGTGTATTTCGGCCACGTTGCCGATGGGAACCTGCACGCCTCGGTGCGGATGTCCGGACATTCGGTCCCGGAGCACGAGATCGAGGAAGCCGTCTACGCCATCACCGCGAGGCGCCGGGGCTCGATCTCAGCCGAGCATGGGATCGGCTCGCTCAAAAGGGAGTTCCTGCACTACTCGCGCAGTCCGCAAGAGCTCGCCCTGATGCGAGCGATCAAACACGCTGTAGATCCCAACGGGATCATGAACCCAGGGAAGGTTCTCTAGCGGCTTCGGGTGCTCGCAACGGCTTGCGCCAACACTTCCGCGCCCGCACCCGGACGTCGCGCACCCTCGCTCAAACTGCGCCGGAACGCCTCCGCGCCCGGCTCCCCCGCGTACAATCCCTGCATGTGACGGACAACGGCGGACAGCTTTTCACCGCGCGCCAACTGGCGCTCCGCGTAGCGCTGCATACGCTCTACTGCACGCGCGCGTATCGTGGCGTCGAGCGTTCGAGGGTCTGAAAGCGCGCTGCCGGGGTCCCGCTCTGCACCGAACAAGAGCGCGTCGAGCCGAGCGAGGAGCACGGGGCGATGGTACGCCTCGCGCCCGAGCATGATGCCGTCCACATCGCCGAGCGCCCTGAGAATCAAGTTCGGCTCCCGCAGACCGCCGTTGACGACCACCTGCAGGTCGGGAAAGGCTTTCTTTACCTGGCTCACGACAGCATATTGCAGCGGAGGAACCTTCCGGTTGTCCTGGGCCGATAGTCCGCCGAGCACCGCTTTGCGAGCATGGATGATCACTGCATCGCAGCCGGCGTCGCGCAGGGAGCCCACAAAGCGGAAAAGCGCAGCTCGCTCGGCATCATCGAAGCGGTGGCTGGCCTCGATCGCCGCCCTGCCGCGACCCTCGATCACTCCGATGCGCATCTTGACCGTCACCGGCACGCGAACGGCTGCACGCATGGCAGCCACACAGCGCGCAACGATTTCCGGCCGCTGCATCAAATAAGCACCGGACACGCCGCCGGTCGCGTGGTCGCTCGGGCAGCCGCAATTGAGATTGATCTCGTCGTACCCCGCCTGCTCACCTCTGTGAGCCGCGGCCGCCAGCTCGTGCGGGTCACCTCCGCCGAGCTGCAGCGCGACGGGGTGCTCCTCGGCGTCGAACCCGAGCAGTCGAGCGCAGTCGCCGCGCACCAGATGGGCGGCGCTGATCATCTCCGTGTACAGAAGCACCCGTGCCGAGAAGCCGCGGAGAAAATAGCGGCAGTGGCGGTCCGTCCGCCCCATCATCGGTGCGGCACTGACTGTTCTATCCAACGCCATGGGGGACGAATTCACTTGCCGCGCGGGCGATGGTTTGTGCATCAGCGCCTTGCATCAGCGTCTCGCATCAACGCCGCGTAGCAGCTCCGCCACACCCGCCATCGCCGCCATGGAGTCGATCCAAGTGATGGCTCCGCCGGCGCCCCTCCCTAGTCGTGGCAGTTCATCGAGCAATGGCAGAACCGCCGTGCACGCGCGTGGGTCGAACACGAAGCACAGAGCCATCGTCGCCTGTCGCGCAGCCTCGAGGTCTCCCTTCGCTACGGCGTCGCTCAGGTCTGCGACCGACATTTGCGCCTGCTCCACCAGCCACTCGAGCAGCGGTTCAGAATCGGCCTTCTTCAGCGTCTCGAGGCACTGCACGAACGTGCGCTCGACCCTGCGCGGCAGAATCTGCAACAGATTGACGCCGATCAGGAAAAGACGCACGAGTCCGGGCTCACGATCGATCCGGACGCGCTCACCGGTCGACCTCAGCTTCTCGAGCCCCAGGTTGCAGGTGGCAAGCGCAGCGGCGCGTGCTTCCGAAGGACTCAACGGGGCGCCATCGACGGCAATCCCTGCGATCAGTACGCTGCTCAGATACGCGAGCTCCTGACCGCGAACATCGAGCTCTGCCGGAGCTTTCGCAGCCAATGCGCGCAGCAGCTTCACGACTGCGAGCTGTTTTGACGCCGCCTCGTGCGCGAGCAGCAGCCTCCCCGGCGGTGGATCGAGAAGTCCCGCTTCCTGCAGCGCAGTATGCAGCGCCGCCAGGCGGCCGACATCTGGGTCGTGCATACCCGGCGTCCCTGGCGCTCGCGCGTGATCGCCGTCCCTTGGAGCGCCTCCATCGGGGTCCTCCAGGAGGTCACTGGCCAGCCCGGAGAGGTGTCGCCGTGTCTCCAAGTCGTACTCGCACATTTCCGCCAACTCCTCGAGTGGCCGGCTGGCCAGAGCCAGGAAGGCGCGAGCGCCGCTTGCCGTCACGTACCCTCGGCGCTCCCGGGCGCTGCCGCGCGTGCCGACCACGTCGTCATTGGAGCTCTGGCGGTTTCGTTGCGGCGCCAACATGGATTCATCGCCGCTCAACTGGCCGAACAGATGGAGCAGCCGCTCTGGCGCATCCGACCACATCGCATCCAGCGCAGCGCGCAGGGTCTCCCAGTCCTCCTGCCGCCTCGCCCTCACCGCGTACGCTCCGTAGAGCGTCTCGTCGTGAGACGGCGCATAGATCCGCTCGAGAACTCCGATTTCCGTCGAGCGCTCGAACCCCCACATCGCCCGCGTCGTGATGGTCGCCAGCTGCGACAGGTAGAGCATGAGGTGTTCGTCCGCAATGGCCGCGAGACTCGCCGCAGCGAACCCATTCCCGATGTCCAGCCATGCCCCGATCCAATCGACGAGCTCACGCGCATCAAAGACCTCGGAAACCCCTGGACGAGGGGTTTTCCATACACTCGCTTCGAGCGCCTGAACGAGCCGCGGCACGGGAGCGAGTGCCATGATCTCCAGTGCATCACGGACCCCGATGCGGACGCAAAGCCGCGCCAGGTCTCGCGCAGGGAGCGACTGTATCAATGCGGGCAGCGCTGGATTGTCGCTAGCAGAACGCAGCGCCCGGGTGACTTCGGCCGTTGTTTTCCTGTGCATGCGAGCACCCGCTGACGCGATCGGAGGGGCGGCGTTTTACGCTACTTGTTCCGAACGCGACAGTCTGTTCACGGCGCGGCCTATTTGGTAACATATTTACACTGGATCAGAGCGCCTTCTGAGACCGGTCCCACCTCGAATCCGTCCCTCCGATCACCGATCTGCAGCAGCAGTTGCGGCTTATCGACCGGAACCGCGTCGGCAAGAGCCTCGCTCTAGTGGGGAGGGAAAATCGCCTGTGCGGTGTACTACGATAGCAGTATGGCCGGCAAACGTAACAGAGGGCGCCCGCCCCACGACGATATTCTGACGAAGACCGAGTGGTCGATCGTACATGCCGTTCAGCATGGAATGACAACGCGCGAAATCGCCAGGCGCCGGGGCGTGAGCTTCGATGCCGTGAAATTCCACATCGACGATGCAATGGGGAAACTCGGCGTGCCTAATCGTCAGGCGTTACGGCGCTGGTTCCGCGTGAGCCCCCCCTTCGGGCCGTGACGAATACATGATCCGGTGACCGTGCAGGAAGACGCGATATGAGCGAGCAATCAGGGGACTCGGGCAATTCAGGACCCGACCGTCCGACTCGGCGGGCCGCACTTTACGGCCTCGGAGCATTTGCGGCGGCGTCGACACTGTCAGTGCGCCGGGCCTACGCCTTCCGTCGATCCGCGATGATCGACGTGCGGGGCGGGCGGCTCGAGTATTCGGTGCAAGGCAGCGGGCCGACGATCTACATGATTCCATCGTACGGCCGCGGGTGCGAAGACTTCGACGTGCTCTCCGAGACGCTGATTCGGCACGGCTACCGGGTCGTGCGTGCCCAGCCGCGCGGGGTTGGAGCCAGTACGAGCGACAAGCCGCAGCTCGATCTGACTGACATGGCCGGGGACGCCGCCGCCGTACTGCAAGCGGTGGGCGGAACGCCGGCCGTTCTGCTCGGCCACGATTTCGGCCAGCGGATCACCCGAACGCTGGCAACCCAACGGCCGGAACTGGTGAAGGCGCTAGTGATGTTCGCCTGCGGCGGCAAGGTGAAAATGAAGCCCGACGTTCAACGCGCGGGCAACCTGTGCTTCGATCTCGCTCTGCCGTGGGAGATACGTCAGGCCGCGGTTCGCTACGCGTTCTTCGCGCCCGGCAACGACCCTACCCCCTGGAAGGGTGGCTGGTATCCGGATGCCGCGAAGTTGCAGCGTGGTGGCGTTGGAGACGCAACGAGCGCGTACTGGGCCGGAGGCGGCGTCGTGAAGGTGTTGGTGGTCCAGGGTCTGCAGGATGTGGCTGCTGTACCCAGGAACGCTCACATCTTCAAGGCCGATTTTCCGAGCCGGGTTCAGCTCGTGGAAATCGATCATGCCGCGCATGCACTGCTGCCGGAGCAGCCCAAGCGGGTGGGCGACGCGGTGCTGAAGTTTCTATACGAGAACGCGTGAAATCACCTCTCAATCGAGACCCGCTACCGCTTTGAAGCCGCGCACCAGTTCGGTTTCGAACTCCGGAGTGCCGGGCAGCAGAGGGCCCGGTCGATTGACGATGCCGTTGTTGATGGCCCCGTTGGCCATCTGGAAGGCGTGCGCCTGCGCGCGACTTACTCCCGCGACGTGCGCGCGGCAAATCTCGACGAACGCTTTGATCGAACCGGCGGCGCCGCGAGCGTCATCGACTATGGTACGCCCGGCAATCCGACCGAAAACATCACGATCGTGCAGGGCGGCAATCCGTCGGTGAAGCCGGAGGTCGCAGACACTGTCACGGGAGGCTTCCTCTACAGCCCACATTGGCTGAGCGGTGCGGATGCCTCGGTGGACTGGTTCGATGTGCGAACGTCACCCGCAACCCCGACGGCACGATCTTCATCGTGAACCAGACCTATCAGAATGTGGCCAAGGCGGTGGTCCGCGGGATCGACATCGCAGGCGGCTACACCCATGGCATTCGCTTGATAGGCGGTGGCAGCGAAAGCCTCTCGGGGCGCGTATTCGCAAGCTACCTTGCCTCCAATGAGCAAGTCAGCTCGAACGGCGTCAGAACCGAGTACGCGGGCGATGTGGGTACGTCCGGTCTGCCCGCCTGGAAGGTGACCGCATACCTTCAGTACGGCGATGGTCCCTTCACCGCGTTCTTCGAGGGGCGCTTCATCGATGGCGGGAAACTGAATGCCCTATATAATCTTACGGCGTGGGACGTCGCGAACAACCACGTGCCTTCCGTTTCGTACTACGACTTCAGATGTGACATCCATGTCAGCGAGTAAAAGGCCTCAATTGGAGAGTGGTCCGCGCGGCGCACGGCTGCATTCCGTGACACGGCGCGGTGTGATGAAGAAGGCCCTGGCACTGGGCGCCGCGGCACTTCTGCCGGCTTCGCTACCGATCACCGCGCGGGCGCAAGGCTCCGAAGGCGGCATTACCGGCACGCCGCCCGTACGACGCGCAATGATGCCGGGCACCTGGCTAGTCATTCTGGGCACCCATGGCGGCCCGGGCATCGATCCGGCTCATGCCCAGACGGCCAGCGCCTTGGTCGTCGATGGCCGATCCTATCTCATCGATTGCGGTTATGGCGCAGTCCGCCAGCTCGTGGCAGCCAACGTCGGCTACTTGCATATCGACACCGTCTTCTTCACTCATCTGCATGACGATCACACCGGTGACCTTGCCGCGCTGTTCACCTATCAGTGGACGAACGGCAAGACTACTCCTACCGATGCCTATGGTCCCTACGGGACGGCCCGACTGGTCGATGCGGTCGTCTCGCTGCTGCGGATCAACGCCGAAATCCGCACCGTCGATGAAGGGCGCACCGTGGACGTGGGCGAGCAATTTCACGGCCATGACGTGCCGGCGTCGGCGTCACCGGTTCCGATGTTCAAGGACGACCGAGTCACCGTCACCGCCGTCGAGAACACGCATTTCCCGGAGCGCTCCAAAGCGCGCATGCCGTATCGCAGCCTCGCGCTGCGCGCGGACACGAAGGAGCGCTCCATCGTCTTCTGCGGGGATACGGCTTACTCGCGGAACATCGTCACCCTGGCGCGCCATGCCGACGTGTTCGTGTGCGAGGTCATCGATCCGGTGATCCTGGCGCAGATGCGCAAGCGGGCCGAGGCCGCCGCAGCGGCAGGCAAACCCAACAACATTTACCGTCACGTGGCGGATACACACTCCTCGCCTGCTGATGTGGGTCGGATGGCCTCCGAGGCAGGTGTGAAGACGGTGGTGTTGAACCATCAAGTGCCTGGTCCCAGGGGAGCGCTCGCCCCGCCGGTCACAGCCTTCATCGACGGCGTGCGGCAGCAGTTCTCCGGTGAGGTAATCGTCGGGCAGGACCTGATGGTGCTGTAGCGCCCGAGCCGTCGCAAGGCGGCCTGCGGCGCTCCGCTAAGGGGTACCGGGCGTCTTACAGCGCCGTGCAGCCGCGAGACCAGGACACATCCGCGACGATTCCATCGCGGTTGCTGGTCGCCGTCACTGAGCAGCGGTCGAAGTTCCATGTCGAGAGCGCTTCGTCTTCGGAGACTTCCCGTCGTTGGGGCGGTCCGAGCTGCGCCTCCAAATCCGCGAGCGGCTTACCAACGTAGGTCTGAGCGATCTGCGCGGGACCATTAGCGTCGATGCCCAGGGAGGCGCATCCCGTGAGCGAGAGCATGACCATCAAGCCGATCGTCGCGAGACGCGCTCTGGATCGACGAGGCACCCCGGTCTCCGTGTTAGTGAGCAACGGAGAAACAGCTTACCGAAACGCACACCGCCAAGCTGCTGAACATTTCTTAATCAAACGTTAATGTCGCGAGCCACGAGTGCTCGTCGGGGCACACTCCACGCCTCAACAAGCGCGTTTGCCCCAGGCCGAAATGCGGTTTCACGTCCACTCCTGGACTCGGAGCCCGGGGACTGCGGAGAAGTGCCGCGAATTGTTTGTCACCACCGTCGCTCCCTCGGCGAGTGCGTGCGCGGCGATCATCAAATCAAGGTTGCCGATCGGATTGCCTGCGCGTTCGAGCACGGTGCGCGTGCGCGCGTAGTGAAAGGTCACAGCGTTGGTCCAGTCAAGGACGGCCAAGCGGCTCAGGTACGCTTCGACGAGTTCGGTTAGCTCCTGGCGACCGGCCTTCTCGGCTCCGAAGCGCAGCTCAGCCGCGCTAATCACGGACACGCACAGCGCCGTGGCATGGCGCTCGAAGAGCGCGGCGACGGACGCAGGCCGCCGGCGAATGACATAGCTCGAGATGTCCGTATCGAGCATGAACAGCGCCACCGAACTGCTCAACACGGGCCCGCTTGGGCGCTACAGCGGCTCGCGTGACTGAGGCGAAGAGTCCCCACGCTCGATGATGAAATCGTCTGGGACAACCGTGTCGAGCTTGAAAAACGAGGTCCAATCGGCTCGCAAAGGCGAAAGCAGGATCGCATCGCCCTGACGGCTCACGTGAACCTCCTTCACATCGGGCGGAAACGCAAGCTCCTGCGGCAGGCGCAGAGCATCTTCGGCTTGTCGCCTACGGACGATCGTCCTGAGCATGGTCTTGTGAGCCGAATGGCGGATAATCGCCGCCATAGTGAGTCATAACGGATTCTGCCCGGCACTCATCGCAGTGGTGCTGGTACTCGTCGGCTGCGCCTCGACAGTGCACAAAGCCCCGCCGCCTGCCCGCCCCTACTGTGTGAGCGGCCATGGGTGCTTCCGCGTTCTCGCCTCCGGGGACGGATACCGATCGCGTGGCATCGCATCGTGGTATGGCCTGCGGGATGCGGGGCGACCGACGGCGAGCGGTGCGTCCTTCGATCCGGACGCTATGCGGATCGCGCACAAGACCTTGCCGTTCGGCACGTGGGTGAGGATTCGCAATCTGAGCAACGGCCGCGAAGCGGTGGTAATGGTGGACGACCGCGGTCCGTTCGCGCAGCGACGCGTCGTCGACGCCACACCCGCCGTCGCCCGCGCACTGGGTTTCTACAACAGCGGCACGGCGCCTGTTCAGATCACTGCCGTTCCGCTCGCGCAGCTCAGCCGAGCGCAGCGCGAGGCTGCGCGAGCGGATGAAAGGAGCGCAGTCGTGTACGCCCGTCGGCACCCCCACACGATTGTTGCCGAGGCCGGGCACGTGGCGATACGCGGAGTCGTCGACATTACCTCCACCGGTGTCAAGATCGGCGTGGGCGTCGTGAGGGGCGTGCTCGACCTCGGCCTCGACGTATTGAAAGGATTGTAGGCGGCAGCCCTCCTTATGGTTGCCCGAGGAGTTGCGTGTCACGGGTTGCTCGCGTTCAGGGAAGCGATCATCGGCCAAGGCAAATTCTTCGCGGCCGCCGGCGACGCCGGGCTTTGAAGCGTGAGGAGGCGATGAGGCGCACCGGCAGTCTATAATGTCGGAGCGTCGAACAGTTCACGACAGTAGCGCAGGGGGCTCTCCATTGAGCTGGTGGGCGTGGATGATTGGTGGCGTCATTCTACTTGGCGCCGAGCTGGCGTTCATCGACGCGCAGTTCTACCTGGTTTTCGTTGGCGTGGCCTCAATTGTCGTCGGTCTGCTCGTTGCGTCCATGGCAATCGACCAGTGGGCCCAGTGGGGGCTGTTCGCGATACTGTCGATCGGCTCCATGGTGCTCTTCCGTGGTCGCATCTACCGCAGGCTGCGCGGACACGCACCCGAGATTCACGCCGGACCGACTGGCGGTCTACTGACGCTGCCCGTGGCGCTGGCGCCTGGGGAGAGCTGCCGGACCGAGCACGCTGGCAGCTTCTGGATGGTGCAGAATATCGGCGCCGAACCACTTCCGTCCGGTGCCCGCGTGCACATCGTGCGCGTCCAAGGGCTCACGCTCTTGGTCCGCCCCGCCGGTTAGCCACTTAGGGACTGTTCATGCTCACGACCTACGTGTTTATCGCAGTCGCCATCGTCGTGGTCATCGTAATTGCGCGCACCGCTACTGTAGTCCCGCAACAGAGCGCTTACGTGATCGAGAGTCTCGGCAAGTACAGCCGCACCCTGCATGCTGGCTTTCACATCCTAGTGCCATTCGTCGAGCGCGTGGCCTACAAGCACAGCCTGAAGGAACAAGCCCTCGACGTGGCTGAGCAGGTGTGCATCACGCGCGACAATGTCCAGGTTGGTGTTGATGCGGTCCTGTACATGCAGGTGCTCGATCCGCATCTGGCCTCCTATGGCATCACGAATTACGGGTTTGCGATCGCGCAGCTCGCGCAGACCACACTGCGCAGCGAGATTGGCAAGATCGAGCTCGACCGGACGTTCGAAGCCCGCGGCATCATCAATGCGAACGTCGTGGCGGAGCTGGACAAGGCCTCGGGGGCTTGGGGTGTCAAAGTGATGCGCTACGAGATCAAGAACATCACGCCGCCGAAGGATGTCTTGTCGGCGATGGAGAAGCAAATGCGGGCCGAGCGCGAGAAGCGCGCCGTGGTGCTCGCCTCCGAGGGCGAGCGAGACGCCAAGATCAATCAGGCCGAAGGTGACAAGCAGCGCGTCATCAAAGCGTCCGAGGCCAATCGGCAGCAGCAGGTCAATGAGGCGGAAGGTCAGGCCGCAGCGATCCTCGCAGTGGCGACCGCCACCGCCGAGGGTCTGCGTCGAGTCGGCGGGGCCCTGAGCGAGCGCGGTGGCATCGAGGCGATGCAACTGCGCATCGGCGAGGAGTATGTGCGCCAGTTTGGAAAGCTCGCAAAGGAGAGCACGACACTGGTTGTCCCTGGCGACCTCAGCGATCTGGCTTCGATCGTTACCATGGCGACGAGCATCATCCGCAGGGCCCTCCCCGCCCAGCCGTAGTGTCTTATGCTGGCGCCGAGTCACGATGCAGCGCGTTGAGCCCACGCCGCTTTGCTAACGCCTTCAAATAGCTGTTAATTCAGAGTGGGGCCGCGACCGCGCTCAAAAGAGCGCCCGTTGCTGACCGTGGCGAGTGTCCACTTTCGGGAAGACCGGCCAACGGCGAACAAGAAACCCCTGGTGACGAAAGTTTCGCGTTCGCGACGCGACATATCGGATGGCTACACTTATTTCGGATGGGCAGGCATCGGGGCTTCCCGGTTGGACGCGCGCCGCACCCGAAGGAACCGTCGATGCCGCATGCGAATGAGCAGGAACTCGAACAACGCTTTCGCGAACTACTGAAGGCCGATTACGGCCGGCTGCGGCGCATCGCCCGCAGCTACGCCAGCGAGAGGGACCGCGAGGACCTGCTGCAGGAGATCCTGCTGCAGCTGTGGCGAGCCCTGCCCAGTTTCGAGGGACGCGCGAACCGTTCGACCTGGGTCTACCGCATCGCCCTGAACACCGCCCTGGGCGCCTTGCGCAAACGCTATGCACAGCCTGCGACCCAGACGATGAGCCACGACCGATTATTGCCTCTGGCTCCGGTCAGCGCGGGCGATCCAGTCGACGCCGATGAACTGCTAGAGAACTTTTTGGCCGTGCTCGAACCCCTGGATCGCGCCGTACTGATGCTGTCGCTGGACGACCTGCAATACACCGACATCGCCGGAGTCACCGGGCTCAGCGTCAACGCGGTTGGCATTCGCCTGAACCGCATCAAGCACCGTTTCAACCAGACCTATGTGGAGAACCGTCCATGAACTGCGAACAGCTGAAAACCGGGTGGCGGGCCGGCCTCGCCACGCCTCTGGAAGTATCGGAGCTGCAACGCATGAGCCACGAGGTCCGTGACTGTGCACGGCGTTACGAGCGCGGCGCACTATTCCGCCGCATCTACGGCACGACCGCGTTCTGTTTGGCACTGGCCGTG
The DNA here is from genome assembly GCA_050738595.1 of Steroidobacteraceae bacterium. Taxonomy (GTDB): domain Bacteria; phylum Pseudomonadota; class Gammaproteobacteria; order Steroidobacterales; family Steroidobacteraceae; genus JASHUC01. The sequence continues at coordinate 943 of JBOHZR010000042.1, read as the reverse complement.
CTGGCCGTGCTTATCGTCATGCCCGGACCAGTGGTGTGGCCGGGAATGCGCGTGGCTATTGCACTCTGGTCGGCAAGCTTCATCACCTGCATCCTCGGCCTCTGGCGCGTTCGTCGCGCCCACCACCTCTGTCCGGATGCGCCGCTGATGGCGTATCTCAAAGGCTCATTGGACGACATCCACCGCGAGATGGCCTATTACCGAGCATTACGCTGGACGTTCTGGCTGCCATTTGGTGTCGGCTTCGCGTTTGCAACGGCGTGGCGCGCACCGAACGGCGGTGGCGTGTCGTTGTTCCTGATCCTGGGCGCGAGCGTAGTCTGGCTGTGGGGCTTCGTTTACGCCAGTCACCATTGGCTCAAGCGATTTGAACCGCAGGCTGCGCAACTGGAAAGCATGTTGAGCGAGATCCGATCCGATACCGACACTGCCGGAGAATCTTGATGGCGGAGCGATCACATCACGTCATTCCAGGCCGCGAGGACTTACGTCGCGACATCAGAGCGCCAAACAAGGACTTCGTCTCCATCGACGGAGGTCACTTTGCGTGCCTGACAAACCCAACAGAATTTATCGGCACACTCCACAAACTCGTTTGGCCGCTTTCCGTGTGATAGCGCTTCCAGCGTCCGCTATGGAGAGGCTAGTGCGAAGTCGGCCGACCAGAGACGACGAACGACAGACAGATCGAGCTTGCTGCGGAGCCGCATGACCATCGCCTGTGTGCCCAAAGCGGCAATACGAATTCCTGCAAAGCCGCCATTTAAACGACAAACGCGGCCGCACCACCTGCTGCAGAAATTGAATTGATTTACTGTGTCACTTTAGTCGTTTGAAACGAAATCTTGCTATTTCTGAGCTGTATCGAGCATCTGGCCGAGGACTTGGAGGCAGCGGAGGAGCTTGGCTTCACCTTCTGGGGTTGGTGTGAGATGTCCGCAGT
>JBOHZR010000041.1:0-10168 GCA_050738595.1 Steroidobacteraceae bacterium | reverse complement strand
AATAGGCAGGGCGCGGGCCAAAATGGAGCAGCTCAAACCTGGATCGACCCTCCCGAGGGGCAAAAGACGTGAGCTGTAAAGTCATTTCAGGGACACTACACTAGCGTATCGCCCCAACCCTTGAGCGCATCAGCGAAGTGCGGCGACTTTCGCTGGGCGGCTTCGAACTCCGCGACTGCGCCGTCGACGTCGCCCTTTGCGAGCCGCATCTCGCCCCACTGGGAAAAGGCGAAGGGGAGTGACGGAGCTTGCCGGGCTGCCTCAGATACCAACGCTCCGCCGCACGCCAGTCTCTCTTGAGCGTTGAGATTGCCCGCGGACACGCACGCACAAGTAGCAGTCGACCGGCGTGGTGGCGATGAGAGCCGTTCTGCTGGGGATTTCCTGGTTTGATGCGCTCGATGCCGATCCCGAGCCGTAGCCACCACACCAAGAGCTTGCTCAACCCGAAGAAGGTGCTGCGAGTGGCCTTGGTGCTCTCCAGCGCCTCGCAGCACAACAGATATCGGCTGGCCGAGTCGGTGATGGTCAGCGGATAACAGTACCGCTTGTCCGCGAGCATGAACTCGCCCTTGTAGTCGGCGCACCAGAGATCGTTGGGATCCGCAGGCTCTGAGAGCACCGTGCCCTGGGCTCGGTAGCGAGCTTTGCGACCTCGGGTGACCAGGCCGTGCCGATCGAGCACTGCGTGCACAGTGCCGATGGCAGGCAGACTGATCCCCAGGTCCAGCCGCCTGAGCTTCTCGCGGATCCTCGGAGCACCCCAGCTGGGGTGCTCCTGCTTGTATCCGAGGATCAGGCTCTCGATCTGGAACGGCAGGCGGTTCGCCTGCCGATAAGATCGCCGAGATCGATCCTTCAGCCCTTCCAGCCCGCAGCGCTTATAGCGGGTGAAGATCTGTGCCAAGGATCGGCCATGGACAGCGGCAGAACGACATCGATTTGTGTGGACTAGGGGCGGGTGCCGGCGCGCCGTATCTGGCGGACAGAGCATCTCCTCTACGTCGGCTGCCTCGCAAACCGGCAGTCCGATCTGCCTCTCACGTTCACCCGGTAGATGAAAAGATCGCCCGCCTGGGGCTCGCGAGCGAGCGCGGCGGCGGAGAGCCCCTCGCGTGCCGAATTGACGAAGAGGAGCTCGAGCGCGCGACCGCCGAAGGCCATGCAGCTGGGTTGGGAAGCCGGGACGTCGATCGAGCCGCTGACACTCCCGTCGGGCGCGTAGCGCACCACCCGGCCCGCGCCCCAGTGCGCGTTCCACAGATGGCCCTCGCTGTCGATGATCGAGCCATCCGGCAGTGCGCCTTGCGGCGTCCGTGCAAAGGCCTTGCCGTTTGAAAGCGCCCCGGTAATGGGGTCGAGGTCGTACCGCATGATGATGCGGTGGGGCGTGTCTGCGAAGTAGAGGTGCTTCCCATCCGCGCTGAAGCAAATGCTGTTGGAGATCGCGACATCGGTCAGGCGGATCGCGGCGCTTCGGCCGTGGAGGCAGTAGAGCTTGCCATGCGCTTTGCCCGATCCTTCAACCATCGAGCCCGCCCAGAATCGCCCGCGAGGGTCCACCCGGCCGTCGTTGAAGCGCACGTTGCGAGCGGCGTGCGCCGGCCGCACGATCCATTCGAGTCGACCGGACTCGGGATGGTAAAACGCAAAGCCCGACTCGAAGGCCGCCACGATCTCGTTGCTCCCCTCGACGAAGCCGAAGGAGCCGAGGCGCTCGGGTGTCGCGAAGCGCTCGAGGGCGCGGCTCTCGGGGTGATAGCGATAGAGCCTGCGCTCCTGGATATCGGTCCACCACACGCGCTCGCCGATCGGATCCCACAGCACGCCCTCCCCGAGCGTGTTGCCGACGTGGAGCGTGTCGATGAGCTCAGCGTTCAGAGCCGTCATGGGTCTCCTCGGCGCCATTCGCGTATCCTGGTGGCAAATGCGCACCCTCTCGCGACGCAGTGCACTCGAGCTGGCCGGCTTCGCCGCCACGGGCGCGTGGATCGGCGCACGAGCGAACGCACGGAGCATCGCCGTGACGCCCGCATTGAGAGCTGCCGACTACCCTGAGGTGCGGCTCCACGAGAGCCCCCTTCTCGCCCAGTTCGAGGCACAGCATGCAACGCTCCTCGCGCTCGACGAAGACGCGCTCCTCAAGCCGTTCCGCGAGGCGGGCGGGCTGCCGGCGCCCGGCGCCGATCTCGGCGGCTGGTACAACGCAGCGTCGAGCTTCGACCCCCCGCGAGATATGCACGGCTTCATTCCCGGGCACAGCTTCGGACAGTATCTCTCTGCTCTGGCGCGCGCCTATGCCATCACCGGCCACGAGGCGACCCGGCAGAAGGTGCAGCGCCTCGTTGCAGCCTTCGCGCCGACGATCACCTCGCGCTTCTACGACGGCTATCCGCTGCCCGCCTACACCTATGACAAGTTGAGCATCGGGCTCCTCGATGCGCATGCCTTCGCGCACGACGACCGGGCTCTCGAGACTTTGAACCGGGCGCTCGATGCGGCGCTCCCGCACCTGCCGGCGAGGGCCCTCACGCGGCCGCAGATGGCAGCGCGGCCGCATCCCAACATCGCGTACACCTGGGACGAGTCGTACACGCTTCCGGAGAACTTCTACCTCGCCTGGCGACGGGGTGCCGGCGAGCGCCACCGCCTGCTTGCGCGCCGCTTCCTTCTCGACCGCGACTATTTCGATCCGCTCGCGCGCGGCGAGAACGTGCTCGCAGGCAGGCATGCCTACAGCCACGTCAACGCGCTGAGCTCGGCGATGCAGGCCTATCTCGTGGACGGCGATGCGCGGCACCTGCTGGCGGCCGAGAACGGCCTCGGTTTCGTCGAGGCGCAGAGCTTCGCAACCGGCGGTTGGGGACCGAACGAGGCGTTCGTTCCTCAGGGCTCGGATGAGCTCGGCGAGTCCCTGCACACGACTCACGCGAGTTTCGAGACACCCTGCGGGGCTTACGGACATTTCAAGCTCGTCCGCTATCTGGTGGCGGCGACGGGAAAGAGCCGCTACGGCGATGGCATGGAGCGGGTGCTCTACAACGCAATTCTCGGCGCGCTGCCGATGCGACCGGACGGCACCTCGTTCTACTACTCCGACTACAACGAGAGCGGGTCGCGCAAGTACTTCGAGTATCGCTGTCCCTGCTGTTCCGGAACGCTCGGCCAGGTGCTCGCCGATTACGGGATCAGCGCCTTCCTCGTGAGCCATCGAGGCGCCTGCGTCAACCTCTACGCGCCCTCGGAGCTGCGCTGGGACCGCAACGGCCGTCCGACGAGCCTCACGGTAGCGACGGGCTATCCCCTCACCACCTCGATCGCGATCGCCGTCGGAACGGCGACGCCCGATGCGTTCTCCGTCGCCTTGCGCATCCCCGCGTGGGCGGGTCCTCGTACCGAGCTCGCGATCAACGGAAAGCGGCTCGAAGAGCCCATCGCCCCCGGCGCCTTTCACGAGCTCCATCGCACCTGGACTGAAGGCGACCGCATCGAGCTCGCCCTCCATGCACCGCTGCGCCTGCAGGCGGTGGATGAGCGGCACCCCGATCTCGTCGCCGCCACCCAGGGCCCGCTCGCACTTTTCGCGGTCGGCGAGCGATTTCTGCCGTTCACGCGCCAGGCGCTGCTCGGGTTGCGGCAAGTCGCGGCCGGGGGGAGTGAGTGGCGGTGCGCAACGGCGGACGGCGTTCAAACGTTCAGGCCCTTCTTCGCAGTCGGCAGCTCGACGACGCGCCTTTATCAGCCGCTGAGCGGGTGAGCTACCAGAACTTCACGTAGAAGAGCACCACCGCAGCCAGGACGATCAGGCTCAGGATCACATCGCGCGCATCCCAGCTCGCCCGGGTCGCGGCTCGCTCCTGTGCCGAAGCCCCGTACCAGGTGTACTTGAGCACCCCGGGCCCCGGCGGCTTCGTCAGGAGACTCACCCCGATCAGGAGCACGGCCGTGACGGCGAACAGGATCTGCGTGTAGTAGAGCCAGTTGATGTTCCAGAACTCGAAGACCCATTCGTGACGCGCACGGATCGGCGCAATCGCGGCATCGAACTGGCTGTGAGTCATGAGCCCCCGGTAGAGCCGCTGCTTCAATGCCGTGACGGTCGCGCCGTCGTTTCTCATGATGAGATCGGCGGCGAGCCTCGCGAAGCCGCCCGCCACCCCGACGATGAACGCGAACAGCGCCGCCGGCGCGGTGGCCCGAGTCCAGAAGACACCGAGCAAGAACAGCACCGCGATCGCCGGGGAGAGATACCCCTGGACGCTCTGGAGGTACACGTACAGATCCGAGTGCAAGCTCTTGATCACGAGGACCCAGAAAATCCCGAGCACGACGATGACTGCCGTCGCGATGCGCCCGATGACGACCTCGGTGCGTTCCGATGCATTCGGGTACCACGCGCGAAAGAAGTCCATCGTGAAGAGGGTCGCCGAGGCGTTGAACTTCGAGGCGAGCGAGGCCATGAGCGCAACGATCATTGAGCACGCGACCATGCCGCGCAGTCCGTGCGGCAGGATCTGAGCGACGAGCGAGGTATAGGCGGCATCTCCGCTCGTCGTGAAGGACGAGCCCGGCGCGACGGTGAGCGCGTACGCGATCATCCCCGGAATCAGGAAGATGAAGACGGGGGTGAGCTTCAGGAACGCCGCGAGAATGCTGCCGCGGCGCGATTCGCGCTGATTCTTGCCCGCGAGGACGCGCTGCACGATGTACTGGTCCGTGCACCAGTACCAAAAGCCGATGATCGCCGACCCCGGCAGAACGGCCGCCCAGGACCATTCCGGGTCGCCGAGCGGCCGGATGACGTGAATCTTCTCGCCCGCGGCCGCGACGGTTGCATGCCAGCCGGCCAAGAGGCTGCCGTGCCCGAGGGCGCTCAGGCCGGCGTAGAGGATACACACCGAGCCGAGAATGAGGACCGGCGCCTGCAGCACCGCGGTGTACATGATGACGCGCAGGCCTCCGAGCACGGTGTAAAGACCCGTGGTGAGCGCGAGCCCGAGCGCAATGAGCCAGAACACATCGACGTGCACGCCGAGAATGTCGACCGCATCGATGCCGAGGAGAGTGCGCACGACGACATCGCCCGCGTAAATCGTCACCGCGATCTTGGTCAGCACGAGGCTCGCGATGGTGAGGAGGCTCAGCACGTTGCGCGAGCCGCGGCTGAAGCGCAGCTCGAGGAACTCCGGCATCGTGAAGATCTGCATGCGGTCGTACAGGGGCACGAACACCCAGCCGAGGATGAGAATCAGCCAGCCCTGCATCTCCCAGTGCGACATCGCCATACCGGTTGCGAAGCCGGCCCCTGCAAGCCCGACGAGATGCTCCGAGCCGATGTTCGAGGAGAAGATCGACGTGCCGATCATGAGCCAGTTGCTGTCGCGCCCGGAAAGGAAATAGTCCTTGCCGGAGTGCGCCTTGGCGCGCATCGCATACAGCACGACGGCGATCATGACGATGACGAACACGACCACGAGCAGCCAGTCTTCGAGGTTGAACACGGGCCCCCGGGTGACCGCGTGGGAGCTCACGGGCGCGGCTCGACGAACGCTGCGACGGGGATCTGACGCGCGATGAGGAAGATGTCGGCGACGAGCTCGAGAGGGCGGGCGTCCACATCCGAGCGGCCGCCTGCGATGAGCCCGGAGAACTCACCGTAGATCGAGGCGTATTCGCTCGCGAGCACACCCGCATCGGAAGGGACGCGCTCCGCGCCCACACTCAGAATCGAGCCGCCCGCGCTCAAGTGCATGGGGCCGCGGTCCGTGTCGAGCTCGATGTCCCAGCTCGGCGGGCCGCTCTGCCTGAAATCGAGCGCCGCTGCGATCGGAATACCGCTCGCACTCACGAGCGCGAGCTCCGCGGCGATCGGAGCCTCGCGATTCGAAGGGACGAAAAGTCGCGCCGACTGCGGGTAAATCGGCTCCGCAACGAGGCGCGTCAGGATCGACAAGGCGTTGATGCCCGGATCGAATACCCCGAAGCCGCCCGCCTGCCAGATCCAGGTTTGACCCGGGTGCCACTCGAGCACGTCCTCCTTCCAGGTGATGGTGACGCGCCGGAGCTTGCGCTCCTTCAACGTGCGCACGGCGCCGGCCACGCCCTGGGCATGGCGCGAGTGCCAGGTCTGGTAGAGCGTGCGCCGCACCTCGCGCGCAAGATGCCTCAAGTGATCGAGCTGCGCGAGCGATGTGCACGGCGGCTTCTCGAGAAGGACGTGCTTGCCGCAGGTGAGCGCGAGTTTCGCGCCCTCGTAGTGGGTTTGGGGCGGCGTACAGATCGCAATCGCGTCGAGGTCGGGCACCCCGCGCAGCATGTCCTCGAGGATGCGGAAATTGGCGATACCGGCCAGCTCCGTGTTGCGGCTGGCGGCCGCCACGAGCTCGAAGTCGGGATTGGCCGCGATCGCGGGGATGTGCTGATCGCGCGCGATTTTTCCGACCCCCACGATACCCACCCGAATCGGCGTCAACTTGATCTCCCCCGAGGCAGGACCGGCTCGACCCGCTCTTGCTCAAAGCATGTGTACGTCGTACATCGGTGCCGGCACGGTCTCGAGCGGATTGCGCAGCGGCAGGCTGAAGGGCGGCGCCTCGATCTCGAAGACATCGCCATCCTGCGCGAGAACCCCCTCCGCAAACGACAGCATGGCCGTTCCGAAGAAATGCACGTGCACGTCGAACGGGCGGCGAAACAGCGCGTACTTGAAATGATGGCGCTCGAGGTTGCGCACATTGTGCGACATGTTGGCCTCACCCGTGAGAAAGGGCCGCTCCCAGATGACCTCGGCCGCCCGCCGGATGCGCACGGTGCCCCGGATATCGGCTGGCAGCTCACCCGTCAGCAGCTCGGGGCCGAGCGAGGCAGGCCGCAACTTCGAGTGAGCGAGGTAGAGGTAGCTCATGCGCTCGGTGATGTGATCCGAGAACTCGTTTGCGAGCACGAATCCCAATCGATGCGGGGTGCCCTGGGGGCCGATCAAGTAGACCCCCGCGACCTCGGGCTCCTCGCCCCCGTTGAGCGCGAACTGCGGCGAGGGCAGCGTCTGCTCGGGTGCGACGATGCTGCGCCCGTCGCCCTTGTAGAACCATTCCGGCTGCACGCCCGTGTGTCCCGCGGATGCCTTGCCGCCCTCGAGCCCCAGGCGGAACATCTTCATCGAGTCCGTCGCGTCCGCCGCCTGCGCCTTCGCGTGCATCTTATCGCGCGCATCCGCCGATCCGAGGTGCGTAAGACCCGTCCCGGTGAGTAGCATGCGCGCGCTGTCGGGATGCTCGATCGGCGCGAGCATCCTCCCCTCGCGCAGCGCCTCCTCGAGATCGACCTCCTCCGCGTACCCCGCCGCCTCAACTCTATCGTGGAGCGAGCGGCGCGAGGCGATCGCCTCGCTTGCGAGCGCGTACGTACTCGTCGCACCGCGGACTCTCCTCGCCGTGCGTCCGTCGCTGACCGCAACGAAGCGCTCACCGCCGCGGCCGCGCACTTGTAGCAGCCTCATGCTCATGAGGTCCGCCCCTGTCCGACCTGTGCACCCTCGACGATCCTGTGGAAGTGCGTCGCGCCCTCCTCCGTAAGCTCGGGCGGCAGCATCGCAGCCGGCACGTCCTGATAGCAGACCGGCCGCAGGAACCGCTCGATCGCAAGGGTACCCACCGAGCTCACGCGCGAGTCTGAGGTCGCCGGGTACGGTCCGCCGTGAACCATCGCGTAAGACACCTCGACGCCCGTCGGCCAGCCGTTCGCGAGGATGCGGCCGGCCTTGCGTTCGAGCACGGGGAGCAGCTGCGCCGCCGCCGGGTAGTCACTCGCCTCGACGTGGATCGTCGCCGTCAGCTGCCCTTCGAGGTGCTCGGCCACGCGCGTGAGCTCGGCGAGATCGCGGCAGGCGACAATGAGCGAGCTCGGCCCGAACACCTCCGCCGCGAGCACGGGGTTTGCCAGGAACTCACGCGCTGCTGCCCTGAAGAGCTGCCCCTGCGCAGTGCTCCCGGGACCCGCGATGCCGCGGGCGATTGAAGTGACGCCCGGCAGATCGCGCAAGCGCTCGACGGCCGCGCAGTAGCTCGCTGAGAGCGCTCTCGAGAGCATCTGCGAGGCTTCGATCTTCGCAAGCGCAGCGCCTGCCGCGGCGATGAACCGCTCGAGCTCCGGCCCTTCGAGGCCGAGCACGAGGCCCGGATTCGTGCAGAACTGTCCTCCCCCGAGAGTCAGTGATGCGACAAAGCCGGCGGCGATCGCCTCCGCGCGCGCGCGCAGCGCGCCGGGCAGCACCACGACTGGATTGATGCTGCTCATTTCGGCATAGAGCGGAATCGGGTGCGGGCGGCTCGCCGTGAGCTGTCCGAGTGCCAAGCCGCCTGCGCGCGACCCGGTGAACGCCACCGCCTGGATAGCAGGGTGACACACGAGCGCCCGGCCGAGCTCATTCCCCGGACCTGCGAGATGCGAGTACGTGCCCTCCGGCAGGCCGCACTCGCGGACCGCTTGGCTCAGGGCGAGCGCCGCGAGCTCCGAGGTACCGGGATGGGAGGGATGTCCCTTCACCACCACCGGACATCCCGCCGCCAGCGCCGAGGCCACATCGCCACCGGCTGCCGAGAACGCGAGGGGAAAGTTGCTGGCCCCGAAGACGGCGACCGGCCCGAGCGGTATGCGTCGTACTCGCAAGTCGGGGCGCGGCAGCGGTGTGCGCTGCGGCTGCGCCGGATCGATGCGCAGCCCGAGCCAGTCGCCCTGCCGGATGACCGCGCCGAAGAGCTTAAGCTGATGCACCGTACGGGCGCGCTCGCCAACAAGCCGCGCGATGGGAAGCCCGGTTTCCTCCTCAGCCCGGGCGAGGAGCTCATCGCCGAGGTCGAGCAGGTGCCTCGCACACGCATCGAGAAAGCGCGCACGCAGGTCGAGGCTCGAATGGCGGTAGCGCTCGGCGGCGGCAGCCGCGAGGGCGCAGGCCTGCTCCACCTCGCCACGATCGGCGATCGCAAACGGCGGCTCGATGGGCACGCCGCGCGCCGGACTCGCGGCGCGGAACACACTCGGGGTCGCGACGCGCTGAAAGCCGATGAGGAGCTGGCCGGTGAGACGCATGAGCGAAAGTGCGAATCTGCGCAGGTCGCCCGCGATCGTATATTAACTCAGACAATATTGCAGCCGCGCCGCGCGGTCGGGGTGTCCATGCGCGCGAGCTCGATGAGCTCACGCATGGCATCCTGCGCCTTGCGCGAATCCTTGGCGGCGATGGCCTCGAACACCCGGACGTGATCCGGCAGCGGGTCGCGGCGCAGCGGCCGGTTGCGCTGCTTGAAGATGGTGGTCGTGCGGATCGCGGCGCTCACCCCCGTGCTGAGCGAGATGATGAAAGGGTTGCTCGTCGCATTGAGCAGCGTCATGTGGAAGTCGAGGTCGGCTTGGCGGCCCGCCTCCGTTGCAAGCGTGTGGGTTGCCATGCCGCTCAACGCCCCGCGCATGAGCTTCAGATGGGCGGCCGAGCGGCGCCGCGCCGCAAGCCCGGCGGCCGCGGACTCGACGACATTCCTCAACTCGAACAGGCTGTTGAGGAGCGCCGGGGCGGGCTCGGACTCGAAGATCCAGTCGAGCACATCAGGATCGAGGAGGTGCCAGTTCGACCGGGGGCGTATCCGGGTGCCAACCTTGGGTCGCGCATCCACCAGGCCCTTGGCGGCGAGGATCCGCACCGCCTCCCGATAGGCCGTGCGCGAGACGGCGAACTGCTCGCTCGAGGCGATCTCCCCGTCCAGGAGATCCCCGGGCCGATAGCGACCGGAGACGATCGAGATGCCGAGCTTGCGAGCGATCGTCCCGTGCAGTCTCAGTGCTTTATCGGATGATTTGCGTGCAGATTCCGGCGCCGAAGCGCGTCTAGCCATGCGCACCATGATAGCCGATCCCCTGCCCCAGCACTCGGGAGGCCGCGCGTGACTCCGCGGCCACGGCCCTGCGCGGCGTTGCAGCACGCCGGAGCGCCCCCCATGCGGCGCGCCGCCTCGGGCCGCCCGCGTGCGCCGCGCAGGCCCCTCTCGGTCAAAACTCAGACAAAATCTCAAAACGATCTTGCCAGGCCGGCCCGCACTCGCTTAATGTCTGAGTTATAGCGACGCCCCCGCCTTGCGGGGGAAGCCGCACTCACGGGGAGAGAGGGGATACCAAC
>JBOHZR010000040.1:0-3899 GCA_050738595.1 Steroidobacteraceae bacterium | reverse complement strand
GGCCAGCAGCAGCCCGAGCACCCGTCCAATCACTGCCACCCCGCGCCGGATGCCGCGAGGTCGCCGGTTACGCAATCGGCGCTTGTCGGCGAGACTCACTGCCTGCCCCTCCCGGATCGATCGCCCGCAGTGTACGTCGCCGGCTCTCCGGCGCGAAGCGCCGGTCGGCCCGTCAGGTTACTCAACGCGCACGGATACAGTGTGCTGGAGGATGAGCCGCTTGATGGGTTTCGGCGAGTCCACGTCGGCGCTGACCGGCCGAGCCTGTGTGAAAACTCCGACGAGCGCGGAGTATTGAGGTAAGCGGAACTTCCCAGAGAGCATAATCATGCGACACTGCGCGAACACTCCAAGTCGAACCACATCGGACGATACCTGGGAGAACGCAACATGCGACGAGCGATAACGGCGATACTGGGGCTCACGGCGGTAAGCTGGCTCGTGGGGGTTCATGCGGACGTCACAGTGCTGGCAGTTCGGCTCGGCGCGCAGGATGTCGTCGCACTCGCGAAGTTCTACGAAACGGCGTTTGGCCTGAAGGAGATTGACCGCGTCGGGCAGCCGCCGACGGAGATCATCATGCGCTACGGCGCCACGGTCGCCGCAGCCAAAGCCGGCTCATCGCCCGAGTTTCTCGTTGCGCTTCGTGGGCCCGGCGCGGCGAACGACTCGATACCGCATGCGATCTTTCGTGTGTCAAATATCCGCGCCACTGTGGCCGCCGCGAAGGTTGCGGGCGCAAAGACGAAGAGCGACGTGACTTCGGTCCAGATCGGGAGCATGCCCGTAAAGGTTGCGACGATGGTTGATCCCGACGGCAATGTGCTCGAGCTCATGGAGTTGCCCAAGGGCGTGGGCCACCTCCGGCATCCTTAACGATCGCGGCGACGGCGCCCCGGCGAGCGGGAAGACTGGTGAATTTCGGGCCTGCCTCGCGACAGTCCGAAGGCTCACCGTGGAACGTCTCCCGTCAGGCCGCGGTCGGCCAGGAGTGCCCGCTCGATCTCCGCTCGCATCTCTCTCTATAGAGACCACCCGCGAGGCATGCCATCGGAATCGCTATGTGGCCGCTGCGTCCAAAGCGGCAGACAGCAATTCAGTGGGCCAGGTCACCTGGCCCCACTCAACCGCACTTCCTACCGATGGAACCGAGCCACAAGCTCCGCCTTGCCGAGCACATGCCCGTCCATCGCATCGAACACGGCCATGCGAGTGGCGGCGGCCTGCTGCGGCGTGCCCTGGGGCACATCGAGCATCGTGTCGAGCGCATAAAGCTCGAACGTGTAGTGGTGATACGGGCCAGGCGGCGCGCCCGGGCCCATGTAGCCGTTCGAGCGCAGGCTGACCTGCCGGCTGCCATCTGGCAGCGTCCCCGCCTTGACTCCCTCCGGCAGCCCTCTCGATGTGCCCGGGATGTTCCAGATAAGCCAGTGGGTAATGTCCATCTTGACGCTCTTGTTCAGCACCGGCTCGGGATCGTGCACTAGCAGCACGAAACTGCGCGTGCCGGGCGGCACCTGCGACCAACGAAGCTCGGGCGACACGACTGCGCCGCCGGCGGCGCTCGTGTACTTGTTGGGCAGGACGCCGCCGTCCTTCCAAGCCGGACTCGTCATTAACAGCGGCGGCGTACGTGGCCCTCTTCCCTGGGCCAGCAGCGGTTGCGTCATAACACTCGTAGCCGCCAGCAGCAGCAGCACCGCCGCATCTGCGCGAACAACCTGTGCAAGCTTTCTTTTCATTGAGGCTACCCACCAAAGTGTGCGCTACATGCTATCGCGCTTCGCGCCCACGGCACCAGAGCGGCTGCTTCGGGCACACTTCGACCGTCGCTGTGCGGCCAACTGCTGCGGTACGAGTCGTTGGCCCAATTTTCCCGAAAGCGGTCGCCCCTCGCTGCGGAGCTGGCTCAGAGTCGGGTATGGGACAGCAGCTCCAAGGGCCGAACCCGGCCCCTCCAGAGTAACAGCTCGCGCTTACCGGAACGCCAGTAGCGGAGTCGTCGTCCCGACTCCAGCGATCGACTACGGGATCGAGGTCCTGGAGAGCCACCAGTTCCGTCCTGCCATCCAGCAGGTCTCGTCGGGAGGCGTACCGCGCCGCAAGGACTTCACCTGACTCGGGTCCCGGCGCGCAAATGCCGCCGAGAGCTTTCTTCCGGTCTCCTCGTCGCGCGCACCGATGCCACGGGATGAACATCGCATGCGCGACGAACTGCGCCGCGAAGTCATTCGAACCCCGTCGGGTGACGAGCAGCATGCCACCCAATCCCTGTGTCGGCGTGAGCGGGAAGAGGAGCCTGCCGTCAGGCTTCAGCACATCGAGCCATGCATCGAGCGGGTCGGTCGCGCCGGCATTCACGTAGATCACATCGCACCCCACAAGCGATGCGCTCGATCCTGAGGCGGCGACGACCCGAATGTTCGGCCGGTCCGAAAGGTTGTCCGCCGCGGAGCCGGCGAGATCCGCCTCGATCTCGAAGGCGGTGACGGAGCCTGTTGGGCCCGCGAGGTCGGCCAGCACCGCGGTGTAGTAGCCCGTTCCGGCGCCAATGTGGATGACTGTCTCGCCGACAGAGATGCCGAGCGCCGAGATCGACCTCGCATGCAGGGTCGGCTGACCATTGTTGATACGACGCTCGGGGCGCAACGCAACGGTGATGTCCTGATAGAGAAGGGTCGGATCGTCGTTCGGCGTATCGAGGTAGCCGACCGGAGTGACGATTTTCCAGGGCCCTCTGCCGAGAAACCGCTCGCGCGGTATCCCGGCGAAGGCGGGAGCAAGCCGGCTGCCGCGCTCGGAAATTTCCGCGTTCGCGGTGATCAGTGAGCGACCCCCGCGCGGGGAGCTAGGCGATTGTAGTACCCGGTTCATCCAGTCCACAGTCGACCACCGCAGTCGTCTGCTGTCCAGGGGCGTCGAGTATCGCGCGGGCACGCTACGCGGTCGATAACCGCTTGGAGCGCAGAGACCGGACAATGGCGGCCAGGTCCGCTATTCGCCCTGCCGGCCTCTCAGTTGAACCGCCTGGATTTCCGGATACCAGTCAATCGGTGCGGTTGTCGCACGTCTTGCAGCGGCAACCGCAACGGTTCGAGCGAATTGCGGAGGGTCAGCGTCGCTGATCCCCGGGCGTCCGCGGCGAGCGCTCCGACAAGAACGGCACGGCCAGGCGCGCTACGGCCTCCGGATATTCCTCGTGAACCGACAGCTTGCCTCGCGTAAGGCGCGCAATGCGAATATTTGGCAACTCGACCAAAGCTTCCATCTCAGCTCGAGACTTTCGCGGTGTTTGCTCGCCATAGATCACCAGGATCGGGTCCTCCGCGCATCGGGCGAGATCGAGAAAGGCGGCCCGACTATCGACGCGGTCGAGGGCGCCGCTGACGAAGCGAACGGAGGCGTGCCGGGCTCCCAGCGCGCGCGTGACAGCGAGCTTTGCGGTCAGCCGATCCGCGCTCAACCAGCCGGCATCTTCATAGACATGCTCGCTCGCCATCTTGGCGATGACGAACCGGCTCACATTTACACGATAGAGAAGCGGGCCAACCACAGGGTTGTCGACGGCAGAGCGAATTCGGGCGAACCACGCGCGCTGCTTACCCATCATCGTGGGCAGCGGGCCGCGCCAGGTCGGCGCGATCAGCACCAGGCGCTCGATTGTGGCGGGCCGAAGGCTCTTCTGGTACAGCGCATAGGTGGCCGCGTGCCCCGCGGCGACGACGGCATGGGGCGGCTGCGCGATCTCGCTCAGAAACCAGTCGAGAAACGTGGAGAGGATCTGGGGCGACCAGTCGGCACGGGTGCGTGGCCGATCGCCGAAACCCGGCCAGTCGACGCTACTGACCCGGAACTGCGGCGCGAGCCGATCGAGCAGCGGGCGCATTTCTGAACGCGTA
>JBOHZR010000039.1:0-22995 GCA_050738595.1 Steroidobacteraceae bacterium | reverse complement strand
CCGCGGCGCGGCGCGGGCAGCCTGAGTGATGCGTGCGGGCGCAGTGGCCGGCACGCGCTCAAGCGGCCGATTATTGCACGAACGCATGCACCAAACCGGTAAGATCGCCGGCGATGTTCCCTCGCCTGCCGCCCGCGACGCGCGCGCTCATCGCCGCAAACGTCCTCATGTACGTTGCGCAATCGCTCACCGCGCAACCGGGTCAGCCGCTCGAGGCCGGCTGGCTCACCGAGCTGCTCGCGCTGCAGCCGATCGGCCCATATTTCCACCTCTGGCAGCTCGTCACGTACGCGTTCCTGCACGGCAGCTTCTGGCACATCTTCTTCAACATGTTTGCGCTCTACATGTTCGGCGGCGAGCTCGAGCGCTACTGGGGCGTGCCGCGCTTTCTGCAGTACTATCTTGCGAGCGTGCTCGCCGCCGGCGGTGTCCAGCTCGCGACCACCTGGCTCTCGGGAAGCTACGAGTCGACCATCGGCGCCTCGGGCGGCGTGTTCGGGCTGCTGCTCGCCTTCGCGTTCAGCTTTCCCCGCCAGAGAATTCTGCTGCTCATTCCGCCGATTCCGATGCCAGCGTGGCTGTTCGTGACGATCTACGGCGTCATCGAGCTTTTCCTCGGCGTCACGGGCAAGCAGGCGAACGTGGCCCACTTCGCGCATCTCGGCGGTATGCTCGGCGGCGCCCTCGTGATGCTCTGGTGGCGGCTCGAGGATCGGCTGCGCCGGGCCCGCGGGCCTCCGCCTTGGTGAGCTTTGTGAGCTTTGTGAGCTGTGCCACACTCGGGTACGGGAACTTTTTTTAAGTCCGGTTCTCTCAAGCAGCCAGCGCCATGATCAAGACCGAACATCTCTGCAAGCGCTACGACGCCCTCGTGGCGGTCGATGACGTGAGCTTCGAGGTCCGCCCCGGGGAAGTACTCGGGTTTCTCGGACCGAACGGGGCCGGCAAGACGACGACCATGCGCATGCTCGCGGGATTCATATCGCCGAGCTCCGGCCGGGCGAGCGTCTGCGGACACGATGTCGAGCGGGATGCGCTCGCGGCCAAAGCCTGCCTCGGCTACCTGCCCGAGGGCGCACCGGCATACGGCGAGATGACGGTGTGGCGATTCCTCGAGTTCGTGGCCGACCTGCGCGGCCTCGAGGGGGATCGGCGCGTGGTGCGGCTCGATCACGTCATCGACCGGCTGCAGCTCGCGCCGGTGCTCGAGCAGAGCATCGAGACCCTCTCGAAGGGCTTCCGCCGCCGCGTGGGGCTCGCGCAGGCGATCATGCACGATCCGCCGGTCATGATCCTCGATGAGCCGACCGACGGCCTCGACCCCAATCAGAAGCACGAAGTGCGCGCGCTCATCAACGAGATGGCGCGCGAGAAGATCGTCGTCATCTCCACGCACATCCTCGAGGAGGTGGACGCCGTCTGCAACCGCGCGATCATCATCGCGCGCGGGCGCATCGTGGCGGATGACTCCCCGCACGGGCTCGCGGCGAAGTCGCGCTACCACAACGCCGTATCGATCCGTCTCGAGCGCGCCGAGCAGCTCGCGGCGGTTCGCTCCGCGATTGCCGCGCTGCCGTCCGTGGCCGAGGTGGAGGTGAGCGATCGGGAGTCGCGCCTGACGGCGCTCCCGCGCGCGGGCAAGACCATTCTTGCGGCCGTGAGCGAGCTCGCCGCACGCCAGGGCTTCGCGCTCAAGGAGCTGCACCTGGAGTCGGGCCGGCTGGACGAAGTGTTCCGCACCATCACCGCTTAGGGAATTCGAGCATGCGCAACGTGGGCATCATCATGCGCCGCGAGTTCGGCAGCTATTTCGCAACGCCGATCGCGTACATCTTCATCATCATCTTCCTGGTGCTCGCGAGCTGGTTCACTTTCTATCTCGGCGGCTTCTACGAGCGCGGGCAGGCGGACCTCGATCCGTTCTTCAATTTCCACCCGTGGCTGTACCTGTTCCTCATCCCGGCGATCTCGATGCGGCTGTGGGCCGAGGAGCGCAAGAGCGGCAGCATCGAGCTGCTCATGACCCAGCCCGTGACGCTCGGACAGGCGGTGCTCGGGAAGTTCCTCGCTGCGTGGCTCTTCGCGGGCATCGCCCTCGCGCTCACCTTTCCGCTGTGGATCACGGTCAACTATCTCGGCAGCCCCGACAATGGCGCGATCTTCGCCGCGTACGTGGGCAGCTTGCTGCTCGCCGCGGGATTCCTCGCGATCGGCTCATGCATGTCCGCCCTCACCCGCAATCAGGTGATCGCGTTCATTCTCGCCATCGTCGTCTGCTTCGTGTTTCTGCTCGCCGGCTACCCGATGGTGATCGACGCATTCCACGCGTGGCTGCCGCAGTCGGTCGTCGATGCGATCGCCTCGCTCTCCTTGCTCACGCATTTCGATTCGATCGCCAAGGGCGTGCTCGACGTGCGCGATCTCGTCTACTTCGCGATGCTGATCGCGTTCTTCCTGATCGCGACCGCGGTCGTGCTCGACGTGCGCAAGGCCGAGTGAAGCAGCCTGCGGGGGAACCGGCATGAACAAGAGACTATCGTTGGGCGGAGGGATGCTCGTTGCGCTCGCGCTGATCTTCGCGGGCATCACGATCCTTCTCGATCACGCGCTGCGCGGGGCGCGCATCGACCTCACACAGAATCACCTGTACACGGTCGCACCCGGCACCAAGCGCATCCTCGCGAGCTTGAGCGAGCCGATCAACCTCTATTTCTATTACAGCGCCGGCGCTGCCGACCAGTATCCGCAGATCAAGACCTATGCCGGCCGGGTCGAGGATCTGCTTGAGGAGCTCGCGGCCCGATCCAACGGCAAGCTCCTGCTGCACGTCATCGATCCGCAGCCCTTCTCCGACGACGAGGACCGGGCGACCGATCTCGGCGTTCAAGCCGCGCAGGTGAGCGCAGGCGGACGCAAGCTCTTCTTCGGTCTCGCCGGCACGAACTCCACGGACGGGCACGCTGCAATCCCGTTCTTCGATCCGAACAAGGAGCAGTTCCTCGAATACGACGTGATGAAGGTCGTCTACCAGCTCGCGGCGGCGAGCAAGCCGGTCGTCGGCTGGATGTCGAGCCTGCCGATGCAGGGGGGCTTCGATCCCTCGAGCGGCCGGCCGACCCAGCCCTGGCTCGTCATGCAGCAGGCGCAGCAGCTCTTCACCGTGCGTCCCCTCGAGGCGAACGTCACGCGGATCGATCCGGACATCTCCCTGCTCGTGCTCGTGCACCCGAAGAAGCTGTCGCCCGCGACTCAATACGCCATCGATCAGTACGCGCTCGCGGGCGGACACATCCTCGCCTTCGTCGATCCGTTCGCGCAGCAGGACACCTCCGGAGCGAACCCCTCCAATCCGATGGCCGCGATGAGCGCCGACCACTCCTCGCATCTCGAGCCGCTGCTCTCGGCGTGGGGCGTCAACTTCGATCCCAAGGAAGTCATCGGTGATGCCGACCATGCTTTGAACGTCGCCACGCGCGAGGGTCAGCCGCCCGTGCGCCATCTCGGCATCCTCGGACTCGATTCCTCGAGCATCAATCACCGGGACGTGATCACCTCGGGCCTCTCCGAGGTCAACGTCGAGACCGCGGGCTTCCTCACGCCGCAGAAGGGCGCGACGACTGCGTTCGAGCCGCTGCTTCAGACGAGCACCGACTCGGCGCCGATCGCCGCCTCGAAGTTTGCGATGCTGTTCGACCCGGCGACCCTTCAGGACGGCTTCCACCCGACGGGCAAGCGCTACACCATCGCGGCGCGCATCACCGGAAGCGTGAAAAGCGCATTCCCGGCGGGCCCGCCTGCCGGCGTGAAGCCGATCGCGGGCGAGAAGGCGCTCGCGGCCTCGGCGAAGCCGCTCGATCTCGTCGTCGTCGCCGATTCCGACATGCTCGCGGATTATCTCTGGGTGCGCGAGCAGAGCGTGTTCGGGCAGCAGATCGCCACGCCCTGGGCAAGCAACGGCGACTTCGTCGCGAACGCGCTCGACAATCTCACCGGCAGCGCCGACTTGATCAGCGTGCGCGGCCGTGCGGCGTTCACCCGGCCGTTCACGCGCGTCGAGCGGCTGCGCGCACTCGCCGACGAGCGCTTCCGAGCCAAGGAGCAGGAGCTTCAGAACGAGCTGCACCAGACCGAGGACAAGCTCACCGCGCTGCAGTCCGGGCGCAATGACAAGACTTCGCTCATCCTCACGCCCGAGCAGGAGCGCGAGCTGCAGCAGTTCCAGCAGGAGAGGCTCGACATCCGCAAGCAGCTGCGCGCGGTGCAGTTGAGCCTCGATGAGGACATCGACCGTCTGGGGACGATTCTCAAGGTCCTCAACATCATCGTGGCGCCCGCGCTGTTCGCGATCATTGCGCTGCTGATCGGCTGGGCCCGGCGGCGCCGCAGCGCCGCTCAGCGGCGCAGTCCGCGATCGGCACGCTCGACTCCCCCTGCCCTCGAGGCGGCCGCGAGCGGCGCGGGGGGCAATGCCGCGGGAGGGCAGCCCTGATGAATCTGTCCTCCCGGGGCCTCGGCGCTCTGCTCGCTGCCGGTGTGGTCCTGATCGCGCTCGCGCTATGGGTGAGCTCGCGCAACACCTCGGCGGACGCGCCGGGCACCAATCAGCCGGTCCTGCCCGGCCTCGAGCACGACCTCAATGCAATCACGCAGGTGAAGCTCGTGAAGGGCGACGGGACTCACGCGACGCTCGAGAAGCGCGCGACCGACTGGATCGTCGCCGAGCGGGGTTATCCGGCCGACTCGAGCCGCGTGCGCAAGCTCCTGCTCGACCTCGCGAACCTCAAGGTGCTCGAGGAGAAGACGAGCGAGCCGGCGAGCTACGCCCGGATCGGCGTCGAGGATGTGACCTCGCCGAAGGCAAGCGGCACGCAAATCGAGCTCGTCGAGCCCGCCAAGACGGTGGGCCTCATCGTGGGGAAGCTGTCGGGGACCGACGGGGCCTTCGTGCGTGTGACAGGGGCGAAGCAGAGCGCGCTCGCCTCCCCGCAACTCACCCCGGACGCCGACCCGCGCCGGTGGCTCGATTCCACGCTGATCGCATTGCCTCGGAGCCGCATCAAAGAGGTCGCCTTGAGGCCTGCGACCGGCCCCGCCTACTCCGTGACGCGGGCGAGCGCCACACAGGCCGATTTCACCGTGCCGGATTTACCGAAGGGTCGCGAGCTCACGAGCGCGAGCGCCCCCGACTCCGTCGCAGGCGCGCTCGCCTCGCTGAGCCTCGATGATGTGCGCAAGGCGGGCGGTCCGGGCACGGACCCGGCGCACGCGAAGTTCGAGACGTTCGATGGACTCACGGTCGATGTGACCGGCCGCAAGGACGGCGACAACCGCTACATTGCGCTCACCGCCGACTCCAGCGCGAAGGGGACGGCCGGAGAGGCCAAGGACCTCAATGCGCGCCTCGGCGGCTGGGAAGTGGAGATTCCCGGCTACCAGTACGATGCGATTTTTCAACCTCTCGATGGGCTGCTGAAAAAACCCGAGGCGAAGGCGGTGAAAGCCGGCGCGAGATCGAAGGATCACAAGGCCTCGAAGACCGCGCGGGTCAAGAAAGCCGCCGCGTAGCGCGCCGCCCCTGGCCCGCCGCGATTCCCGGCCCTGCGGTAGCCCCCTGCCCGGCCAGCCGCTATATTGGCCGGGGCATTCGGCCGGCGAGGAGCCTTTCTCATGAGCAAGCATGTCGTCGTGCGCGAGATCGCGCGAGCGGACACCGGCGTCATCTCAGCCCTCGGCAGCTACGGCGTCGCCACGGTTCATGAGGCCCAGGGGCGCGTCGGACTGCTCGCCGCCTATATGCGCCCGATCTATCCCGGGGCGTCGCTCTCGGGGTCGGCGGTCACGGCGCTCGTACCGCCTGGCGATAACTGGATGATTCATGTCGCGGTCGAGTTGTGCCGACCCGGCGACGTGCTCGTCGTCGCACCAAGCTCTCCCTGCAGCGACGGCTATTTCGGGGATCTGCTCGCGACCTCGCTCAAGGCGCGCGGTGTGCGCGGCCTGATCATCGATGCGGGGGTGCGCGACGTGGCGACGCTCACCGAGATGAAATTCCCCGTCTGGAGCAAGGCCATCTGGGCGCAGGGCACGGTGAAGGCGAGCCTCGGCTCGGTGAACGTGCCGGTCATCTGCGCCGGGCAGCGCATCGAGCCGGGCGATGTGATCGTCGCAGACGATGACGGGGTGGTCGCGGTGAGCCGGGCGGATGCCGCGACAGTGGCCCAGGCCGCGAAGAAGCGCGTCGACAGCGAGGAGGTCAAGCGCAAGCGCCTCGCCGCGGGAGAGCTGGGCCTCGACCTGTACGAGATGCGCGATAAGCTGAAGGCCCTCGGACTCGAGTACAAGTGAGGAGCACACCATGCCGGTATCCCTGCACGCTGTCACCGTTGTTTCCTGGCGCCAGACTCTCGGAGCCGTTGCAGGCCTGATCGCGAAGGCCGAGGCGTACTGCAAGGACAAGGGCCTCGCGCCGAACGAGCTCATTCAGGCGCGGCTCGCGCCGGACATGCTGCCCTTCGCCTACCAGGTGAAATCGACGGCAGTGCATTCGGTCGGCGCCATCGAGGGTGTGCGCCGCGGGGTCTTCTCGCCGGACATGACTCCGGCGCCTGAGACGTTCCCCGCGCTCAACGCCTTCATCGCCGAGACACAGCGCGCGCTCGAGGCGGTCACGGCGGCCGAGGTCGAGTCCTTCATCGGGCGAGACATGCGCTTCGAGATCGGCGAGCGGCGCATCGAGTTCACGGCGGAGAACTTCCTGCTCTCCTTCGCACTGCCGAATTTTTACTTCCACGCGACGACGGCCTACGACATCCTGCGGGGGAAGGGAGCTCCGATCGGCAAGCGCGATTTCATGGGCGCGCTGCGCTCGAAGGCGTGAGCGGCCGCCTCGCTCTCAATCGTCCGAGTCGGAACGCGCGGCTCTCAGCTCGAAGAATTCCTCGTACGCCGTCTCGATCGGAATCGCGAAGCCGATCCCCTGCGTGCCGCGCAGCACCAGCGTATTGATGCCGACCACGTCGCCGTTCTCCTCGAGCAGCGGACCGCCGCTGTTGCCCGGGTTGATCGGCGCATCGGTCTGCAGGAGCCGCTGCGCGCCGGCCATGCGCTCCCCGGAGAACACGCCCGAGGTGACGGTGTACGCGAGGCCCGAAGGATTTCCGATCGTGTAGAGCCGCTCACCGAGGGCGAGTCCCGTCGAGCTGCCCGACACGACGTGCGCACAATGGCTCGCAGGCAGCTGAAAGAGCGCGAGATCGGCATGCTCGGCGAACTGCGCATGCAGGCCGTCGTACTCGGTGCCATCGACGAGGATCGCCGAGAAGCCGGTGCGAGCCGAATCCGTGACTTTCTCACTGATCGCCGCGTCCACTTGCTGCGGCAGATGCTCGAGCTGATCTTGCATGGCTGCGATCTTGTCATCGAGCTCGATCTGCTCGAGGTTCGTACCCGGCTGGGTCTCGAGCGAGCGGCGCAGACGCTCGGCCCGAACGATGGCGCCTTGAAGCTGCTGCCGCGCGAGAGCGATCCGCGCCCGCACCTGCGGGTCTCCGGTCACGCTCGCCGCGACGCGAGCGCCGTCCGACTCCACCACGTGGCGGTTCGTGATCACGTGGCAATCCTCGTCGAGGATGAACCCGGAGCCCAGACCCCACCCCGTCTTGATGAACACCGTCGCGTTGCGTGCCGCTTCGATTGCGTTGCCCGCTGGATGAGCCCGGGTGAGCTGCGCTCCGGACTCCGAGAGGCTCGAGACGCCGGAGGAGCCGCTCGCCGCCCGGGCGGCTGTGTTCGGGGCCACCGCGCTGCTGGCCGCGTCAGCCCGAGTCACGGAGCCTTGACCCTGTTGGCGCGTGAGCCCATAGACGATTGCCGCGGTGGCACAGATCGCGAGCAGGAGAGCGCCCGGACCGAAGCCCGAGGCTCGCGCCTGCCGATCCTCTCGATGAGACGGTGGAGGGGCCGGTGCCGGCTGCTGCGCGAGCTTGGCGAAATAGACTCCGCACGACCCACACTGGACCGTGCCGTCCTGCCCGTGACCGCACTTCGGACATTTCACGGCCGAGGTTATAGCAGCGCCCTAGCCGGAGCTCCCGTGAACCGATACCGATTCCCGCTAACTATCGACTTTCCGGTCCGGAAGACTCGATCGGCGCGCAGTTCGTGCGGCCGGACATCACACAATCCTGGAGCCGGGCGGCGCGGCCCAGGACCCGGACGAGGAGCATTCCTCCGAGCACGAGCAGCAGCGTGATGAGGAGCCCGACGAGGGCTCCCCAGCGCGGGTCGGGAACACGCGGGTGCCCCGGCTCGTCGGCTCTGCGCGGCAGGAAGTGGAGCCTCGGCGCGCCGAAGAGTACGGCGAAGGTGTGTAAGCTCGACATGGCTCGACAGACAGCTTAGACCACCTGCGCGCAGAGGTGAAATGTCTTGCGGGCAGCCGTCGTCTTCTGGGCAGCCGTCGCCGTGACGGCATGCGGATGACCACTCGCAGGTCGAGCGGCGCGCCTCGCGTGCTCATTCCCTGAGCGCCGCCGGGGAGCCGCGCGCGCCCTGCGGCACCCGCGCCCCGCGTCGCCCGACGAGCGCGTGCAGACGCGCGTAATCCACCGCGTTCTCCCACCGCGCCACCACGATCGTCGCCACCGAGTTGCCGACGAGATTGACGAACGTCAAGGCCTCGGCCATGAGCCGATGGATGCCGAGGACGAGCGCGATGGCCGCGACCGGCACGGTGCCCGAGGTCGCGAGTGTCGCGGCCAGCACGACGAAGCCCGCGCCGGCAACGCCGGCGGCGCCTTTGGAGGTGAGGAGCAGCACCGCGAGCAGCGCGAGTTGCTGCCCGATGCCGAGATGCGTGTCCGTCGCCTGCGCGAGAAACACCACTGCGGTGCTGAGATACAGGCACGTGCCGTCGAGGTTGAACGAGTAGCCGGTCGGCACGACGAGTCCCACGACCGACTCCTCGCATCCGAGCGCGCGCAGCTTTTCGATGAGGCGCGGCAGCACGGTCTCGGTGGATGTCGTTGCCGCGACGATCACGATCTCGTCGCGAATGTAGGCGAGCAGCCGGATGAGGCTCACACCCGCCCAATACGCGATCGCCCCGAGCACGATGAAGACGAAGGCGAGCGAGACGAAATAGAACTCCGCGAGCAGCTTCAGGAGTGCGAGCAGCGACCCCGCTCCGAAACGGCCGACCGTGAAGGCCATCGCGCCGAACGCTCCGAGCGGCGCCACCCACATGATGAACCCGACGATGCGGAACACGGCCTCGGAGGCGAGCCCCACGAGCTCGACGATGGGCCGGCCGCGATCGCCCATCATCGATATCGCAATCCCGAACAGGATGGACACGGCGAGCACGGGCAGCACCTCGGGATGAGTGAACGCGCCGACGAAGGTCTGCGGGATGATCCCGAGCAGGTACTCGGCCACGCCGCGATGCGCACGCGTTGCGTACTCGGCGACGGCGCGCGCATCGAGAGCGTGCGGGTCGATATGCATACCGGCGCCCGGACGCGTGAGATTCACGGCGGCGAGCGCGATCAGGAGCGCGACGGTCGTCACCAGCTCGAAGTACACGAGCGCCTTCACTGCAACGCGCCCGACCCGGCGCATATCGCGCATGCCGGCGATGCCGTGAACGACCGTGCAGAAGATAACGGGCGCGATGATCATGCGCACGAGCGCGATGAACGCATCGCCGAGGGGCTTCATGCTCGCAGCGAACGCCGGCCACATGAGCCCGAGCACGATGCCGGCCACCGTGCCCACGAGCACCTGCAGCCAGAGCTGCCCGGCGAGCCGGCGAATCCGCTTGAAGCGCGGCATCGGCTACGAGCGCAGCATCACGCCGGGCAGCGGCGCGCGCAGCCTCAGGCGAACGGCGCGGGCAGCGGGATGCCGAGCTGCACCTGGCCGCGCATCTGGGGAAACAGGGGCTGCGACTGGATGTGCACGCGGTACATCTGCACGTCGCGGAAATAGCGCTGCAGCCGCTCCCCGCGCTTGCTGACCGAGGCTCCCGCGGCCTTGAAGAGCATCTCGACGGCCTCGCACGCGTTCCGGCAGGCCTCGCGCGAGATGCTCCACACGGTGAGCGTATCCGCCGCGGCGATCGGCGTGCCCGCGCGCGCCCAGCGCTCCGAGAGCGCCATGGCGAGCTGCGTGGCTGCGATCGTGAGCGCCTCGGCGGCGTCCGTGCGGCTCAACGCCTCTCCGAGCGTCACCTGATTGAACGGATCGTGCGAACGCGGCACCTGCGGATTGAAGGTCATCTTTTTGGTCTTGAGCAGCTGCTCGAATTCCGCGAGCGCCGCGCGCGCGGTGCCCGTGAAGATCGCCCCGAACTCGCAGCTGAACCATCCCGCGAGAATGCCGAGATACATCGGATTGCCGTGCGCGCGCGTGCCGTGCGTACCCTCGAGCAGGTGCTCGGAGGAGAGCATCACGTTCGCCGGCACGAAATGATGCTCGGGCACGAACGCCTCGCTGATCTTTACGCTGTTCGAGCCGCTCGCCTGCATCCCGAGGCTGCGCTCACCGCCCCAGTCGGGCAGGATTTCGAACCGCTCGCGCGGCAGGACGAAGTACACCGTCTGCGGCGCCCCATCGCCGCCGCGCAGGAGCCCCGCACCCATGAAATGCGTGGACACCGGGATTCCCGAGGCGAAGGGATGCACCCCGCTCACGATGTACCCGCCCTCGACGCGCCGGTACGTTCCGGTCGGTCCCGCGGTCATCGCGCAGCGGAAGTCTCCTTCGGGCCCGAAGAGCTCGCGCTGCGCCTGGAGCGGCCAGTGCGAGGCGAGCACCAGGCCGTGCGAAGCGGCGAGCGTGAAGCACCACCCCGCGGCCGGGTGGCCCTGCGAGAGCTGCATGATCACCCGGACGTAGCTCTCGAGGCTCAACTCGTAGCCGCCGAACATGCGCGGCTGCAGGATTCGGTAGAACCCCTCGCGCATCAAGCGCTCATGAACTTCATCCGAGTAGCGGCCTCGCGCGTCGCTCTGCTCCTCCTGCTCGTACAGAAGCGGTGCGAGGGCCGCGGCCCGGGCAATGAGCGTCGCGGCCGTGAGGCCGGGCTCAGGCTGCGGAAGATTCTGCATGCGCGCGTTCCCTCTTCGCGCGCGGCGCCGCCTCAGCGAGCGGCGAGCCGCGCCTTAAGCCGCGGATAAACTCTGAAAGCATTACCCTCGAAGAGCTTGCGCCGCTCGGCCTCGCCGAGCGGCAGCGCATCGACGTAGCGCTTCGTATCGTCATAGAACTGGCCGGTCCGCGGATCGATGCCGCGCACCGCGCCGACCATCTCCGAGCCGAACAGGATATTGTCGATCGGCACCACCTCGAGCAGCAGCCTGATGCCCGGCAGATGATAGACGCAGGTGTCGAAGAACACGTTCTTGAGCAGCAGCTCCTCGAGCGGCGGGCGCTTCATGTCTTGCGCGAGACCCCGATAGCGGCCCCAGTGGTACGGCACGGCGCCGCCTCCGTGTGGAATGACGAACTTCAGCGTGGGGAAGTCCTTGAACAGGTCGCTCGTCAGGAACTGCATGAACGCCGTCGTATCGGCGTTGATGTAGTGCGCCCCGGTCGCATGGAAATTGGGATTGCACGAGGAGCTCACGTGCACCATCGCAGGCACCTCGAGCTCGACCATGCGCTCGTAGAGCGGATACCAGTGCCGATCCGTGAGGGGCGGGGAGCTCCAGTGGCCGCCGGAGGGGTCGGGGTTGAGATTGCAACCGACGAACCCGAGCTCCTTCACACAGCGCTCGAGCTCCTCGGCGCTGTGCTCGGGCGGCACGCCGGGCGACTGGGGCAGCTGGCACACCCCGACGAAATTGTTCGGATACAGTGTGCAGACGCGATGGATCAGGTCGTTGCAGGCGCGAGACCAATGCCGGCTCGTCGTCTCGTTGCCGATGTGGTGCGCCATCGCCGATGCGCGCGGTGAGAAGATCGTGAGGTCGGTGCCCCGTTCGCGCTGTAGTTTCAGCTGCGCGCCCTCGAGGCTCTCGCGGATCTGCTCGTCGCTCACGTCGAGCTTCGCGGGCACGGGCGTGTGCGCAGGGTCCTTGAGACCGGCGATCTGACCGTCGCGATACGCCTGCAGCGCCTTCGGAGCCGTCGTGTAGTGGCCGTGGACGTCGATGATCATTGGGCGGCGCCTCGAGGGTGGCGGGGGTCGAGCGCCGATGCTATCGGCGCGCGATATGTCCTGACAAGCGCGGCGCGCCGGGAGAGAATCCTCACCCTCGGTCCACCGGAGGAAACGGCATGCGTACCAGAGTTCTCGGCAAGACCGGCGAGCGGCTCTCTGCGATCGGCTTCGGCTGCATGGGACTCGTCGGGTGGTACGGCGTTCGCGACGACGCGCAGGGTCGCGCAACACTGCTCGAGGCGCTCGACCGCGGCCTGAATCACTTCGATACCGCTTCGAGCTACCAGCTCGGGGAGAATGAGCGCTTCGTCGGTTCGGTGATCCGCGACCGTCGGGATGAGGTGTTTCTCGCCTCGAAGTACGGCATCACGCGGACCTCCGACGGGACGCTCGTCATCGACAACAAGCCCGAGTCGCTTCGCAAGGCGGTCGAGGGGAGCCTCTTGCGGCTCGGAACCGATCGCATCGACCTGTACTACCTGCACCGGATCGACCGCACGGTGAGCATCGAGGATTCCGTGGGCGCTCTCGCGGGGCTGGTCCGAGCGGGCCAGATCCGCTACATCGGGCTTTCAGAGTGCAGCCCCGAGACGCTGCGCCGCGCCTGCGCGGTGCATCCGATCGCGGCCGTACAGAACGAGTACTCGATCTGGACGCGGGACCCTGAGACCGGCATCCTGCCGGTGTGCCGCGAGCTCGGGGTCGGACTCGTCGCCTACAGCCCCCTCGGCCGCGGCTTCCTCGCGGGAAATTTCGCGAGCCTCTCCGACCTGCCGGACAATGATGCCCGGCGCAACATGCCGCGCTTTCACGATGCCGCCGCTCAACACAATGCGCGCCTCGGTGCGGGCGTGCGGGAGCTGGCCGAGAGCAAGGGCTGCACGCCGGCACAGCTCGCCCTCGCGTGGGTGCTCGCGCAGGGAGAGGACATTCTGCCGATTCCGGGCATGAAGACACGCGCCCACCTCGCGGACAACCTGGGCGCGCTCGATATTTCCCTGAGCGTGGCCGAGCTCGAGGCGCTGCGCGCACTCGTGGATCGGATCGGCGTACGCGGCGAGCGCTACCCGGCGGCGATGATGACGGCGCTCGGGGGCTGAGCGCTCATTTCAGCAGGCTGATGACCCGCGGCTCCAGGTAGGATTTGAGCCCTAGCGCCGAGTACTGGCGCCCGATGCCCGACTCCTTCGCACCTCCGAACGGCACCACCGCCGAGGTCGCGCGGTGCTGATTGATCCAGGCGGTGCCGACCTCGAGCCGCGCCGCGATCGCCGCTGCACGGTCGGGATCGCCGCTCCAGACCGAGCCGGAGAGCCCGAAGCGCGTGTCGTTCGCGCGCCGCACGGCATCGTCCACGTCGCGGAATTTGAGAATCGGCACGAGCGGGCCGAACTGCTCCTCCTGCACGAGGCGGCTCCCCTCGTCGATGTCCGTGACGAGCGTCGGCGGGAAGAAATAGCCCGGCCCCTGCGGCACCTCGCCGCCCGCGAGAATGCGGGCGCCGGCGCGCCGCGTATCCGCGAGCAGCTCGAGAACGCGGTCGTACTGCGCCTTGTTCTGAATGGGTCCGAGCTCGACGCCCGGCTCGAGGCCGCTGCCGACCTTCGCCTTGCGCGCTTCCTCGACGAGCGCCTCGCAGAGCGCATCGTAGATGCGCTCGTGCGCGTAGATGCGCTTGACCGCCATGCAGACCTGGCCGCTGTTCACGAACGAGGCGAAGAACAGCTTCGGGGCGATCGCCCTCGGGTCCACGTCATCGAGCACGATCGCAGCGTCATTGCCCCCGAGCTCGAGCGTCACGCGCTTCAACGTCGCCGCGGCGCTCGCCATCACCTGCTTGCCCGCGCTGACCGATCCGGTGAATGAGATCTTGTCGATGCCCGGATGCGCGCTCATCCACTGCCCGAGCTCATCCCCCCCGGCGAGCACGTTGAGCACTCCGCGCGGAAACACTTCGCGCAGCTTCTCAGCGAGCTTGAGCGTCGTGAGAGGCGTGTACGGAGAAGGCTTGATGATCGCGGCATTGCCCGTGTACAGCGCCGAGGTGAGCGGACCCGCCGCGAGGTTGATGGGGGCGTTCCACGGCGTGATGATTCCGACGACGCCCAGGGGGAAGTAGGTGAGCTCGATACGCCGCGTCGCATCGTCGAGGAGCACTTCGGGCTCGATCGGGATCGCCGCCATGCCCTCGGCCTGAGTCGCCGCTCGAGCGATCTCAGCGCGCGCCTGCTCGAGCGGCTTGCCCTGCTCGAGTGTCAGCAGCTCGGCGAGCTCCGCTTGGGCTTCGCGCAGGACCTGCGCCATCTGCTTGATCGCCGTGCGGCGCTCCTCGAACGAGCGCTCGCGCCATGCGGCGAACGCGCGGCGGGCCGCGGCGACGGCACGCTCGAGCTGCGCACGACCCGCCGAGGTACAGCGCGCGAAGACCGCGCCGGTCGCCGGATTGATCACATCGAGGGGCTCGCCCGTGCGCACGAGCTCCCCATCGATCAGGTGAGCGAAATCGGTGCTGAGCGGATGGGCGCAAACCGCCGCTGCGGCGCGTGGAGCGTTCATAAGGCTCGACTCCTGTCGGCGCTCGAGGTCGTGCTACGATACCAAATTGCCCGCACGGACTGACCTCCGTCGCCGGCGACAACCGCGCGACCCGCATCTGCCGCCCGGACGGGCGCCCTGGCGACCCGCATACGATGATTCCGACCTGCAAGGCTCCCGATCCCGATACGCACAAGCCGAAATATCGCCCGCCTCCGGGGGCGTGCGATGCTCACTGCCACATTTTCGGTCCTGCCAACCGCTATCCGTATGCGCCCGATCGCAGCTACACGCCTCCGGACGCCCCACTCGAGCGTTTCCGGGAGCTGCAGGCGACGCTCGGGCTCGAGCGCGCCGTGCTCGTGAATGCGAGCTGCCACGGGCGCGACAATCGCGTCATTCTCGATGCGATCGCGGCGAGCAACGGCCGCTATCGGGGCGTCGCGAACGCGGACGACTCCCTCACGGAGCGGGATTTCGAAACGCTTGATCGAGGCGGCTGCCGCGGCGTGCGCTTCAATTTCGTCAAGCATCTCGGCGGCATGCCGGACATGGGTGAATTTCACCGGGTGGTCGCGCGCGTGAGGCCGCTCGGCTGGCACGTCGACCTGCACTTCGACGCAGGCGATCTCCTCGAGCATGCGGACCTCCTCGAGAAGCTCCCGGTGCCCTTTCTCATCGACCACATGGGACGGGTGCCGACCAAGGCCGGCCTCGGCCAGGAGCCTTTCCGCCGCCTGCTGGAGGTGCTCCGGCACAATGACCGCTGCTGGGTGAAGATCAGCGGCGCCGAGCGCATCGCGAGTGCGGGCCCGCCGTTCACGGATGCGGTCCCGTTTGCGCAGGCGCTCATCGAGGCCGCCCCGGACCGGTGCCTCTGGGGCACCGATTGGCCGCATCCGAACATTTCCCGTCACATGCCGAACGACGGCGATCTCCTCGATCTGATCCCGCTCTACATGCCGGACCCGGCGCTGCAGCGGAGAATCCTCGTCGACAATCCGCACCGCCTGTATGGATTCGGCGCTTGAGCCTTGAGACCCTCATGACCATACCGCATCACGAAGAACCCTACGAGGACATCCCCGGCACCTGGGTGTTCGACGCACAGCTCG
This sequence comes from Steroidobacteraceae bacterium, assembly GCA_050738595.1. GTDB lineage: Bacteria > Pseudomonadota > Gammaproteobacteria > Steroidobacterales > Steroidobacteraceae > JASHUC01. Next base: position 7,182 of record JBOHZR010000039.1, on the reverse strand, counting down.
CGCGCCGCGGCTATCCGCTCAACGAGTTCCTGTACTCGCTCATGAAGGAGTCGAACCGCAAGGCGTTCCTCGCGAACGAGAGCGAGTACACGCTCAGATTCCGCATGAGCCCCGAGCAGCGCGCCGGGGTGCTGAGGCGCGACTGGAACAGGCTCCTCGAGCTCGGCGGCGTTTCCTACGCGCTCGCGAAGCTCGCCTTCACGGACGGCAAATCCTACCAGTACATGGCCTCGCAGATGACCGGCATGACCGAAAAAGAATATGTCGACATGATGCTCAAAGGCGGCCGCTCGCCCGATGGCTGGCGCTCGAAGGCCGAGCGGCAGGGGAAGCGCTGATGGCCCGGATCATCGCCGGGGTCGGCACCTCCCATACGCCGGCGATCGGAGCAGCCGTCGACAACGGCAAGACGGATCAGCCCTACTGGCAGCCGCTCTTCAAGGGCTACGAGCCGGCGAAGCGCTGGATGGCGCAGACGCAGCCGGACGTGGTGATCATGGTCTACAACGATCATGTCAACGCCTTCGACTTCAAGATCATTCCAACCTTCGCGCTCGGCTGCGCCGATGAGTTTCCGATCGCGGACGAGGGCTGGGGGCCGAGACCCGTGCCGGTCGTGAAGGGCTACCCCGAGCTTGCCGCGCACCTCGTGCAGTCGCTCGTGCTCGATGAGTTCGACATGACGATCTGCAACGAGATGCAGGTCGATCACGGCCTCACCGTGCCGCTCACGCTGCTCTGCGGCAGTCCCCCGGCTTGGCCCTGCCGCGTGATTCCGCTCGCGGTCAACGTCATCCAGTACCCGGCTCCGACGGGGCATCGCTGCTTGCGGCTCGGGCAGGCGATCCGCCGGGCGGTCGAGCGCTGGGACGAGGATTTGAAGGTCGTGATCTTCGGGACCGGCGGCATGTCGCATCAGATTCAGGGGCCGCGCGCGGGCCTCACCAACCCTGCCTTCGACAAGGGCTTCCTCGACGGACTGTCGCAGGACCCCGAGCGGCTCCTCAAGATCGAGCCGCTCGAGTATCTGCGCGAAGCGGGCGCCGAGGCGATCGAGCTGGTGATGTGGCTCATGATGCGCGGCGCGCTCGGGGAGCGCGTCGAGGAGGTCTATCGGTTCTATCACATCCCGGCCTCCTCGACGGCGGTCGGGACCATCATCCTCGAGAGTCGGTGAGGAGCGCGCGATGAAAGTACTGATGGCGGGACAGGGCGCATTCGGCCAGAAGCACCTGGAGGCGATCCGGAACATTCCCGGAATCGAGGTCGTGAGCCTCGCGGGCGGCTCGCCCGAGACGACCCAGGAGGTCGCGCAGCGGTTCGAGATCCCGCACTGGACCGTGAACTATTCGGAGGCGCTCCAGCAGCCCGGGCTCGAAGCCGTGATCCTCACGACGCCCACCCAGATGCACGCGCGCCAGGCAATCGAGGCGATGCGCGCCGGCAAGCACGTCATGATCGAGATCCCGATGGCGGACTCGCTGAAGGACTCCGAGGAGCTGGTGCGCGTGCAGAAGGAGACCGGCCTCATCGCCATGGCCGGGCACACGCGCCGCTTCAATCCCTCGCACCAGTGGGTCCATCGGCGGATCGCGGCCAAGGAGCTCTCGGTTCAACAGATGAACGTGCAGACGTACTTCTTCCGCCGCACGAACATGAACGCGCAAGGCAAGCCGCGCAGCTGGACGGACCACCTCCTGTGGCATCACGCCTGCCACACGGTCGACCTCTTCATGTACCAGGCCGGCGAGCAGGTCTCCGACTGCTACGCCGTCGAGGGCCCGCACCACTCGCAGCTCGGCATCGCGATGGACATGGGCATCCTGCTGAAGACGCCCTCCGGCAAAGTCTGCACGCTCTCGCTCTCGTTCAACAACAAGGGGCCGCTCGGGACGTTCTTCCGCTACATCTGCGACAACGGCACCTACATCGCTCGCTACGACGATCTGCTCGACGGCGAGGAGAAGAAGATCGACGTCTCGAAGGTCGATGTATCGATGAACGGCATCGAGCTGCAGGACCGCGAGTTCTTCGCGGCGATCCGCGAGCGGCGCGAGCCGAATGCGAGCGTCGCGCAGGCGCTGCTCGCCATGCGAACCCTCGACCGGCTCGGGCGGATCCTCGCCGAGAAGCGCTAAGCCGCGGTCAACGCGCCCGAGCGAGCAGCACGAGCGAGACGGCCGCGAGGAGCGAGGTCGGCAGCCACGCGAGCAGCACGGGATCGAGCCTGAAGACCACGGTGCCGGTCTCGATGAGGCGCTGCAGCAGATACAGCGCGATCCCGATGAGGAGCCCCGCCGCCATGCGCGAGCCTGCGCCGGAGGAACGCAGCACGCCGAGCACGAAGGGAATCGCGAGCAGCACCGCGAAGACGATCGCGATCGTGCGCGCGATGCGCGACCAGAAAGCAAACACGTAGGCGGAGGGATCGAGCGCGTTCGCGCGGTCGTAGCCGATCACCGTCCACAGTGCGCTCGCGGCGAGGTCCTGTGGTTGCGCGGCCGCGAGCCGCAGGAAGTCCGCCGTGACGTGCGATTCGAGCGTGCGGGAGCGCTCCGCACTCGAGACCACGCGGTCCGGCGTGAAGCGCGACTCGCGGTAATCGTTGAGAACCCAGTGCCCGTTGGCACCGGCGTGCGCGCTCGCCGCGTGGCCGATTGCGAGCAGCCGGTGATCGCGCGAGAGCTGGAAGACGAGCAGTCCGCCGATTCGCTGAGCGCCCGAGAGCCGCTCCGCATCGAGGATCAGATTGCCGTCCCGGACCCACGCCCCGCCGGCGCCGAAGTCGAGGCTCGAGAAGCGCTCGAAGGCCTTCTGCTGACGCGCCGCCTGCTGCAGCGGCGGGGCAATCAGCTCTCCGAGGATCACCTCGAACGCGACCAGCATGATTCCCGCGATGAGGGCCGCGCCCGCGATCCGCGCGACCGAGGCGCCGGAGGAGCGCAGCACGATGAGCTCGCTCCCGCGCGCGAGCTGCCCCAGTCCGAGGAGCGAGCCGATCAGCGCGCCGATCGGCAGGAGCTCCCACGCCTGCTGAGGCATGTTCATCAGCGCGAACCAGAATGCGCTCGCCGCGGTGTATTGCCCCTGCCCGACATCGCCCTGTTCGCCGATGAAGGTGACGAGCACCGCAACCGCCAGCAGCACCGCCATGAACAGGCCGGTCCCCGCGAGGATCGTGCGCACGATATAGCGGTCGAGGGTCGTCACGCGGGGCACCGATCGCGGTGCCGCAGGCGCGCCAGCACTCGAGGACCGAGCACGACGAGGGCGGCCGCGCCGATCAGGACCAGGTGAGTCCACCACAGACCGATCGATGCCGGCACCGTACCATGCTCGATCCAGCTCCGTCCGAGGGTGACGAGATTCGAGTAGACGAGGTACAGAACCACCGCGACCCACAGGCGGGCATACCGGCCCTGGCGCGGTTTCAGGCGGCTGAGCGGCACCGCGATCACCGCGAGCACCATGCACATGACGGGCATCGCGAAGCGCCACTGCAGCTCCGCCTCGCTCGCGCGGTCGGGAGCGCCGATGAGCCGGGCGGTCGGGGCGGCGTCGAGGTCACTCACGGAAATCACGGGCGGCGGCATGCTCACGGGGATCGTGTGCTCGGCGAAGCGCATCATGCGGTACTCAGCGCCGCCCGGCTCTCCCTCGTAGCGTTCCCCGTCGTAGAGGGTGATCGTGAGGGAATTACCGTCCGGCGAGACGCTATGCCGCGCGCTGTCGGCGACGGCCACCTCGACGCGATCGCCCCGCCGCCGCTCGACGAAGACATTCGAGAGCGTGCCGTCCGGCGCCGCGCCCTGTGCGTACACGATCGTGTTTCCGCCGCCGAAGCTGCGGAAGCGGCCCGGGGCGACCGGCGCGAGCTGTCCGGCCCTGAGCGCCACGGCGCGCAGATCGAGCACGCTCGCCATCGCGTGCGGAGCGACGTCGAGCGAGAGCCACGCGAGGAGCACCGTCACGAGGGCGGCGAGCAGACTCACGGGCCCATAGAACCGCGCGGGCCGCGCGCCGCAGGCGAGCGCCGCGGTCATCTCGCTGTCGTGATATAGCCGTCCGAAGGCGAACACCACGGCGAGCAGCAGGCCGATCGGCACGATGACCTGCAGGTTGTTGAGGGCGCCGAGGCCGATCAGCTCGAGCACCATGCTGCGTGGATACTGATTGTCCGCCGCGCGCGAGAGCACGCGCGTCACCTCGTTGGTGACGATGAGCACCAGCAGCACGCCGGTGACGACGAGCCCGCTCGTGAGGACTTCCCGCAGAATGTAGCGTTCGAGTATGCGCCGCAACGGTCCCCCGGGGCCGATCGGTTAGACTTGCGCGCTCGACGCCGGAGCGCAATGGAGCGCGGCGGGTAAGGTAAGGCACTCGGGGGCGCACCACAACGGCGCGCCGGCGCACGGTAGGCCGCGGGAGCACGTCTGATGAAATTTGATCTCTGGTCGAAGGGTCTGGCGAAGCTCGACGTGGAGTGCGTCGCGGCGGGCGTTTTCGACGACCCGGCGCTCGCGCCACAAGCGCGCAGCCTCGATGCCGCGGCAGGCGGGCGTCTCGCGGCGCTCATCGAGCGCGGCGACTTCGGTGGGCGCGCCGGCGAGACGCAGCTCGTGACGGACGTGCCCGAAGTGCCCGGCGGGCGCGTCCTGCTCGTCGGGCTCGGGCCCTCGAAGAGCTACGGCCAGAGGGCCTGGCGCCGCGCCTGTGCGAGCACGGTCAGCGCCCTCGCCCGCACACGCATCACGAGCGCCGCGCTCGCACTCGAGCGCCCGCCTGCGCGCGAGGTCGGCGACTACGAGCTCGGCCGCGCGATTGCGCAGATCGCCGGCAGCACGCTCTACCGCATCAATGATCTGAAGACGGGCAAGAAGCCTGCAGCTGCGCGGCTCGATCGGCTCGTGGCGGGACCGGTGCGCGCCGAGGCTGCCGTGAGGCGCGGCTTGGAGCATGGCGCGGCAGCCGCGCTCGCCATGGGTGTGCAGCGCGATCTCGCGAATCTGCCCGCGAATCTCTGCACGCCGAGCTACCTCGCCGAGCGCGCCCGCGGCATCGGGCGCGAGTACGGCTCCGTCAGGGTGCAGGTGCTCGACGAGGCGGCCATCAAGCGTCACAAAATGGGCTGTTTCCTTGCCGTGACGCGCGGGAGCGCCGAGCCGCCGCGCTTCATCGTGCTCGATCACCGCGGCGGCAAGGCCGGCGCGGCGCCGATCGTGCTCGTCGGCAAGGGAATCACGTTCGACACGGGCGGCATCTCGATCAAGCCGGCCTCCGCGATGGACGAGATGAAGTTCGACATGAGCGGCGCGGCGGCGGTGCTCGCCGCGATCACTTTCGCGGCGCAAGTGCGCCTGCCGCTCAGGGTCGTCGGCCTGGTCGCCGCCTGCGAGAACATGCCCGGCAGCCGGGCGGTCAAGCCGGGCGATATCGTGACGAGCGCAGCCGGCAAGAGCGTCGAAATCCTCAATACGGATGCGGAGGGAAGGCTCGTCCTCTCGGATGCGCTGCACTATGCGCGGCGCTTCGGGCCCGCGGCGGTCATCGACATGGCGACGCTCACGGGGGCCTGCGTGATCGCGCTCGGCGCGCACCACACGGGAGTCATGGGCAATGACGAGGCGCTCGTGCGCGAGCTCGTCGCGGCCGGCGAGCGCACCGACGATCGTGCCTGGCAGCTGCCGCTCACCGAGGACTACGCGGATCAGCTCAAGAGCAACTTCGCGGATTTCGCGAACATCGGCGGCCGCGAAGGCGGGGCGATCACGGCGGCGGCGTTTCTCGCCAAGTTCACCGAGGGCCTCAACTGGGCCCATCTGGACATCGCGGGCACCGCATACCAGGGCGGCGCGCAGAAGGGCAGCACGGGACGTCCGACCCCCCTGCTCACGAATTTCCTCGCGCACCGCGCCGGCATCGCGAAGTAGGATCGGCTGCCCGCTCATCGGCGATCGACGATGTCGGCTCAGCGGCCCGAGGTCAGCTTCTATGTTCTCGAGGAGCGCTCGAGCGCGGCGCGCTTGAGACTCGCGTGCCGCATCATCGAGAAGGCTTATCGCGCCGGGCAGAACGTGCTCGTCTGGCATACCGACCCCGCCGAGCTCGCGATGCTCGATGAGCTGTTGTGGACATTCGGGGATGATCGCAGCTTCGTCCCGCACGAGATCGTCGGCTCGGGAGCGGCTGCCGAAGCGCCGGTGCTCCTCACGACGGGCGCAGCGCCCGCGAGCGGTATCGACGTCCTCGTCAATCTCGCAGCGGCGGTTCCGCCGCTCGCGGAGCGCGCGGCGCGCATCGTCGAAGTGATCGACGGTGAACCGCAGCGGCGCGAGGCGGGACGGGCCCGCTTCCGGGTCTACCGTGAGCGCGGGTGCGAGCCGGTCTCGCACAACGTGCGCTGATATCATTGTTCGATGGATAAGGTCTACGCTCCGCACGAGATCGAGCGGCGCATCTACGAGCGTTGGGAGTCGCAGGGGTGGTTCGCGCCCAGCGGCCGGGGCACACCGTTCTGCATCATGATCCCGCCGCCGAACGTCACCGGCACGCTGCACATGGGGCACGCGTTCAATCACACCTTGATGGACGCGCTCACGCGCTGGCATCGCATGCGCGGCGACGACACGCTGTGGCAGCCCGGGACCGACCATGCGGGCATCGCGACGCAAATGGTCGTCGAGCGGCAGCTCGAGGCCCAGGGCGTGAAGCGCGCCGAGCTCGGCCGCGAGACGTTCCTCGAGCGGGTCTGGCAGTGGAAGGAGCGCTCGGGCGGCACGATGGCGGGGCAGATGCGCCGGCTCGGGGACTCCGTCGACTGGTCGCGCGAGCGCTTCACGATGGACCCGGGACTTTCGCGCGCGGTCGTCGAGGTGTTCGTGCGCCTGCACCGCGAGGGTCTGATCTATCGCGGCAAGCGGCTCGTCAACTGGGATCCTGTGCTGCTCACCGCGCTTTCCGATCTCGAGGTGCAGAGCGAGGAGGAAGCGGGCCATCTCTGGCACCTGCGCTATCCGCTCGAGGACGGCTCGGGCCACGTCGTCGTCGCGACCACGCGCCCGGAGACGATGCTCGGGGACAGCGCGGTTGCCGTGAATCCCGACGACGAGCGCTACCGTGCGCTCGTCGGGCGGCGTATCCGGCTGCCGCTAGCCGAGCGCTCGATCCCGATCATCGCGGACG
>JBOHZR010000038.1:0-20903 GCA_050738595.1 Steroidobacteraceae bacterium | reverse complement strand
CCCTGCAAGACACGACCCCAGATCATGCCGTCGATCGACGTCGCGCGGGCGGCGACGGCACTGCCGAGCCCGAAGAGTACGAGACCGAAGACGATCATGGCCTTGCGACCGATGCGATCGGAGAGCAAGCCGAACGGCATCTGCAGCAGACCTTGACTCAGCCCATAGATGCCGAGCGCGAGTCCAATTTTATAGGGGGTCGCCCCCGCGAGTTGGCGCGCGAAGACCGCGAATACCGGGTAGATCATGAAAAGACCCAGCATCCGTACGGAGAACACCGCCGCCAGCGACACGGCGGCACGAAGCTCTTGCTTTTGCATTCTTGAAGGCCCTCACGCTCCCGGCGGCGGCACCGGCTTGGTCTTCAGGAATCCGCCCGGCGGCAGGGTCGCGACCCCGAAGTAGTTGCTCTCCGCGAGTGCCTCGTAGAGGGGCGGGGTGAAGAAGGCGGAGATCCGTGAGGCGACGAGTGCGGTCGCCATCATCGGAATCACCATGCTCGTGCCATTGGTCATCTCCATTACGATCACGAAGGAGGTGATCGGCGACTGGGTGACTGCGGCAAGGTATCCGGTCATGCAGAGCGCGATGACGGCGGCCATCGGCGCCCAGGCGAAGACGGCGTGCACCCACTGCGCGAGACCCGCCCCAATCGATAATGAAGGCGAGAAGAGCCCGCCGGGAATGCCGGCCATGTAGGTCGCGACCATGGCGCCCCACTTGGTGATCGCATAGCCTGCTGACAGCGAGCCCGCGCCGGTCAAGAGGTGGCGCGCCTGATCGTAGCCACTGCCCCAGGTCTCACCGTGAGTACCGACGCCAAGCGCCGCTACCACGATTCCGATGGCGAGCGCATAGAGCAAGGGTCTGCGCGCGCGCAGCGCGATGAGCCAGTCGGGCATCCAGGTGCGCCAGCGCAGAAGCGCCAGATTGAACGCCGCCCCGAAGAGGCCGCAGAGCACCGCCGACAGGACTACCGGTAGGACGAACGAGCCACCCAGATTCCCGACCACGTTGATTTGCCCGAAATAGAGATAGTTGCCCGCGAGCGCGAGCGAAGTCAGGCCCGAGAACACCACGGCCGTGATCATGATGCCGTTGGTGCGGCTCTCGAAGTCGCGGGCGAGCTCCTCGATGGCAAAGATGATGCCGGCGAGCGGTGTGTTGAATGCAGCCGACAGTCCAGCCGCCGCACCCGCAAGCAGCAGCCGCCGCTCCAGTTGCGCGTTGTTGCTGTGTCGATAGAACCGCCGGGTCTCGGCCATGATTGCCGCGCCGATGTGGACCGTAGGTCCCTCTCGGCCGATGGTGAGGCCTCCCAGCAAGCCGATCAGCGAGGTGGCGATCTTGCCAACGATCACGCGCACGCCGAACAGGCGCCGCATCAGCGTGTTTTCTTCTGTGCGCGGTGCATGAAGTGCCGCGATCACCTGCGGAATGCCGCTGCCCTCGCTACCCGTGAACCACCGTCGTGTGAGGAACAGCGCGAGCGCGGTCAGGGCCGGCGTGATCACGAACGCGAGCCAGGAGCGGCCCGCGATCAGGCGGAGGAAGGCATTGGAAGCGTACGTGCTCGCTTCGGCATACAGCACCGAGACCAGGCCCACGAGGAGCGCCGCACCCCAGGGCAGACCGACCTGCAGAAAGAGCCGTCTGGATCGAGCGCCGAGGAGCCGGCGCTTTGCCCGCTCGCGAAGCCTCTCTCGTGAGCCGCGGTCGTCCGTGCTCTCCGTGAAGCCCTTGGCTGGCTCCTCGTTCGAGCCTTGCTGCGCCATCAGCGTTGCAACAACGGATCAGCGAGGTCGATCCAGACGGGAGCGTGATCCGATGTCTTCTCCCAGCCGCGCACATACCGGTCGACTCCCGCCGCGCTGAGCGCCTCGTTGAGGCGGGGTTCCACCAGCAGATGATCGATTCGCAAGCCAGCATCGCGCGAATAAGCGTTGCGGAAATAGTCCCAGAACGTATACAGGCGCTCGCCGGGGTGCAGGTGGCGCAACGCATCGATCCAACCCTGCGCGAGCAGGCGCGCATACGCCGCGCGTGTGTCAGGCCGAAACAAAGCGTCGTCCACCCAGCGTTCCGGTTTGTAGGCATCGAGCTCCGTGGGGATCGCGTTATAGTCGCCCGCGAGCACCACGGGCACGTCTCGCGCGATGAGCTCGGCGGCGCGCGCGGTCAGACGCTCGAACCAGCGCAGCTTGTAGTCGAATTTCGGGCCGGTGGCGGGGTTGCCGTTAGGCAGGTACAGGCAACCGATGATCACGGGACCGACCGAGGCTTCCAGGTAACGGCTGTGAATATCCTCCGGATCGCCCGCGAGTCCGCGCTGGGTCTGTATCGCAGTGACGCCGCGCGTGAGTATCGCAACCCCGTTCCAGCTCTTCTGGCCGTGCCACAGCGCCTGGTAGCCCGCCATCTCGATTGCTGCCTGTGGAAACCTCTCCTGCGGTGCCTTCAGCTCCTGCAGACACACGACATCGGGTCGCGACTGCTCGAGCCACCGCAGCAGCACCGGCAGGCGGCTCGAAATACCATTGACGTTATAGGTCGCAATGCGCATGAGTCGTCAAGTGTTTCGTCGCGACGGGATGGGTCGCGACGGCGAAGTGCGGCGGCGCCGCGGATGGATCATTATATTCTACATGGCGCGATTGTCGGTGAGACGCAACGTCAGGTCAGCAGCAATGACACACGCGATGTCCATGAAGCGATGCCCATGGTTTGCAGCGCTGACGGCTCTGATCGCACTTTCGAGCACGTGTTTGCCGGCGCGAGCGGCGGCGCAGGCCTCTCGTGCGCAGGGACAGACGGTTCCGGGTCCGGCAGCGGCGCCCGTACCGGCGGGACCGACGAGGGTGTGTGTGGACGCTCAGACGAGCGACGCTCTCACCCAGGAGTTCGTCGTTCGCCTGAGTGAGGCGATCGGTGCCTCCGGCGCCTTGACCCTCGCATCGTCGTCTGAATCCTGTAGCCTCGAGCTTCACGTGCCGGGCAATCTCCTGCGCTTCGAGACCGCAGGCGGTGTCATGGTCAGCACGGTCGTGATCGTGACCTCGCCGTCCGGTCGCTATCTCTCGACGAGCATCACGGCGTGTCGGGCGAACGAGCTCAAACCCTGCGCGGTACGTGCTGTCGCTGTCGCGAAGCTCGCTTTGCTGGTGACGTCAGACGGGCGGCCTTGACATCTTGACGGATCCCGTGTGGTCGGACAGGCATGGCGAAATCCCACGACGTCATCATTGCGGGCCTTGGCGCGATGGGCAGCGCCGCCGCATTTCACCTGGCGCAGCGAGGAATGCGCGTCCTCGGCTTCGACCGCTTCGCGCCGCCACACACCCTTGGTTCATCGCACGGGAAGGCACGCATCATTCGCGAAGCCTATTTCGAGGATCCGGCGTACGTACCGATCGTCCAACGTGCCTACCAGCTGTGGGGCGAGCTCGAAGGTGCGGCGAGGACGACGCTGTTGCTGAAGACCGGGGGCCTGATGATCGGTCGGCCGGACTCGGAATTGATTGCCGGCGCAGCGCTGAGTGCACAGCAGCATGCGCTGGAACACGAGGTTCTGTCCTCAGAGGAGGTCAGCCGCCGTTTCCCGTGTCTCACCCCGGCGGCGGATATGATCGCCGTCTACGAGCCCCGCGCGGGTATCCTCCTTCCGGAGGCCTGCGTGCGCGCACACCTCGTGCTCGCTCAATTGCATGGGGCACAGGTTCACACGTACGAACCGCTGCTCAGCTGGACGGCAGACGGCACGGGAGTATCGGTCGAAACGCAAAGGGCGACGTACAACGCAGGGTATCTGGTGATTTGCGCCGGTCCTTGGACTCGCCAGCTGCTTGGCGATCTCGAGCCGCCATTGAGCGTCGAGCGTCAGGTCCAATTCTGGTTCGACCCCACGGGCGGGCGCGCAAGCTTCTCACCGGCTCGCTGCCCGGTGCACCTGTGGCAGTTCGAGGATCGCCAGTTCATCTACGGCTGTCCCGATCTTGGCGAAGGTGTGAAAGTGGCGCGGCATCACGGAGGCGTCAGTGGCTCCCCGGATCATCTGAACCGCGAGGCCGACGCCGCAGAGATCGCGGACATGCGCAGCCTCTTGCGCCGCTTTCTTCCGAGCGCCGACGGCGCATTTCGCTCGGCGGCGGTTTGCCTGTACACGAACACACCGGACGGACATTTCTGGATCGACCGGCACCCCGCGCATGCGAACGTGTTGATCGCGAGTCCCTGCTGTGGGCACGGGTTCAAGTTTGCCGCTGTCGTCGGGGAGATCCTGGCCGACCTGGCGACACACCGGAGCGGGTCGTTCGACCTGTCCCTCTTCAAGACGCGCTGGCCGTTGCGAGCAAGGGCCGCGGGTTAGCGCACGGTGCTCAGACTCCGCCGCTGACGTACTGGCTCGCGCGGAGCTCCGAATCGGTCATCGTCTCGAGCCGCCGTCGCAATTTCAGATGCCGGCGGCGGGAATGCTCGATGAGCGGTCTCCAGAGCGCGGCCGTCAGGCGATGGCGTATGAGCAGATGCCAGAAGAGATTCGAGCGCTTGTAGAGATAGCTCATGGCCAGGTAGGCGGGTACGGCTCTCGAATCGGCGGGCCGGCGCTTCCAGATGGAGCGGTGCGAAAATAGCTCGTCGTAGCACCACGCGTAGCCGCGCTCGAGCTCCTCGATACTCATATGCTTCGGCTGGAACACCACGTGGCCGGTGTCGTAGAGATCCCAATTCCGATGCAGGATGCGTCCCTCCCGCTGCATCTGGCGGAACAGCGGCGTGCCGGGGTAGGGAGTCAAGATATGAAACGTCGCGCACTCCAGGCGGTGGGCTTCGATCCAGGCTACCGTCTGCTCGAACACCTCCGGCCGGTCGTGATCGAACCCCAGCACGAAACTGCCGTTGACCTGGATTCCGTAGCGGTGGAACACCTCGACGCGGCGCGCGTAGTCCTCGGGAGCCGGGGTTCGCTTCCGTGAGTCGGAGAGATTCACGGCGTTCAGCGATTCGAACCCCACGAAGACACCGGTGCATCCGGCGAGGGCCATCTCATGCACGAGGGTGGGATCATCGGTCACGTCGACGGTCACCGCGGCGCTCCAGATGATCTCCAGCCCGCGCAACGCACCGCACAGTGCGCGCAAGTATCCCGGGCGCGAGCCGAGATTGTTGTCGATGAAGACCGTATAGGGCTGCCTGTCCGCTGAGATCTCCTCGACGACCTGCTGAACCTGGCGCATCCGGTATGGCATGTGCAGGCCATCGGTGGCCAGATAGCAGAACCCACAGCGGTTGTGGCACCCACGGGTCGCAATGACACTGCTGGTCGTCAGGAACGCTTCGCGCGGCAGGATCGATCGGCGCGGCGGAGGGTCCGCGGCGTACTGGCGTGAGAAGTCGGCGTCGTAGCGCGGCCGCAGCGAACCACGCTCGATATCGCCGAGAATCTGCGGCCAGAGCTGAACTCCATCGCCGACCGCGATGGCGTCGGCGTGCTGCAGCGCCTCCTCGGGACAGGAGAGCACGTGCAGCCCACCGAGGATCACCCGGCTGCCCTGCGCGCGGTACCAGTCCGCGAGCGCATAGGCGCGCCGCGCAAACGTCAGATGCACGGTGATGCCGACGACCTCCGGCACTGGGTCACGAGGCGGGGGACCCTGAAGCAGGTTCTCATCCCAATAGCGCACCCGCCAATGCGCGGGAGTCGCACCGGCAACGCTGGTGAGCGCGAGCGTCGGTGTGAGCACGTGCTTGCCGAAACTCGCCCTCGGGTCCTTCGGATAGAAAGGGTTGATGAGAAGGGTATCGCGGGATTGTACCCTCCCTGCACGCTGCGGCGAGGGCAGCTCAGGTGCGATGCGCATGGCTCGGGGTGCCACGCGGTGACGAACCCGTCGGAGATCGGACATCGAGCGAGCCTCGGAGCCGCCTCGACCGTTCATGGCTATCGGAACGGCCCGGCGGCTCTTATGAGGGAGGCATCCTAAGCGTAGCGCCGCATGAAGTAAAGTACTCTATATCACAAAGTATTAAGATGCCTACTCCGAGCCGCCCGGCCGCGCCGCTCGGTGCCCCTCAGCTCGCCGGGATGGAGCTCTCCGCGAAGCTCACCAGGCCGGCCCGGCGCCTCCCGTCCAATTGAAGGGGCGCGCCGCCAGTCGGCGAAGTAGAATCGCGCCTCCGGCTGATGCGAGGACTTCAGAATGCGCAAAATCTCGCTCTTGGCGCTCGCGGCGCTCGCGCTCGGTCTCTCGGGCTGCGGCTACAATCATTTCCAGTCGCTCGATGAGCAGGTGAAATCGGCGTGGTCCGAGGTGCTCAACCAATATCAGCGCCGGGCCGACCTCGTGCCGAATCTCGTGAACACGGTCAAGGGCTACGCCGCGCAGGAGCAGCGCGTGTTCATCGCCGTCGCGGAGGCCCGCAGCAAGGTCGGCAGCATCCAGGCGACCCCGGAGCTCATCAACGACCCGAAGGCCTTCGCCAAATTTCAGGCGGCGCAGGGAGAGCTCTCGGGCGCGCTTTCGCGTCTGATGGCGGTCTCGGAGAGCTATCCGCAGCTCAAGTCCGACGCGAACTTCCGGGATCTGCAGGCGCAGCTCGAGGGTACCGAGAACCGGATCGCCGTCGCACGGCACCGCTACATCAAGGCGGTTCAGGCCTACAACGTCACGGTGAGGAGCTTTCCGACGAATCTGACGGCAAAGCTCTTCGGCTACGCGGTCAAGCCGAATTTCACCGTCGCGGACGAGGCGCAGGTCTCGAGGCCTCCGACGGTGGATTTCGGGACGGCGCCCGCCTCGCCATCCGGTGCGCCCGCAGCGCCGGCAGCGCCTGCCACCGCGCCGAGCGGCCGGTGAGCACTGCCTCCTGGAGCCTCGCGTTCGCACTGCTTGCGGGGCTGCCGACTCTCTCCAGAGCCGAAGTCGCGGTACCGACCCTCGCGGCACGAGTGACGGACCGGACAGGAACGTTATCGCCGCAGCAGGCGGCATCGCTCAAGCGGACGCTGCAGGATTTCGAGGCGCGCAAGGGCAGCCAGATTGCGGTATTGATCGTGCCGAGCACTGCTCCTGAGACGATCGAGCAGTTCGGCATCCGGGTCGCGGATCAGTGGAAGCTCGGACGCAAAGGTGTGGACGACGGAGCGATTCTGCTCATTGCGAAGCAGGACCGAACTGTCCGCATCGAGGTCGGCTATGGGCTCGAGGGCGCGCTCAACGATGCAGTCTGCGAGCGCATCGTGAGCGAGATCATCGTGCCGCGGTTCCGGCAGGGTGATTATTACGGCGGGATCGCGGCGGGCCTCGATCGAATGATCGCGGTGGTGAACGGTGAGCCGCTGCCGGCGGCGCAGCCGACCGCTCGGGCCAACGGCCGCAACGCATGGCGGCAGCTCGTGCCGGTGCTGTTCATCGTTGCGCTGATCGTCGGCGGCCTGCTGCGCGCCGCGCTGGGTCGAGTCCCGGGCGCGATCGTCACCGGCGGCGCCCTCGCATTCCTCGCGTGGCTTCTTGCGGGAGTGCTCGCAATTGCCGCATTCGTCGGTATCGTCGGATTTCTATTCACCCTGCTCAGCGGCGGGATGGCCGGCCCGTGGATGACCGGCGGCTATCGCGGCGGCGGGTTCGGCGGCGGCTTCGGCGGAGGCTTGGGCGGCGGGTTCGGCGGAGGTCTCGGGGGCGGGGGATTCTCAGGCGGGGGAGGCGGGTTCGGCGGCGGCGGTGCATCGGCGCAATGGTGATGCGGATGGCAATGAACGCTCGACGTATCGCAAGGCACCTCCTCAGCTCCCCCTGGCGCGCACGGCGCGCATTCCCGCGCTCGACCCTGCAGGCCATCGAGCTGGCCGTCGCAGAGAGCGAGCGGTCACACGATGCGGAGCTCCGCTTTGCAGTCGAAGGCGCTCTGCACGGCACACGCCTCCTGCGTGGCCAATCGCCGCGCGAGCGCGCGCTCGAGCTCTTCTCTCTCCTTCGTATGTGGGATACCGAGCACCGCAATGCGGTCCTCATCTATGTCCTGCTCGCCGACCGCTCGGTCGAGATCGTCGCCGATCGCGGCGCGCACGCGAGAATCGACTCCGCGGCGTGGCATCAAGTCTGCGGGGAAATGCAGTCCGCGTTCGCGCGGGGCGACTACCGTGGCGGGGCAGTGAACGGCATTCACGCGGTAGCGAGCCATCTTGGCAAGCACTTTCCCAGCCGCTCCGGCGCGAATCAGCTGCAGGACAAGCCGCTCGTACTGTAGGCGCCCGTACGGCAGCCGCTCGCACAGGCATTGCGCGCGAGCCTCGGGTCGCCGCTTACCGAGCTCGCCCGGGCGACGGGGGCCACCTCTACGGGGGCGGCGCCGCACAGTGCTGCGCGATGAAGTCCCGGTGCAGCGGCATGACCGCGGCGCAGCGGCCGAGGAGGGCGCGGATGGAATCGAGCGCTTGCTGGGCCTCAGCCGCACTGAGGGTCTCTGCGAGGGGATCGTAGCCGCTCGGCTGCACGCCCTGCCCGATGAGTAAGTGTAGCCAGCTCTGCACGAGGAAGAGCTCGCTCTCATCGCGCACGATGCGCCCATAGTTCGAGAAGAGCTCGAGCCGCTCTTTGAGGCTGTCAGGGAGCTCCGTGTTCCTGCAGTGACGCCAGAATTCCCCTTCCCGCTCTGTCCGCTGATAGTGCACCACGAGGTAGTCGCGGACTCGCTCGTATTCGAAGGCAGCCTGTCGATTGTATCGATCGATGGTTTCCTGCCTGAAGTGGCGGTCCGGAAAGTACTGGTGCAGCAGGGCGATGCCGCGCTGGATCAGGTGGATGCCCGTCGATTCGAGCGGCTCGAGGAAGCCGGCCGCGAGGCCGAGCGCGACGCAATTCTTGTTCCAGCAGAGCCGCCGCCGGCCGGTCGTGAACCGAAGAGCCAGAGGATCGCGCAGCGCCCGCCCCTCCAGGCTCGAAAGCAGCCGCTCCCGCGCCGCGTCGTCCTCGATGAAGTGGCTGCAATAGACATAGCCGTTGCCGATCCGATGCTGCAGCGGAATGCGCCACTGCCAGCCCACCTCCCGTGCGGCTGCGACGGTGTGCGACGAGAGCGGACCGGCTCGCTCACAGGCGACGGCAAAGGCGCGGTCGCAAGGTAACCAGCGTGTCCAGTCCTCGTATCCGGTTTTGAGGGCACCTTCGATCAGCAGGCCGCGAAATCCGGTGCAATCGAGGTAAAGATCGGCCTCGATGCGCTCTGCGCTCTCGAGCTTCAGCGACTCGATGAAGCCATCCTCGGGACGAAGGGCGACCTCACGCAGCCGGCCCTCGGTTCGCACGACGCCGCGCGCCTCGGCATAGGTGCGCAAGTACGCGGCGAACAGGTTCGCATCGAGGTGCAGGGCGTAGGCGATCGTCTCGAGCGGCGACCTCGAACCGGGGACCGGGCGCATGAACTTCCCCTGGCGCGCCGCGACCGCCTGCAGGGAGTACTCCTCGAGTGGACGCGCTTGGCCGCTCTCGTGCTGCTTGAGCCAGTACGCGAAGAAATCCACCTCTTCGGTCGGAAAACCCGTCGCACCGAACGGGTGAATATAGGAGTGACCCGGCCGCGTCCAGTCCTTGAACTCGATGCCGAGCTTGAAGGTGGCCTGGGACTTGCGAACGACGTCGTTCTCGTCGAGGCCAAGCAGCCTGATGAAGCTCGTGATGGGCGGAATCGTCGACTCACCCACGCCGATCGTGCCGATCTCGGCTGACTCGATGAGTCGGATGCGGCAGTCGAGCTTGGCAAGCAGTTTCGAGAGGGCCGCGGCTGCCATCCAACCGGCCGTGCCTCCGCCGACGATGGCGATGCTGCGGATCGGAGCGACTGGCACAGTGGCGATTCGGAGACCGGGTGCGACGAATTCCGCACATTATGGCACGCGTCTACGGTGATGATGCCGCCTCCAGGGCCTCGAGCCGTGGACCCTCCACGCGGCCGATCCTCACGGACCCGTCGTACAGGACCACACCGAATGCGATCAGCGCGACCAGAATCGCGATCGAGGCCTTGAAGTGGTGCGACTCGAACCGGCGGATGTCCGAGGCGAACGCAATGAGGCCGAGAACGGCCGCGACGACCACGATCGCATCGACACTCGCCCGCTGCCAGTAGCTTCCCCCGAGATGCAGCCACATGCCGAACTCGTCGAAGGTCAGAGCCAGAGCAACGCCGTAAGCAAGCGCCGCGCCACCCAGCGCCTTGCCCGCGGGCCTGCCGAGAAGCAAGTAGGCGCCCACGGCCGCGAGCAGGAAAATGCCGTAGTTCAGATGATGCACGTGCGTGCCGCTCAGGAAGAAATACATGTTCGGTATGCGGCGCGCCATGATGAGGAGCACCAGCATTCGCGCGGCGATGAACGTGAGAATGAATGCGAACAGCGCGAGACGGGCCAGATGGGCCGGCTGCGAGGACGACGTGGATTCCGTGTTCATGGTTGCGCATCCTACCGTCTAGTCAAACTCGATCGCACTTCTTACAGTGAGCGTACTCAACGTCCAGCGGTTGTCCCAGAGAGGTCCCAGATGGAAGTCAAGCGAAGTGGCTCGCAGCCGGCCGTCAAAGGCCCACCCGAGTGGTTCACGGGCGACGTCCGCATCGTCCCACTGTTCACCGCGCCCGCCCCGGCTCGCGTGGCCTGCGCCAGCGTCACATTCGAGCCCGGCGCGCGAACCGCGTGGCATATGCATCCGCTCGGCCAGACGCTGATCGTCACGGCCGGCCGCGGCTGGACACAATGCGAAGGCGGCCCGATCGCGGAGATCCGCGCGGGCGATGTCATCTGGTGCCCGCCAAGCCATCGGCACTGGCACGGTGCAACGCCGACCACTGCGATGACCCACATCGCCATCCAGGAGGCGCTCGACGGCAAGTTCGTGAGCTGGATGGAGAAGGTGTCCGATGAACAGTACCTTGCCGGGCCGAAGGGCTAGCCAACCGCTCGATCGAACGAGCGGCCCCAAGGGTGCGCTGCGACAGGCTGGGTGGCGGGGGTGAGCAAGAGCGGCAGCCTCATCCGTCAAGGGCTGAGCAGTCTCGCGGGGAGTATCATGCGGCTCGCGTTCCGTCGATCCGGCCTAAAGGAAGAGGAGGGCACGTGATCCGCAAAGCCAAGGCGATCTGGCGTGGCACTGGCCGCGCAGGCAAAGGCGAGCTGTCCAGCGATTCGGGCGTCCTGGCGGCGACGCCGTACTCATTCAGGACGCGCTTCGAGAGCGAGAAGGGCACGAACCCCGAGGAGTTGATTGCGGCGGCACACGCCGGCTGCTTCGCCATGGCGCTCGCCTTTCAGCTCGAGCGCGCGGGATTCTCGCCCGCGGAGCTTGCTGCGGAGGCTGCCGTGACGCTCGAGCCCGAGGGTCAGGGATTCAGGATCAGTCGTTCGGCGCTGGTACTGCGCGCGAAGGTTCCGAACGTCGATGCCGAAACTTTTGCGCGGATCGCGGGCGAAGCCGAGAAGAACTGTCCGGTCTCGAAGCTTCTCAAAGCCGACATCACGCTCGATGCGAAGCTTGTTTGAGACTCGCCTAAGACTCCTCTACGACAGCTCGCAGCGCCAGGATGACCGCTCCTCATAACCGCGGAGGATTCTCCCGATGGTCAACGAACACAGAAAGACTGCCACGCTCGATACGCCCTCGGGCCTCTCGCCGGAGGCGATCCGAGACATTCCGCCGGCGCTCACAGCGTTGCTGGCGGATGTGTTCGCGCTGTACCTCAAGACCAAGAATTTCCACTGGCACATGTCAGGTCCGCATTTCCGCGACTATCACCTGCTGCTCGATGAGCAGGCGACGCAAATCGACGACATCACTGATCCCATAGCCGAGCGCGCGCGCAAGATCGGTGGGACTACTCTGCGCTCGGTGGGGCATATCGCAAGGCTGCAGAGGCTGCGCGACAACGACGCTGCATTCGTGACGCCGCGTGACATGCTGGCGGAGTTGCGCGAGGACAACAAGCAACTCGCGGCCTCCATGCGTGAGCTGCACGGCCTCTGCGAGGAGGAAGGAGATGTCGCAACGGCGAGCCTCCTGGAAGTTTGGATCGACGAGGCCGAGCGTCGGACGTGGTTTCTCTTCGAGGCGACGCGCCACGCGGAGTAGCCCGGGCGACAGGCGGATCCCGCTGCACCGGCGAGCGGGCGGCGGAGTTCGTCGAACCCTGGCGCGCGAATCGCTCAGCAGCTAACCTTGCTCAATGGGGATCTTGGGCCGGAGCGTCCAGCTCGTCTCATGGATTGCGCTTGCATTGGCCGGCACGTTGAGTGCGTACCGAGCGAACGCGGACGCCTACGCCGCCGATCGCGGCCAGTTCCGTGCCGCCTATGCGCGGGCCATCGCGGGAGAGACCGGCTCGAGCGACGAGAGCACGAGCCTGAAGGCCTATCCGCTCTACCCGTACCTCGTCGCTGCGCGCATCCGCGGGGCTCTGAGCAGTCCTGCGGGTGCAGTCGGACTGGCCGATGAGCGCGCGGCCCATTTCATCGCGGCCCATTCGGGGGAGCCTGTGGCCCGCGGCCTGCGTCGGGCATGGCTCGAGAGCCTGGCGCGCCGGCAGCGCTGGGGCCTGTTCCTCGAGACCTATCAGGAGCCGGACGCAAACAATGCCTTGCGGTGCGATCGCCTCGAGGCGCGCGTTGCGAGCACGGCGCAGACGGACGCGGCAAGCGTTCGCAGAGTGGCGCGTGCCGTGGAGAGGGTCTGGTTGATCCAACGCAATGTTCCGGAGTGCGAGCCTGCCTTCGCATGGCTCGAGCGAACGGGATTTGTGACTGTCGAGCTGATCGAGCAGCGCGCACGCCTCGCGCTCGCGGGGGGGCACGCGGCGCTCGCGCGTGCGAGCGTGCTGGAGCTTCCGCCCACCCGCGCCGCTCCGCTGTTTCAGTGGATCTCGCTGCTCGAGTCGCCCCTGCGAAGTATCGACGCCTTGATTGCCTCCCCGAGCACACCGGTCGAACCGGCGGCGCTGTTTGCGGGCTGGTCGCTTCTCGCACGTGCCGAGCCCGAGGAGGCCACGGCGCGGTACGAGAGCTTGGTGCGCGCACGCCGCCTGAATCACGCACGCGCGAGCCAGTACGCGCTCGTGCTCGCGCTCGCTCTTGCCTGGAATCGCGATGGGGCAGCGCTCGATTATTTCGGGCGTGTTCGTCCGGCCGATCTCGATGACGAGGCGATCGGCTGGCGCGTGCGGGCCGCGTTGTGGTCGGGAGATTGGGGGCAGGTAGCGCAGGGGCTCGCCGAGCTTTCCAACCACGCGCGCGAGCTTCCACGCTGGCGCTACTGGGCCGCGCGCAGCGCCGAGCAACGGGCTCACGGCGCTGAGGCGCGCGAGCTGTACGAGTCGGTGCTCGCCGATGACGATTATTATTCTGCGATGGCGGCGGTGCGACTGCACCGCCCCGTCGTGCCCCACCCGCAGACGGTGCCGGTCGATGGCAGCATCCTCGCAGCACTCGAGCGAGCGCCCGCGTTCGTGCGGGCACGTGAGCTCTTTCTCTGCGGTCTGCGCGGCGCGGCGACCGCCGAATGGCAGCTGGGTTACGAGTCACTGGGAGGTCCCGAGCGCTTGCAGGCAATCCATCTCGCGGCATCCTGGGGCTGGTATGACCAGTCCGTCGCCGCCGCGACGGCCGCGCGCGTATTCAACGACTACACACTGCTTTATCCGCGTCCCTATGATGCGGCGGTCAGCGAGGCCACGCAGCTGTCGGGCCTGGCGCCGGGGCTGATCTACGGCGTTGTGCGGCAGGAGAGTCTGTACCGTACCGATGCGGTCTCGGGCGCGGGTGCGCGGGGTCTGATGCAGCTCGAGCCGCAGACGGCGCGTATCACGGCGCGCTACTTCAAGCTCAGGCGGCCACTGCTCGGTGATCTGTTCGACCCGTACATCAATACATCGCTCGGTGCCGGGCGGCTTCGTATGCTGCTCGATCGGTTCGACGCCCAGCTCCCGGTCGCACTCGCGGGCTACGATGCTGGGGTCAATGCTGCGACGCGCTGGCTCCCATCGCGCCCGGTCGACACCGACATCTGGATCGAGAACATCCCCTATAACGAGACCAGGGAATACGTCGAGCACGTCCTTTGGAACAGTCTGCTGTTCTCGTGGCTGCGCACTGGCGGGGAGCCGCAGCGCGCCGACGGCTGGGCCGCGGCGATCGAGAAGCCGACGGGCGAGGCCCACGTCGTGTCGGTCGGGCTTCGCAGCCGCAGAAGGTAGCTCAAGCTACATTCGTGACGTTCGGGTGAGGCCGGTCGTAGGGCGGACACGGATCACCTCGCATCATCGAATCTGCAGTACCACTCGGATATCGGGCCAGGAGGTGCGGCCGTTGCTGCGCATCTCGGCGGCGAGATCATCCGGCATCCACTTCATGAGGGCCTCGTCGAACGCCGGACGCGTTCGCATCCTCGCGAACCACGCCTCCAGGCGAGGTAGACGTCCGTTCTGCCACAAACCTTCCATCGACAGCGCAGCCACACGGTTCACGTACGGCGCCATAGCGACATCCGCCATGGAGAAGCGGTCCCCGACCAGCCAATTCCCGGCGCCAAGCGCTCGCTCCATCCTTTGCATGTAGCTGTCATAGAGTCGGATTCGCTCGGCGGCCCCTGGGGCCTCGATTCCCTTCTCGATCCATTCCCATTTCTGCCGCCGCGCGGCCGCTCCTTCGGTCGAACCCTGCGCCAGGAAGTCCTCGAAGCTTCCGATTCCGTTGCGCCGAATCGTGTGTCGATGGGATACGATGTAGGTGAGCGCCGAGCAGGCGGGGTGCAGTTCCTCGTCTACCGCCTTGGTCCACAGCCGTACCGCCGCGCAGCCCTGGGCCGAAGGCGGATAAAGCGGATTGTCGGGAAACGCGTGCTCGAGATATTCGCAGATCACGGTCGACTCGGTCAGAGTCCAGCCATCGTGCACGAGCACGGGTACCACCGCCTTAGGGTTGAGGGCGAGGAACTCGGGGCGGAATTGTTCGCCACGCAAGATGTCGACGACGTGGCCCGTCCAGGGCAAACGCTTCTCTTCTAGCGCCAGGCGAACCTTCGCGGCGCAAGCCGAAGAGCCGTGATGATAGAGCTCGAGCATCATAGGCGCTCGCCCTGAATCCCTACATGCCGATTATCCAGCTCTATGGGTTCATGGAGCACGCCGACTGGTACTCCTCAACCGATATGATTCGCCGCGCGCGCTTGTCCCATAGGATGCATCTCAGCGCGCCAAGCACTTCGCACAATCTCAGGCGGGTTACGTTCGAGAACAGATGCTGATATTGGTCGTGGCATGCCGGCAGCCGGTAATTCGGAATCCCCGCCGAGATGTGGTGGATGTGGTGATAACCGATATTGACGGTGAACCAGTTGAGCCAGCGCGGCAGCACAAGGTAGCTCGTGCCCTCGATCGCTCCGGTGTCGATATCCCAGTGCTCGATGTCGCTCGCGTAGGCATGCTCGAAGTTGTGCTGGACCGTGAATAGCACGATACCCGCCCCGCCTGCGATCGACACGCTGAGCACGTAGATCGTAAAGAAGTGTGCCACGCCGCACGCCAGACACATCAAGACCCATGCGCTCAGCAGCACGAGATTGTTTGCGAGTATGTGCCGGTACTCTCTCGCCGACTTCCAGTAGCGCGTCTGATAGGTCGCAGCATGCGCGTGCAACGATACGCTCGGCCGAGAGAGCTTCGATCTGACGATGTGGATCACCAAGCCGATGCTGCCTCTGATCCAAGTGAAGCGTGGGTTGAAGATCAGGTAGACGAATCCCGCGATCGGCGCGGCCGCCGGGCTGCACTTGTACCGATAAAGACGCTGCCGTGCGCGAGTCAAGGCCGCATACTCGTCGACCGAGAGCGTCGCGTAGGGTCCGCGATACTTGTCCCAGTTCCCGTTGTGCGCATGATGATAATTATGATGTTGTGACCAGACGTACTGCGGCATCCCCGATATGATCCCTAGTACGAAGCCGATCGCTCGATTGAGCTGGCGGCTGCGAAACAAACTGCCGTGCCCGCATTCGTGCATCAGGCCGAAAGCGCGCACGGTGAGCAGGATGATGGGCGGCAATGGAGCCGCTGCGAGCCACAGCGATATGCTCGCAAGCCGGATGGCGCCGTACCAGAGCAGCACGAGCGGCACCAAAGTCGTGAAGAATTGGGTCAACCCCTTGAGGTTTTCGGCCTTGGCGTATTGGCCGATCATGGCGCACTTCTGGCGATTGAAGCCGTCGTTCGACCCCACGATGGAACCCCCGTGCGTATCGGAATCGTCTACCGCGTCAGCCCGTTGGCATGGGCGTGATCGTTTTCGGACGATACGAGCGAGTGCTCGCACAATCTGTCGCGCAGGTCTCAGTTGTGAAGTGTTGCGGCGCCCGGACGCGGTTCCCCGCTCGAGTCCTTCGATGGTGCGACGCGTGGTCCGATACTCCGCGCGGCGTCGCTGCGTTGTACCGCCTGGACATCCTCCAAGGTGAGTCCGGTCTTAAGAGCGATCCGAGCGAGGATGCGGTGGTTCGGATCCCGCGGCAGAGTGAGCGCATGGAGCCGTTCCCAGGCGCGGATGCGCTCCTCGGGAGTTTTCCGGTCCGAGCACAGCGCTTCCAATTCGAGGCGTCGCGTGGCCGCGCGGAACTCTGCCTCCGCCGCGAGCATCTCGGCGTGTGTTCGGATGAGTTCGCTGTACGGACTGTGAGGAACGGAGCTTTCGCGGAACTTCAGGGGATTCGAGCTCATGGGCGACGTGCGGCAAACCGATTCAGGGCGTACAGGCTGCGGCATGCCCGCCGCCGCGGAGACTTCCCCAGAGCCGTCTCAGTCTCTCGAGGAACCGTTCCCAACCGTTCTCGATGGAATCGTGGCTCATGTTTGCGTCCACCATTCTGCAGTCTGGATTGTCTGCACGATACACCGATCTGAATGGCACGCAGAACTTTATTTCGGGCCGTGCGGTCCCGAGCGTTCCCCGATGGAGTACATTTCGGTGGAGCGTTCGGCCATCGTAAGGTGGTTCGTTGTCGCAATGCGCGACTTGAGCGAGACGGAGGTGTCGATGGCGAGGCTGAGTTTCCACCTTCAGCCGGAGAGCGAGAAGTGAACAACGCGGTACCGGCATCGCGCGTTGCACAGCGCGAACGGATGCGACTCGATCGAGCGGCTGCTCGCGTGGTTTGCGTCGCGTTTCCGACGGTGCAGCAGTTGAGGCTCGAGCTCGAATTCTCCGGTGCCGGCGCGAACGTGCCGGCCGGGCAAGCTCACGTGCTACATCCTCCCGCGCGAGCGTTCTTCGAATTCCAATGCCCATACGGTGATTGCGACGGCCGATTCGATCTCACGGATGCGGTCGATTCGGCACTGTCGAGCCCAGAGCACCGGACGATGGGAACGCTCCAGTGCACGGGACTGCGGGCGCGCGATTACCTGTCCAAGCAGACCTGCGCGCTGCACCTGCAGTACGCGATTCATGTCCTCTATAGGCAGGTCAGCTGAGGGCGCGTTTCCCCGCATCTGCCAATTCGAGCATTGCGGCTCCGGATGCGCTAAGATGCGCCCGGCTCGTCGCCTTTCGGCTTGTCTGCCTTGGCCACCGCGCGCTTCTGCGCTTCCCGCGGCCAATGTCTGCCACCTCGCAAAGCACAGCGAACCACGGGCAGGATGGTCTGCCACTTCAGCAACTTCGTAATCCGAGTATTCATCCAGTGACCAAACTTTACGTTGGCAATCTACCCTTCACGGCGACGGAGGAATCCGTCCGGGCGTTGTTCGCGCAGCACGGTACCGTCGAGAAGGTCTCCCTCATCGCGGATCGCGATACCGGTCGGCCACGCGGCTTCGGATTCGTCGAGATGTCGAATTCGGATGCGGCTCGTGCCATGCAGGCGATCAACGGCACGGAGCTCGGCGGTCGGTCGCTCAAGGTGAACGAGGCACAGGATCGCGAACGCTCAGGGGGAAACCGCGGCGGCCCGCGGCGCTACTGAGCCTTCTCGCTCGCACGGATCCGGCCGCTTTGAGCGGCCGAGTGCCCGGCGCCGCCCAGGCGGCCATCGGGGGGCGGCGGCTCGTCGCTGAGCGCAGCGACACTAGCATGAGTGACTACGAGTTCACGATCACACTGCGCGTCCGCCATCCCGACATCGATCCGGCGCAGATCACGGCCGTGCTCGGCGTCGACCCGCAGGCCAGTTGGAAGAAGGGCGATCCGCGCGTCGGCCCGCGAGGGGAATCGCTTCCCGGCGCCCACCGCGAGAGCTACTGGACGGGAGGGCTGATGCCTGCCCCGCAATTGTCCTCTCAGTATTCCTCGATCGAGGTTGAGCTGCTGAAAATCCTCGCCCGGCTGCGCGAATACTACGAGTTCCTCCTGAGGCTGCGTTCCGATGGTGCCGTGTCGGAGCTGCACGTCAGCCTGTTCGCGCGTCAGGAGTTTCGGCTGGATTTTCAGGCCTCGACGCTGGAGCTGCTCGGACGGCTCGGGCTCGCGGTCGCGCTCGATGTGCATCCGAACGTGCCGGAGCCGCGGTCTCGGCCGGCGTCGAACTGACCTCGAGCCGCAGCACTGATCTGCATGCCCGACGTCACGATTTCCTGCGTGAGCGCAAAGGTCGCAGACCGCGTCGCCGTCGATCGCATGCTCGAAGGTGTACCGCTCTCGCAGGAGATCTGCGCGAGCCTCTATGGCCCCTACTTCGCCCGCCGCTGGGATGCGTCATGCGAGCGCAGCTTCTGGATCTCGAGCGACGGTACCGAGACGACCCGCCTCATCGTGACGGGTCTCAGCATCGACGAGACGATCGCCGTCTGGGTTAGCTACGACGATTGCCGTTCGCGCGCGGGCCTCGAATTCTCCGCCTTCGCCCTGCGCGAGATCATACGGTCCGAGCTGAACGTGCATGCGCAGCTCGAAGCCGTAGAGACTGCTCATGAAACAGTTCAAGCACGAAGCGGCGCTGTTTAAAGAAGCCTTGGCCGCGGGCGTCGAATACGCCGAACGCCGCAAGGCGGTTGAATTCGAGCCAACTGATTCAGCAAGCAGCAAAGCGCTATACATCTACCGATTATTGGTGCACGACAAGGTCATTTCACCCATGCCGGAAGAACAGGTCGGCGAGAAGAGCATTCGCCATCGGCTCGCTGCCTGGTACGCGCATCAATTGCCTCAGGGACATCCGCTGTTAGGGTAGAGGAAGTCTTGATGGTGCGCGTATAGACGCGCTCCAACTGAGGCGAAATCAAGTGACAGCCGCCAGCATCTGGGTCGACGCGGATGCCTGTCCGAAGGTGATCAAGGAGATCCTTTTCCGGGCGGCAGAACGTACGGGTATCGCCGTGACGCTCGTCGCCAATCGACCTCTTGCTATCCCACGTGTCCCGAGTCTGCGCGTATTGCAGGTGGCAGCCGGCTTCGACGTGGCTGACAAGGAGATCGCCTGTCGCGCCCGGGCGGCCGATCTGGTCATTACGGCCGACATTCCTCTCGCCGCCGAGATCATCGCGAAGGGCGGGGAAGCGCTCAATCCGCGCGGCGAGCGCTATTCACCCGACACGATCCGAGGCGTGCTCACGATGCGCGACTTCATGGAGACGATGCGTGCAAGCGGCAATATCGGCGGAGGTCCGCCAGCGCTCACGCAGGCGGATCGCAGCGCTTTCGCGAACCAGCTGGACAAATGGCTTGCCCAGCGGGCGAAGAGCTGACACCTCGTTCATCGGTGGCATGAATCTCGGTGGTCGGGAAGTGGGCGGCGGGACGGGTCGGCGCATGACGGACGTTCAGGAGGGCAGACCGAACCGATGCGCGGGCAATCGGCGGTCGCAGCCTAGCCCTTCCCCGGCAGCGCCTTGATCCACTTGAGCAGCGGTCCGGTCAGCTGCTGATCGGGCGTGCCGATCGCCATGCCCTCGGAGAAGTGGTTGGAGTCCTTCAGCTCCACAGACGTGGGGCAGCGGCTCTTGGTCCGGCACAGGCCCTCGATCAGGGCAGTGGCCGTGGCCCTCATCGGCTTCGGATCGAACTGCGCATACCCATAAAACAGCGGGTACGGACTCGCGGTCAGGCGTGCGATCTGCCCCGACGCTGAGCCGAGATCGGCGTCGTGGCCATAGTAGGGGTTCTGGCGCGCGCCCGGCGCGGTGGAATAAGCCGGTGAGAGCATGATCACGCCCTTGACCGAGGACGCCTCCGCGCCTCGCACCTCGGGATGAGCGGCGTAGTCAGCGACGTGGTTGGCGCCGGCCGAATGTCCGAACAGCACGATGCGGTTGGGATCGCCGCCATAGCGCGCGATATGGGCCTTGGTCCAGGAGATCGCCGAGGCCAGGTCTTTGACGCCCGCCGGCCAGGGGTCCTTCGGCGCGAGGCGATAGTCGATATTGACCCCGACCATCCCGTTCTTGGCCGCCCACAGCGTGATGTTGTCGGGATAGAAGGCGCCGTGCTTGTCGCCACGCGTGAAGCCGCCGCCGTGCACGAACAGCAGCACCGGCAGCCTCTCGGCCCTGGGCCCGTCCGACGTGTACACGTCGAGCTTCTGCAGGGGGTCGGAGCCGTAGGCGACGTCCCGCTGGATGCTGACGCCGGCCCACGCCTCCTTCGGGAACATCGGCGCGTAGAGCTGGCCGATCGTCGGGTCCATGTGCTGGCCCGCGGCGCGGACCTTCGCCGCGATGTTGGCGGGAACCTGCGCGTTGCTCGTCGTGGCGAGCACCGCAAAGCCGCACGCGGCTGCGATGAGCCCTGTTTTCATCCGATCTTCCCGGTGGTCCGATCTGTCGCTGGTTCTCAGGCGCGTAGGATAGGGGCGGCTTTGAAACGCCGTCAATCCAACGTTGGCGCCAAAGCGCTCCCGCCGGTGCGGCACTCATGGCATCACCAGGCCGCCGCATCGCTAGTGTAG
>JBOHZR010000037.1:0-6380 GCA_050738595.1 Steroidobacteraceae bacterium | reverse complement strand
CTGCTACGACGTGCGCGAGGTGACGGACATCGAGCGGCGCACCGATTACCGAGGAGAGCTGAAGCCATGAAGTTCAAACTCGGCCGCAAGCCGGCCCTTCACACCGCCTGGACCGTGCGTTCGGCGCTGGCGATGGCTCGTGCACTCGAGGCGCTGGGCACTGCGCCGGCGGTGAGCGACGACTATGTATCGGCCGTCGTGAAGCAGGCCCCCTCTGGGTGGGGCATGTATATGAACGGCCCGGACCCATTGGCGCCTTCTGGCGTGCCTTCGGATGGTCTCGGCGACTGCGTTCCTGCGGACTCCGCCCACCAGGTGATGCTGCACAGCGCCAACGGTGGCTCAATCGTCATCCCGACGAATCAACAGGCCCTCTCGATGTACGAGGTGGTCGGGGACTACAAGCCTGGCAACCCAAGCACCGATCATGGATGCGTCGAGCAGGATGCCTGTCAGTACCTCATGACGACCGGTCTCGCCGGCCAGAAAACGGCCGGGAGCGGTTACATCGATCCGACGAATCTCAATCATATCCGGTGGGCCATTCAGATCTTCGGCGCCTGCCGGTTCGGCATCGTTGCAAATCAGCAGATGGGGGACGCGTTCTCGGCGCTGCAGCCGTGGACGGTGCCCGCAGACCCGAGTGACCCGGACGCTGGCGGTCACGATTTCCTTGCCGCCTACTACGACGCCGGCTATCTGTACGGTGTGACGTGGGGGGGTGGCCGCTGGTCGCGCGGGCTGCAACCGGTTGCCTGGTCGCTGGTGGCCAATCCTCGGTGGCTCGAGGAGGCGCACGCGGAAGTGTGGCCGGACTTCGTGCGTGCGGGAGGCACCGCACCGAACGGCTTCGATCTCCAGGCGCTCATGGCGGACCTGCCCGCCGTGATCGAGGCGCCCTCGAGCGGCCGCCTGATCTCGATTCCGCACGCTCCGACGGGCCTTTCCACGCCCGTGCCGCCCGATCCGCAGATCGCCCAGGGGAGGGCCGACCGGGATGCCGCGCGGGCGCAGGCGACGGCGCAGCAGGCGAGGGCGGATAACGCGGAGCGGCAGCTCGCCGAGGTGAGGGCCGATCGGGACCGGCACATGACGAGCGCCCAGGGCCTCTCCGAGCGCGCCGCCAAGCTCGATCAGACGCTCGCGGACCTCCAAACCGCTCGCGCGGAACTCGCGACCGAGAAAGATCGCGCTCAGGGAGCTCAGGGACTCGCCGATCGAACCGCCCTCGAGCGCGATCGCCACGCCGAGGCAGCCCGCACGCTCGCTCAGCGCGCCGATCTCCTGCAACGCACCTCGACGGACCTCGCGGCCGAACGGGATCACCTCGTGAGCCAGGTCGCAGATCTCAAGGGACGCCTGGTCGCGGCGCAGAGGCCACCCAAGAGCCCCGAGTGACAATCGATCCCAAGGCCGACGCGAGGCTCGCCCTCGACGTCCTGGCCACGGAGGACGCCTACGATGCGGCGGGCGGCCCTGGCAAAGCCCCCCTGGATATCCCACTCGAGCCGCGCCTGGCGCCCCTGTGGGCCCTGCGCGGGCACATCGTGGGCACTGATGCGGTGCTGCAGAGAGGAGTCGGCCTCGCCCTCGGCGCGCAGGCGGTGTGGTACGGGTACGTGCTACAGAGCCTTACGGACCCTGTCCGCTTCGCCTGCCTCATCCGAGGGACCAGCGGAGCGGTTGAGTGGTGGGACGATGCGAAATGCGCCCAGGTTCGCTATCCGCGAGGCGGTAACGTCGAGGACGGATTCTGGAAGATCGCCGAGAGCCTGACGTACCGTCGGCCTGGAGGTCCGAACGTGCCGCTGGTCGCTGCGCTGTCGGGGATCGTGGGCTCAGGGTCACTTCTCATCGCCGGGCACAGCTTGGGCGCCACTCTTGCGATCTACCGTGCGGCGGACCTCGCCGATCCCTCGCGGCTCGGCAAGCGCCTGTCCCTGCGCGCCTACGCCTCCCCTCACCCGGGAGACGCTCTGTTCGCGCAGTATGCGGGCTCGCTGATCGCCGATTATCGCTGCTACGCCCGCGAGCTCGACATCGTGCCACGGCTGCCGGAGGGATTCGGCTACAGCTGCCTTCCGACTACCGTGCTCCCCTGGAACGCCAACGGCGTGCGCGTTCGGATCGAATCCGGCGCCCGCGGGCAGCATCACGTCCTCTCCTACGCGGCCCAGCTCGATCCGAGCTGCATCACTCCTGCCGCGCTCCTCCCCATCGACAAGCCCTACCTCGACTGCCTGATTTTCCCGCCGATCAAAGCCGCCGCGTAGCGGCTCCCGCCGGATCAGCTCCCTCGCCTGATCAGAAAGCACGCATGCGTGTGATTGCCCTCACGGGTTGAGGGCGTCGGCGGTGCGATCCTCTCCCCCTGCGCCCAGTGCCGCCCCGTCCAGGTGCGCCAGTACTCCTCCTCGATCAGCTCCCCGCCATTCTCCTTGAGCCATCCCTCAAGCTCCGCTCGGCTGTACGAGCGGCAGATGTAGGGCATCGCACTTGACTGCGCATCCGCTCCCATGACGCGGTAGGTGTCCTCGACGTACTCACGGTCCGTGTAAGGTCCGGCGAGCACGAAATGTCCGCCCAGCTTCACGAGCCGCATGATGTTGCCAACCGCCGCGCGATGATCGGCGATGTGCTCGAGCACACTGATGCACGTCACCATGTCGAAGCGCTTGGGGATCTGCGGGCGCTGGATGTCCTGGTCCTCGATGTGCCAGTGCCGATTGATCATTCCGGAGCTCCAGTAGTCCCGCACGTTATCGATCGCGGTCACGACCGCTCCGCAGTCCGAGAGGATCGCCGGGAGCGCCGTCGTGCCCGAGCCCACATCGAGGATCGTGCGCGGGGCGCAGCGCCCGACACATCTCAAGACGAACGCGAACTCCGCGGGCCGTTCGTTATAGCGCGTGAACTTCTGGGACTCGGCTTCAGATCGAAGAATGCGCCTCTGATAGGCGCGGCCGAGATGGTGGATCAATGCCTTCATTGTTGTTCTCCTTGCCTCTCATGGCAGCTCGAAGAGAGGCGACTCGCTAATTCGACGTCATGTTGCGCATTTCGCGCGCGGCGCGGGACAGGCGCCGATGTGCCTCAGCTCCTCGGCGAACTTCCACCCGATGTTGGTTACTCGAATGTGAGCATTCCTCACGCTCGTGGATGGTTTGCGCAGACTATACATTGTCATCGGACTCGCTCTCAACGACTCGTATAGACCGTGACGCGGTTAGGGTCCCCGCAGTCGATTCCGGCGTGAGTGCTTAGGCGGCCATTGCCACTAATAGTGAATCTCTGCCTGCCGCAGTCGATGCCGGCGCTGGTAGAAATCTCAGGCCCGCTTAACCCACCAGAAGGCCGCGAATGGTGCGCCTGCTCGTTGGGAACATATCTCGGCGCCGGCGCAACATAGGTCAGCCGATGGAACTCTGCGATGTCTTTGCCAATATCATGAGTCATGATTGATCTCCAGATTGAGCAGGTGTCCCGTTCTTGGGTGATAACTCATACAAAGTCTTCGCTGATCTCGCCGTTGACGATCGGCTTGACCCGCTGCAGATCGTAGCCACCACTCTTCCCTTCGAGCATCACGACCGGCTGTCCGTGCCCGAGATTCCACGCCTCGCTGCGGGTTTTCGTCGGCCACTGTCGGCCTCCGTCAAGCGTCACGATGACTGGCTGACCAGGCGGATAGGCTGCATTCCACTCGTCGGCAGTCATGGCTTTCCTTCCGTTTCCACTTGTCGCATTACGCGACCCGCGAACTCCTCGACGCGCTTACGCGCCGCCTCGTCGACGTGCGCCGATAGGTGCTCGTAGCTTTCGTACTTGCCGGCTACCGAGTCGGCCTCGATGGCGCCGCCCTGGCGCAGCACGTCGCGCAGGAAGGACCAGAGGCGCCCCTCATCTATCGGGATGCCGGGAGTCCGTCGGCCCCCGGCCCCGCCGGGTGTTAATCCGCTGTCACCGCGGCCGTCGCCGCAGTCAGAGGGGGATTGTTCCAACCCGGTACCCCCAGGATTCGATGATGTCTCAACTGGCAAGCTATCTGACAGCGCGCCATTCAGAATCGACAGCACGGCGTTATCACGAGTGACGTGCGGCCCGTTGAGCCCGAGCATATTCCGGGCATCACCCAGCGCCGCCCGCAGGCGCCGGAGTTCATCGTGGCACCCGCGAAGCTCCGTCGCCGTAACGTGCTCGTGCGCGCGCAGGCGCTTGATCTCCCCGTCCGCTTCATCCGCGTCGTACCATTTGCCATTGGTGCTGTCCTCACGCATGCCGGCCCATTGCTCCCCACTCCCTGCCGCTCGGAAGAACGTCGGCGAGTAGAGCTGCAGGGTTTCGAGACTTGAGGTGGGCGCGTCAGGCGAGTTCATGGAATTTGCTTCCCTGAAAGCGAACTGTGAGTTCGTCACTGGTGCTGTGTCCTGGCGAATTCCCCTCGCCTGCGGTGATAACGCCGCCGACCTCTAGCTGGAAAAGACTGTCTCCAACCCAGATGGAGATCTTCTCGCCGGGCTTTGGCTTGATAACCTGCGGTGCCATCCAGTTCGCAAACGCCCGCATCGCCTCGCGCTCGTCATCATTGGCCCGGTAAAGCGCTTCCCGTGCTTGGGTCGCGTCGGCCTTGGCTCGCACCCATGCGCGCACGAGCTGCAAGCCTTCGTGAGTGATAGCTTCGTTCATATTGGCGTTCTGTTCCTTGGACACAGAACTAGGCGCCTCGGAATGCTTACCAGTCATGCGGCGACCCTCTGAGATTCGATCCGCTCAAACGACACGACCCATATCCACGGATTCGCGTCCCACGATCCCGGCCCGTTGATGTATTCCCAAAGGCCGCGGTAGGCATCCCCGGCACTCGTGGGCGTCGTGCAGATGCCCTCGGCTTCCCAGCGCTGTCCGACGCGGGATATGCCCTCTGCTATCGCATCTGGCTGGCTGATCCACTGTAGGCGCTCGGCGCGCACATCCGTGACGCGGAGGGCGATCCGCGAGGCCGAACGTGGCATGTAAATTGAGGGGCGCCACTTCCTCGTGGAGTAGGGCATGTCCGCGCGGTAGATGATCTCCGTTTCGTACGCCTCGATCACGCCCCCGGCTGCGTCTCGAATGACGCCGCCCTCATGCACTGCCCAAGTTTCACGGACCCATAGCAGCTCGCCCGGGCAACCGTAAGGGCACGCAACCGGGTAGCTGCTACGGCCGAGTACCCCATAATCCCTGACGAGCCCCCCGTCTTCATAGTGGTAACCGCGGGGATCAGGTGGCAACCGCTCCGGCTGCTTTACGACCCGTCGCGTCTGTGTCTTCCGCCCGCTGCGGATCGCGCGGACCATCGACGCCGAGAACAGAATCGGCCGGCTCACGGGATTCGATGACAGCGGAGCACTCACCGGAGCACTCCTCGGCTCAGCCGATCTTGAGTACCGAGCCGCGGGGGTGAGGCTGCTCGGAACGCGCGCTCCGAGGTGTAACCACTCTTGCTCGCGCGCACGACCAAATCGGCGCTTGAATCCGCCTCTATTCGCGCAGCATCCTTCGACAAGTGCCTGATTTCACTTGCCACCGTCGATGACCCTCAGTTTTCGTAATGATGGGGTCGTAGGTTCGATTCCTACAGCCGGCAGATCCCACCCGTCCACGCTGATCCAGCCCGGTCCATCGCAGTTCATTCTATAAAAAATAAATTTTTATAATCAGTGTGTTAGGGTCTACTTAATCTCATGGCTGTCAGCTCATTCCTCGCCGTACCGCTTGCGGCCCGCATCCATGAGGGGGTGAAGTTCACCAACCGTGATCAGCGCACCTTGCCCGAGAAGATGACGACGCTGATCGACGCCCTGGGCTTGAGCGAACCCTTCGTCCTCATCGCCGACGCGTACTACGCCTGCGCCACCGTCGCCTCCTGGGCGCTCGCACGTGGTGGTGTGCTCATCGTCCAGCTTGCGGCGTAACGCGGTCGCCTACGAGCCGATCCCTCCCCCGACGGGTCCGCGCAAACGGGGCCGGCCACGCCGCTACGGCGAGAAGATCAAGCTGCGCGAGCTGTTCGAGTCCGCGAGTGAACCGTGGCAGGAAGCCCCAAGCCCCGTCTATGGCGAACGCGACGTCACCATCCGGTTCCTCTCTCGGGATTTGAGGTGGCGACCGCTGCGCCGGCTGATGCGCTTCGTGCTGGTCATCCATCCCACGCGTGGCCGCTGCATCTTCATCTGCACCGACCTCACCCTGGCGGCACTCGAGATCATCTGCGGCTACGGCTCCTATCGCGCCAAGGTGCGACGCAAGATCGCCGCCTATCACCTTCACATCCAGGTTGGCTTGATCGCTCAGGGCCTGCTGCAGTACGTCGCGTTCCAACATCCACGCGAGGTGTG
>JBOHZR010000036.1:0-5473 GCA_050738595.1 Steroidobacteraceae bacterium | reverse complement strand
TTGCTGCTGCAGATAGGCGCGCTCGAAGTGCTCGCGCGCCTCGCGCAGGGGCAGCGCGAGAAGGTCCTGTTTGACGAGCGGCTCGCCCGGTGGCGACTGGATGGCGAGCTCGCGCTCGACTTCCTCGAGCCGGATGTCCTCCGGGCCTCCCTGGATGAGAAGCCGATGCACGAGATTGCGCAGCTCCCGCACGTTGTCCGGCCAGGGATAGTTGCGCAGCCGGTTCTGGGCCGCGACGCTGAAGCGCCTGAACGCGAGGCCCTCGGCATCGACGGCGCGATCCACATAATGCCGCAGCAGCTCGGGAACGTCCTCGGCGTACTCCCGGAGCGGCGGCACACGCACGATCAGTGTGTTGAGATGCGCGAGCAGGTCACGACGCAGGCTCCCGGCTCCCGCGCGGCTTTCGATGCCCGGCCGCGCAGAGGAGAGCACGCGCGCATCGAGCCGCTTCGCCTCCATGCTGCCGATGCGCGTGAACGTGCCCGACTCGAGCGCGCCGAGCAGCAGCCGCTCCGCGGGCGGCGGCAGGTCCTCGATGTCGCGGATGAACAGCGTTCCGCCGGCCGCCTGCTCGAGCAGCCCGGGATGATCCGTGCGGCCGAGCAGCTGCTCCTCCGCGTCGGCCTCGCGCAGGCTGCTTGCGACCACGGTGACGAACGGTTCGCTCGCCCGCGGACTCTCCCCATGCAGGTAGCGCGCGAAAGCCTCGCGCCCGGACCCGGGCTCGCCGATCAGCAGCACCGAGGAGGAATTCGCCGCGATCTGCTGCAGCTCCGCCCGCAGCTGCTGCATGAGTCGGCTCTTGCCGGTCGGGACGAGCAGCTGAGGCGGGAGAGGCCGCGCGGGCTCGCGGCGCCGCTTGCCCGCCTCGAGCGCGCGCTCGACGGTGCGCAGCAGCTTCGCGAGCGAGAGCGGCTTCTCGATGAAATCGAACGCGCCGAGCCGGGTCGCCTCGACGGCAGTCTCGACGGTTCCATGCCCTGACATCATCACCACCGGGCAGCCGTCGGCCGCGGAGGTGGACCATTCCCTGAGCAGCGTGATGCCGTCGACGTCAGGCATCCAAATATCGAGCAGCACGAGGTCGGGCGGTTGGCGCGCCCGCGCAGCGCGCGCCTGACCACCGTCCGCAGCGATGTCGACCTCGTAACCTTCCTCCGAGAGGATCTCCTTCAGCAGTCCGCGGATGTCCGCCTCGTCGTCGACCACCAGAATGCGCGGAGCGCTCATGCCAACTTCTCCTTCCGCAGCGTGGTACGCAGCTCGCGCGGACCCGACGCGGACCGTACGCCGTTCTCGAGCGGCAGCACGACGCGAACTCTCGCGCCGCCGCCCGGCCGGTTGTCCGCATCGATGCGCCCGCCGTGCTCCTCCACGATCTTCTTGACGATCGCGAGGCCGAGGCCGGTGCCTTTCGGCTTGCTCGTGACATAAGGATCGAAGACCCGCGCGAGCAGCTCACGCTGGAAGCCGGGGCCGTTGTCGCTCACCGTGATGACCGCCTGCTCGGCATCGCCGGAGCGCTCCAGGCGCGTTGCGATCTCCACCCACGAGTGGCCGGCGCCGGTTGCCATCGCCGTGCCCGCGTCCGGTGCTCGAGAGGCCCCACCCCGCAGGGCGAGCGCGTGCTGCGAGGATTCGAGCGCTTCGAGCGCATTGACGAGCAGATTGTTCAGGATCTGCCGCACGCGGCCGCGGTCGGCCTCGATGAGCGGCGCGGGCGGTTCGAGATCGAGCCGGATGTCGATATGCGAGTCCTGCGAGCGGTACAGATCGGCGACCTCCGCGGCGAGATCATTGAGATCGAAGCGTGCGATCTTCATGTCGGGCGCGCGTGCGTACTCGCTGAAGGCGTTCACCATCTGCTTCATCGTCTCGACCTGCTGCACGATGGTGTCGGTCGAGCGCTGCAGCATCTCCGCGTCATCGCGCTCCATGCTCGCAAGGAAGCGCCGCCGCATCCGCTCCGCGGAGAGCTGTATGGGTGTGAGCGGGTTCTTGATCTCGTGCGCAAGGCGCCGCGCGACCTCGCCCCAGGCCGCATCGCGCTGCGCCTGGAGAAGCGCCGTGATGTCGTCGAAAACGATCACATAGCCCCGATCGAGACCCGCCGCGGCGCGCTCTTCAGCCTCGCCCGCGCGCGGCTCCCCCTCCGCGCTCTGCGGCGAGACCACCCCGCTCGAGGGCAGTGGCGTGCACGCGCACATGAGCGCGCGATGGCCCGAGGGCACATCCAGATCGATCTGCTCGCGCCACTCCTCGCGCCCCGCCGCGAAGCGCACGACGAGTGCCGCGACGAACTGGCTGAAGCGCTCGTTTCCACGGGAGAGCTCCGGCAGCGCGCGGCCGGTCGCGGCGGAGAGATTCACTCCGAGAATGAGCCCGGCGGCCTGGTTCGCAATGTGGACAGTGAGTGTGCGATCGATTGCGAGCACGCCCGTCGAGAGCCGGGCGAGAATGATCGCGAGCCGCTCACGCTCGTGCTCGACGACTTCCTGGCTGCGCTGGGCCTCCTCGCGCGCGCGGCGCAGCCGCTTGGTCATGTCGTTGAACGAGTGCACGAGGAAGCCCATCTCATCGCGCGAGGGCAGTGGCAGGCGCGTGCCGAAGTCGCCCTTGCCGACGGCGCGCGTGCCCGCGATGAGGTCCTGCACCGGGCGCGTGAGGCGTTGCGCGGAGAAGATCGCCCCGTGGATCGCCGCGAGCATGGCGATGAGCAGAACGAGCGTGAGGGTCAGCTCGAAGCTCGACTTGAGCGGCTCCCGCAGCACGGCGAGCTCACCGTATTGAGAATAGGCCTTCTGCACCGCCTCCGAGAGGGCGGCGAGCTGCCGCGGAACCCCATACACGGCATAGACGTAACGGTAATCCGGGCTCGGCAGGAGCGAGGTGACGGGCGCCGCCACCCGGATCAGGTACTGCCCGTCGGCCTGCGGGTCGAGGCTGACGTAAGGCTGGCCCTGGCTCACCTGGCGCACGACATCATCGGCGGGAGTACCTGGAACGACGCCCGCTTTGATGCCATCGCTCGCCACCGCGAGCACGTGCTGGTGTCCATCGAAGAGCGCCATTTCGAGGGCGTCCGTCGCCCGCCGCTCATAGTCGAGGCGATTCAGCACTTCGCTTCCTGGAAGATTGGCAAGCGTGCGCGCGAAGCGCTCCGTGCGGTACGAATACTCGCGCATGCGCACCTCGAGCGCCGAGCGCGACAGCTCGAGCGCATCGTTCAACCCCTGCTTCACTTCCACCTTGAACCAGCTGTCGATACCGCGGTTCAGGAAGTCGAGCGAGAACAGGTACACGATGAGCAGCGGTGCGATGACGAGCGCGCCGAAAATCGCAACCGTACGCGCCGTGAGCCGCGAGCCAGGCACGTGATGGCGATAGTCGCGCACCAGCTGCCAGACCTTGCGCCCGAGCAGCACGGTGAGAACCATCACGCCGATGAGATTCGTGAGGAGGATCCACGGCTGCAGGCGCGAGAACTCCGAGGAGTTCTGCACGCTCTTCGCGAGCGTGAGCAGCGCGCCCGCGCCGATCGCCGCCCACAGCACGGCGAGGCCGTAGCTGCTCCAGCGCACACGCGCGGCGCTCACCTTTGGAGTTTCCATGTGAACCACCCGGTCGTGCGGTACCAATCGTTCGTCCAGAAGAGGAGCATCCGCAGCGATGCGGGCAATCTCCCGCGGCGCATCCCTGCGCGCACGCTCACATGGTAGTGCTCGCTCGGCACGAGCTGCGATTGAACCAGAATGGGCCAGCCGTCGACATTGCCGAGAAAGTCGAGCGCCTCATCGAGCGTCGCAAAGCTCCTCTGAGTCCCATTCTCCACGTTGCGGACGACATACCGGTCGCTCACGGTGTGGTACGTGAGCTCCCGTCTGAGCGTCGCATCATCGACCACGGGATCGATCCACAGATGCCGGTCGCGCGTGATCCGTGCGTCCACATCGAAGGCGAGCGTGACCCCATCGGCGAGCGCCGCCCGAATCGCCGGCGTGTTCGGATACTCGATGCGCACGTGCAACTGATAGACGGAGTGATCGAGATCGAGGTAGGCCGAGACCACTTCGAGCACGCCGTCGAGCGCGTCCGCCGCGACGCGTGCACTCGCGCCGCAGATCAACGCGGCAGCGACCAGGGCACAGGCGATCGATCTCATAGGTCCCCGCACTCGAGTGCTTCAGTTTCCCGCTGTTGTCTTTTCGAGACAAGCATAATAAAACCCGTCGGTGCCCGCCTCCTCCCCCGGCAGCAGCTGGACTCCGATCGGGCGGGCGCGGGCGCCCGGAGCGAGCTCCTCCGCCGCGCACGGCACGACCGGGCGCGCCCGGGGCTCTTCAGCGAGGAATGTGGCGAGTCGGCCCTCGTTCTCCTCCGGCAGGACCGAGCACGTGCAGTACAGGAGCCGTCCGCCGGGAGCCAGCATCCGGAAAGCGGAGCGGAGAATCTCCTGCTGCTGAGCGGCATAGGATTCGATGTCGCTCGGACGCCGCAGCAGCTTGATGTCGGGGTGGCGCCGGATGACACCGGTCGAGGAACAGGGCGCATCGACCAGGATGCGATCGAACAGCTGAGCGGCGGTCATTTCCCGCACGTCGACCGCGGCGAGTGTGATGGCGGTGCTCGAGCGGCTGGAGCCGCTCGCCGCGGCGGTGCCGACCATCCGCTGTCCCGGCACCGCCCCGACCTCGAGCCCCGCTCGCCGAAGATTCTCCTCGACGCGCCGCAGCCGATCCGCTGACGAGTCGACCGCGACCAGCTCAGCGAGGTCCGGTGTGCGCTCGATGAGATGCAGCGTCTTGCCACCCGGGGCGGCGCAGGCATCGAGCACTCGCATCCCCGCGCGCGCGTCGAGCAGCGGTGCGGCGAGCTGCGCGCCGGCATCCTGCACGGACACCCGTCCCTCGGAGAAGCCCGGCAGCGCGTGCACCGGGACCGGCTTCTCGAGCACGACCGCGCCTGCGACCCAGCTGCCGAGCGCCCGCCCCGCGTGCCCCGCTGCGGTGAGCTCCGCGAGGTAGTCCTGGGTCGTGCCGCGCGAG
Organism: Steroidobacteraceae bacterium; assembly: GCA_050738595.1. Taxonomy (GTDB): domain Bacteria; phylum Pseudomonadota; class Gammaproteobacteria; order Steroidobacterales; family Steroidobacteraceae; genus JASHUC01. The sequence continues at coordinate 425 of JBOHZR010000036.1, read as the reverse complement.
AGGTCCACACGCAGAACGAACGGCGGATGCCTGCTGTTCGCTTCCAGGATCGCGGGCGCATCGGCCGGCCAAGCCTGCGCGATCGCGGCAGCGAGCCAGCCCGGGTGGGCCGTCGCGACGGCGCGGTCCTGATCGAGCCGCGCGAACAGCGCTGCGCGCTCCGTGACGAAACGGCGAAGCACGGCGTTCACGAGCCCGCTCGCCTTGGGCTCCCCGAGCATGCGGGCCGCATCGACCGCGGCATTCACGACGCTGTGGGGCACGCTGCGCGAATACTCGATCTGATGCGCCGCGACGACGAGGAGCGCTCGCAGCTCGGGGGCGAGCGGTCGGCGCTCCCCGTGCAGGCTCGCGACGGCGGGGAGGAGCCGCCAGTACCAGCGCAGGCTGCCGAGCGTGACGGCCCGGATGGCGGCGCGCTCGGC
>JBOHZR010000035.1:0-10894 GCA_050738595.1 Steroidobacteraceae bacterium | reverse complement strand
ACGGTGGCCAGACGCTGACGATCAGCGGCTCTCTGACGGATGTGAATGCCTCACTCGGGTCGCTCTCGGACACCGACGGCACGACAGGCTCCGACGCGATCACGGTGAATGCGTCGGACTCGCAGGGCGAGACGGCGAGCGAGCAGTCGATCGGGGTGACGGTGAATGGATTGCCCTCGATTGCGGCGCCGGTGAGTGTGGCCGTCCTGCAGGCGAACTCGACGGCGATATCCGGGGTGAGTCTGAGCGAGTCCGGGAACACGGGTACCAGCGAGACTTTTGTCGTCACGCTGAGCGATACGAACGGGGTGCTGAACGCGACCGGCGGGGTGCAGAGCAACGGCGGCACGACGCTGACGATCGAAGGCGCGCTTGGCACCGTGAACGGCGATCTGGCCACATTGACCGATACGGATTCGAGCGCGGGAACAGACCTCATCAGCCTCGGCACGACGGACAGCTTCGGCAACAGCTCAACCCCGGCAATGGTCGGGGTCACCGTAGTGCCGCTGAGTCCGACGCTGAGTGCACCGACCAACGCAACGGTTCAGCAAGGCTCTGCGACCGGCATCGGCGCGATCAGCCTCGGCGAGAACAATAACGTCGCGGGAGAGACCTTCACGGTGACGTTGAGCGACACCGACGGCGTACTGAACGCGAGCGGCGGTACGCAGAGCAACGGCGGCACGACGCTGACGATCACCGGCTCGCTGGCTACCGTGAACAGCGATCTTGCGACGCTGACCGATACGGATTCGAGCACGGCATCCGATACGATCAACCTGAGCGCGAGCGACAGCCTCGGCAACAGTGCGACGGTGAAATCGATCGACGTTTCGGTGACGCCGTCCGGTGTGATCGGCTGGGCAGCACCGGTCAGTGGCAGCTGGAATGAGGCCGGCGATTGGAATCCCGCGACGGTACCCGGGGCCGCAAGCCAGGCGAACATCAGCGTCGCAGGGACTTATACGGTCACCAGTTCCCAGAACAACACGGTAGGCACGCTAAATCTCAGCAACGCGAACGCGACGCTCGCCGTCAGCAGCGACAGTACCTTCACCGACGGCGATCAGTCGGCCAGTCTAAATGCCGGGCTGATCGGGATTGGTGACGGCAGCACCCTGGACCTCGATGCGGGCACGTTCACCAACACCGGCGCGATGGCCCTGGCCTCGGCGAGCCATGCGACGACACTCGGCATCTCCGGTAGCGTGACGCTCAACGGGAGCGGTGAGATCACGCTCGCCAATGCCCACAGCAGCGTCCTCGGCATTGGGTCGGGCGCCGCGCTCGACAATGTCAACGACACGATCGAGGGCGTGGGTACGGTGGGTAACTCGCTGCTGAGCCTCACCAATGCCGGGACCATCGAGGGGCTCTCCGGCGGCACGCTCACGGTTAATACCGGCAGCCACGCGATCCTCAACACGGGCGAGTTGTTCTCAAACGGCGGGGACGTGGTCGTTGACAGCTCGGTTGGCGGCACCGGCTCGGACGTGATCTCGAATGGCAGCACGATGGAGTTCAAATCGGGGGTGTCGAGCGGCCAGACGGTAGATTTCACCAACACCGGGGGCACCTTCGCCGGTGACACGCTGAAGCTCGATGCCGCGCAGAACTTCACCGGTACGATCGAGGGTTTGTCGGCCGCGAGCAGCACCAGTTTCGATGCGGTGGATCTCTCCAACTTCAAGTTCGCCTACACCAAGATCACGAGCGTCACGCAAACGGATGCCGGTGCGGCCGGCACGTATACCGATGTGACTTTGACGGACACCGCGGATCATCTGACGACGACCCTGCAGCTGCTCAATCAGACGGCGAATGAGTTTGGGGCCTCCTCAAGCGACTATTCGCTCACATCCGACAGGGCATGGATCACGGGCACCCTCTTCAGCGCCAACCACACGCTCGGAACGCCCAACACAGGTGTCGGACATTAGAGACTGAACCCGGGAGGGGACCGCCGGGCGGCGTGCCGCGGTACGGCATGCCGCCGCCTGGCCTGACTTCGCGGATTCGCCCCCCGGATTTGAGCGCGGGCCTCCGGGCAGGCGGCTGCGGGTGGATACCACGGTGGTGGAGAGCGACATTCATTACCCGACCGACAGCTCCCTGCTCGGTGATGGGGTCCGGGTACTCACCCGCGCGATGAAGCACATCGCCGAGATCGCCGGCCGCGCGGGCACTCGGCTTCGATCGCGCGCGCGCCGTGGGTTATTAGGTCAGGCAGATCGCCCGCTCGAGCCGCAGCTGAGTTCCCCAGGGCCAGGAGCGCTTGAAGGTCGGCTACCGCAAGCTCCTGTATCACACGGCCCGGGTGGTCGGGCAGCCAAGCGCTTCGCCGAGGAACTCCCCACGGGCCGCAAGCGCGCCCACGGCCTTCTCGAGCAGATCACCTCGAGGCCCACAGAGCCTACCTCGAGCGGATGATCCCCCTGGCGCGCCAAGTCATGCATCAGGCGCGTGAGCGCATCTTCAAGGGCAATCGGTCACGCACTCGCCCCTTCAGCCGAGACAACCCCCCTGAATACCAGCCGGGCCGTAATAAGGCCGCGGCTGATCTGTCATGCTCGCGTGCCGGCGCGGGCCGGTTTCAAAAGGTCATTTTTGCGCCGGAAAGTAACTAATCCGGTGTTCAGCCACTTGCGCGTGTGCCCCAGAGCGCTGGGTGGCCGTCATGCCGGTACGGTGACAGCCCTCCAGAACGGAAGGGGTCAGCGGCGGAGCCTGCGACGCCGAGCGAGCAGCAATCCCGCGAGGCCGATACCGGTCAGTACCAACGTCGAGGGTTCCGGAACCGAAGTGGTGGGTGCGGTCGTGATGCTGAAATCGCCGATTGCAAACGCAGGGTCGGAAGCATCAGTCAGGATCACGGAGTCGAAGGTTCCGCTATCGAATGTGATCGTTCCCTCTGGAAAGGCAGAACCATCGATGATGCTGCCCGTCGCGGAGCTGGTGCCGACGGTCGTGCCGCTCAGGCCACCGCTCAGTGCCGCGAGGTCCAGGGAGCCGGGCGCGTCGAATGAGGCCGTCCCGAACGCTGCGCTGAATGAGGAGAGCGCCTGACTGAAAGTGATGTCGAGCTCATCCGCAGGGGGGCCGTCCAAGTTCGAGAGAAGGACATCGTCGGTGAAGGAAAACGTGCCAGGTTCCTGGAGCGCGAAATAGGCGCCCGGATCTTCGGGCGATGAGAATGTCACAGTCACACCACCCGAGGACAGCGTAAGAGGCGTGGACGTAAGATCAACGGCGTTGAAGTTGAAGTCGATATCCGAGGCCTTGGCGGCGCTTACGCTCGCCACCGCGGCCGCTACCATCAGCACTTTGGAGAGCTTGGTCATCAGACATCTTTCCGGCGCAAGGATGCGCACGCGGCCATTCTGGATTCGGCCTGTTACAGGACTAGACCCCGAACATTAGTGAGCAAGAACCATACCATACGGGCTTGTGCTTTGAGATCAAGCGCTTGCGCCGGTGGGAGCCGCTCCGCTGTAAAGGGCTTCGACATCAGGTCGGTCAACCACTGAACCGTAACCTATTCGTGCCAGAGGACGACCGGGACGTTGCGGGTATTGAGTTCAGGAACGGCCCAGAACGCATCGTTTGCAAAGCGGTTGAACAGCTCGGGTGGGAGAACGCTGGTGCGCTCGACCCAGCTCACCTTTCGACGCACGGTATGCAGTTTCGGAGTGCCAAGCGCGAGATCGAAGTCGTCAGCCGCGTATTCGACATTGTCGAAGTCATGCGCAAACCAGGGCTCGCCTAGAAATTCGTATAGCTGTCGCAGGGTCTTCTCGGGCTGCCTGGCCAGGGCTTCGTAGCCGACGAGGATCAGTCGATCGGCATGTTCGCTCCAGAACGCCTCGCGCAGCGCATCGAGCGCGAAACCCACCAACCCGTCGCTGCTCGCGAGCCGAGAAACTCGCGTATATACGGTATTCGTCGGCTCAAATCCGAAGATACCCGACAGCTCAAACGCGTTCTCGCGGATCAGCCGCTCGATGCTGTCCATGATCCAAGGTACATGGCGCACGCAGCAGATCACCTTCGCCTCTGGAAACAGCCGGACCAACGTCGGCAGTTTCGAGCACCAGGCGCGGTTCGTATCGAACACGAGCTGGTTGGGGTGCTCCCTGAAATAAAAATTGCTGAAAACGCCCTTCAGGAGCTCGCGCTTGCGCTCCTCGTCTATGAACACCGCACCCTCGTTGCGGCGGCTCATCGCTCCCTGAAGCGTCATGAACAGAGAGCCGACCGGGCTCGTCATCCCTGCGTGGAATTTGGGATTCTGGCGCAGAATGGCGCTGAGCAGCGTGGACCCGGAGCGCGGCAGGCCGGAAATGAAATGAATTCCATTCTGCATCTTATGTTCGCTATATTTCAGACCCCAGCATCAGCTTACCACGAGCGAGCTCCGCCACAGTTCATGAAAACGCTGCCGTTGACGGCATTGAATCGCTCCGAGCATCGCTTCAGCGCGGGTGAGCGACCTCGCGAGGCACCCGCCGGCCGATAGGCAAGTACGCTTCGAGCGCTCACGATAACCCGCACCCGCACCACGTTGAACGCATCGAGCCTGCCCAGGCCTGAAAAGACGCCCCACAACGTCCGTCCGTCATCGCTGATCCACTTCGCGGGGAAGGTGAGCCCCAGATAGTCCCCGTGGCTCCAGGCCGGGAACCGGCCCCAGTCGTCGCCGTAGTACACGGTGCGCCACGGTCCCCAAGGATGCGGCCCCTCGAACACTCCCAGCTCGCCCGCGGCCATGTCCTGCGGCCGCCCTGATCGATAGTGCCCGACGGTCAGGAAGTAGCGCGCGATCCCCGCACCGTAGACGACCGCGGGTCCGACCGCGTTCTGGGAGTCCGTAAAGACAGGTGTCGCGTCAATGGCGCGCGGGGACCACGACACATATTCCCCGGAGCGGCTCACGGACTCGAGGTACTGCCAGTGCGGGCGCCGCTCCGGTGCGCGCGCGAGCTCGCTCGTCGTAACGCGCTTCAGATAAACGTGCGTCGGATCGTTGTCCCGGCTGAAGTAGTCGTAGACGTACCCGCCTGGGGCATTCGCACGATCGCGGCCGAATTGCAGGTAGCTGCCGAGATCCTCCGTCGGCGCCCAGGGCGCGATGTGCCAGCTCTTGCCGAGATCGTAGGACCAGATGAGCCGGTTGAGTGTGCCGGCTTCCCACGTGTTGACGGGGTCTTTCGAGTTCTCGCGCGTCCAGAGCCCGCCGGCGCCGTAGATGACGCCATCGACAGCAATGAGGCTGCCGACCTTGCCTCCGAAGGTGGCGCGCCGTTCGGCATAGGGCGGGGCTCCCCAGAGGTTGTTCCCCTGAAAGCTCGAGGGGTCGCCAGCGTGCGGTGTGCCGGTGACGCGCGCGAATCCGAGGCTGACACGGCCGATCCCGTCGGTGCCCTGGAATCCGCCGCCGTCGCCCCACGCGCAATAGAGCGCGTCATCGAAGGCCCAGGTACACGGCCAGAGGTCGCTGCCGTCCGCCTTGCGGAGCCCCTTCGCGCCCGCGAAGTCCCAGCGGATGCCTGTGATGAGTTTGCTTCGTGGATAGGGCGCCGCGCGTACGGACTCGACGTGCGACTCGAGGTGCGCAGACTCAGTGTGCGCAGAACCGGGCACGCCGGCGTGCAAGGCTCCCGAAACGCTGAGCGCGAGAACACACAACGTCGCAATTCTCCGCTCCTCCATGCGCCCGAATCCTACAACATGCGCGCCCCGGGTCCGCTCGCCCCCCGGGGCGCGCATCCCATTGCCGCGGCATTGGACCGCCGCGGCGCCGGCTCGATCGCCACGGCGCGCATGCACCGCGGCTGGGACTCACCTCTCCTTCAGCTCATCGCCTCAGTCCGTCACCGCTGCGGCGACCTCGGGCGAGAAGCTGCTCTGCGCGCCGGTCGCGTCGTATGCCGCGATGGAAAAGTAGTACGTGCCCGCGGGTAGATTCTCCACGACGTAGGTCGTCAGCCCCGGATTGGTGAGCTTGATCGACTGGGAGTAGCTCTGCGAGGCCGTGCCGTAATAGATGTTGTAGCCCGCGAGGCCCGTGATCGGCGAGCCGTCGCTATTTTGCGTCGGCGGCTGCCAGTTGAGCGTCACGGTGCCCGCCGTGCCCTGCGCGACGCCGGTCTGCGTGGCGCCTGTCGATGGCTGGCTGCCCGTATCGGGGGTCGTGGCCGTCGTAGACGCCGACGTCTGAGTGGACGTGCCGGAGCTATCCGCAGCGCCCGGATCCGCTGCAGCCGTCGTGACTGAACCGTTCGCGCTGCCCTGCGCCGAAGTGGAGGAGGAGCCGCTGCTTGCGCCTCCGCATCCCGTCAACACACTCCCGATGAGTAAAGATCCTGCGACAACAAGCGTCCACGACCGAACTCCGGTCCTTTGCATGCGAACCCCCCGCGAAAACCCCGTTTCAAATGCAATTCGTTCGACGCAGCGCTCCGCATCGAACGGGAACGGGATTCACGCAGGGGGGATTGCCGGCAGCTCACGGCCAGGAGATGGCCGTCGCTTCACGAGATCGCGAGCTGTCGTCGATCCTGACGAGCAGTTCCTTTGAGCGATCCCGGCAACCCCGCTGTCGTAGGCCCAGAGCCGTTAGACCGGTAGTTTTGCGCCCCCACCTTTCGGATGGGTTTGCCCTTTTCGGCTCATCCCGCGTGAAGCTCGAGCTTTACGCGGGATGAGCCCGCACAGGCAGTGCACGAGGTTGCGTGCAATGCATGTGCCAGAGACCGTAAGTGCTTTCAATTCAAACGCTTCGTCGCGAGGTGAGCTCGAGCGGAGCCGTGTGGCGGCCGATTCTGTTGCCACGCGCCGACAACCCGGGAGCTCGGACTCGGCCTGAATCGCGCGATGTCCTACGAAAATAGTGAAATGCCGCTCGTCGCCGTTTGCAGACAGCAGCTCCTGCGTGGAGCCGACGCAACCGTGTTTGAGCCCGACCGCATCCGTAGGCCCCCTTCGACGGGAGCGCATTTTGCTCCGTGCCGTCCCGTCGAACGTACAGCAGAGCCGCGTTGAAGACCGACAAAGAAGTTCGCGGATGACGGAGCCGATTCTTCTCAACCGCAGTGGCTCGGTTTCCCTGGTCGTGCTGCTGCAGGTCGTGATGCCGCCGCTCGTCGTGGCCGGGACGCTCTACGCCATTTGCTCCACGTACGACACCGTGTTTTCGGGGTTCTTCCAGGTGCTGGCCGCGAGCGCCGCCGCGCTCACGGTTCTGTTGCCGCGCGGCCGCCCGCAGGACAGCACGCAGCTCGCTGGTGCTTCGCTTCCGCTTGCGGCACGCGTGATCCTGCGCTGGCTCGTCATTGTCGCGGTCCTGCTCGGCATCGGCTACGTGACGAAGTACTCCGGCACCTACTCGCGGCGCATCGTGCTCACCTGGGTCGGGGTGACGCCGCTGGTTCTCGTAGCCGTGAGCTTGGCGCTGCAGGAGCTGATGCGGCGGGTGCTTTACGACCCGTCCGTCGCGCGTCGCGTCGCGTTCGTCGGCTGCAACGAGGTGAGCCTCGCGCTCGCGCGGCGCATCCAGTCCAACGCCGACCTCGGACTCGCGGTGCAGGGCTTCTTCGATGATCGCAGCTGCGAGCGGCTCGGCGTTTCCGGGCAGGTTCGCGTGCTGGGATCGCTCTGCGACATCGCTTCGGCGGTGCGCCGCCGCGGCATCGACGTGATCTTCGTCGCACTGCCGATGCGGCACATTCGGCGTGTGGTCGACCTGCTCGACAAGCTGCGCGACACGACCGTGTCGGTCTACTACGTGCCGGACATCTTCGTGTTCGACCTGATCCAGGCGCGCACCGGAGAGCTGCTCGGCATTCCGGTCGTCGCACTCTGCGAGACCCCGTTCTGCGGCTACCGTGGGGTGGTCAAGCGGATCACCGATATCGCGCTCGCGGCCGTTCTCCTCGTGCTCGGGGCACCGCTCATGCTCGCCATCGCGCTCGCGGTCGCACTCTCCTCGGGGAGGCCTGTCCTGTTCAAGCAGCGCCGCTACGGCCTCGATGGCGAGGAGATCATCGTCTACAAGTTCCGCACGATGAGCGTCGTCGAGGACGGCGCGAGCATTCTGCAGGCGCACAAGGAGGATGCGCGCGTGACGCGGGTCGGGCGGTTCCTGCGCCGGCACTCACTCGATGAGCTTCCGCAGCTCATCAACGTCCTGCAGGGACGCATGAGCCTCGTGGGTCCGCGGCCGCATGCCATCGCGCACAACGAGGAATACCGAAAGCTCATCAAGGGCTACATGATGCGCCACAAGGTGCACCCGGGCATCACGGGTCTCGCGCAGATCAACGGCTTCCGCGGCGAGACGGTGCGGGTCGAGGACATGCGCGCGCGCGTCGAGTACGACCTCGAGTACCTGAGGCGCTGGACCCCGCTCCTTGACTTCAAGATCCTCGTGCTGACGGCCGTCCGGCTGCTGCGCGACGAGAAAGCGTACTGATGAGTCGAGGACAGGCGGCCGACGCTGTGCCGCAGGAGGCGGCCAGGCTCGACGACACGCGCCTCCCAATCGAGATCGCGCTGCCGCGCATGGACGTTCGCGTCCTGGCGGTCGGCTCGCTCGTGCTCTATGCCGCGCTGCACGTCGGCTTGCTGCTGTATGACCTTCTCACGCCGGACGCGTGGATGCGGGCCGATCGCGCAGCCGAGCGGATGAAGCACATGACGGAGCTCCTGGCGCTTCCGAGTGCATCATCCAGACTGGCCTACGTCTTCCAGCACAATATCCCCGGCGACTACGCCGTGCAGGCACTCCTCTACGGCATCGGCGGCCGCATGCTGCTGCTGTCCGTCCAAGTGGCGCTCTGCGTGCTGGCCGTCGTGTGCGTGTACCGAATCGCCGAGAAGGTCCTGGATGGACCGAGGCGGGCACTGCTCGCGGCGGGAGTCTATGCGCTGCTCCCGCAGACCCTGGTGTACCCTCACCAGCTGTCGGCCGAAGCCTGGTTCTCGCCGCTCATCGTATTTGCCTTCTACTATGCGGCGCGCTGGTTCTGCGCCGACCGGTCCACCGCCGCGCCGCGCTCCGGTTTCAGCTGGGCGCTCGCGACGCTGACGCGGCCGACGCCCCTGCCGTTTGCGCTGCTCGCTCCGCTCGCCATCAGATCGCGCTTCTCGCGAGGCGGCGCGGTGGCGTACTACGCTGCGCTGCTTGCGCCGATGGTGGCGTGGCTGGTGATCGTCCACGGCTACAGCGGCACGTGGACCTTTGGCGAGGGGACGGGACCGAATCTCGGCGCGAATCTCGCCGACCGCGTCAACCGGATCATCGCGACGCTCCCGCCCGCATCACGCGCAGCCGCTCGAGAGCGCTATCTCGAGCCCGCCAGCCCTCCCGCCAGCTCTCCCGCCGGCTCGCCAGTGTGGGGTGTCACGCTCGGCGAGTACCTGCGCTTCTGCGGCGGCCATGCGGGTGCCTGTATCGCGTATTCCGGGCGCGAAGCGTTTCAATTCTTCCTGAAATCCGGCATCGAGAAAATCACCATCGACTACCTTCCGCTCGTGTCCGCTCAGGGCAGGCACGCCATCACGAGCGCGGGGGGCGGGTGGGCACAGCAGGTGGGCAAGCAGGGCGTCGTTCGTGCAGCCCGCGAGTATCTTGCGAGCTATCCGCTCGTCCTCAGCATCTCGATCGCGGCGATGCTCGCCTTCACCGCGCTGATGGCTTTCTATGTCCGCGGATTGCTCGACGCCGTCCTCGCGATGTGGCGAGGGCCCGGCAAGAAGGCGGCGAGCCGGACCGCGCTGCTCGCACTGCTCGGCATCTTTCCGCTGTATCTGTTCGTCGCCTCCTCGGTGGGCGGCGGCATGGAGTCACGGCATCGCGCGGCCGCGGAATTCGCGATCGCGATCGTCGCGGTCCGCGGGTGGCAGCTTTGGAGGAGCCGCCGAGCGCACGCCGGCCTCACGCCGACTTACGAGTGATCCATTGCTTTGCGTGGGAGCGGCTCGAGTAGTACTCGAGCGCCCGGGCGATGCCCGTCCTGAAGTCGATCGTGGGCTCGAATCCGAGAGACTTCTGCTTCTCAGTATCCCCGCCCCGGGCGTAGACGCCGGCGGGCTTCTCCGACAGGCCGCGGACGTGCGGATGGTAGCCGAGCGTCTCGGCGGCGATGCGCGCGAATTCGATGAAGCTCGTCAGGATTCCGGTCGAGAGATTGATCGCGTCCCCATCGTCGATCTGATCCATCGTCGTCAGAATCCCGTCGACGCAGTCCTCGATGTGGATGAAATCGCGCATCTGCGTGCCGCTGCCCCAGACGGTGAGCTCGGCAGAGCCTCGATGCTCGATCGCGCGTTTGCAGATGCTCGGAAAGGGATAGGCGTCGTCCTGATCTTCCCCGTAGCCCGAGAACGGCCGATAGCACACCGAGTTGAGGCCGTGCTTCTCGTACGCGAGTCGCGCCAAGTACTCGCAGGTGAGCTTGGCCCAGCCGTACGTCATGTCCGGCATGCCGATGTCGTCCTCGAAGGAGATCATGTCCTCCCGCAGCAGAACGTAACCGTCCTTGCGCTGCAAGGTGATCGGATATGCGGCGCTCGAGCTGAAGCACACCGTCTTGCGCGGCTTCGCCGCCTTCGCCCACTGCCAGTAGGCGGCGTCGATGGACAGATCGTCCGCGACCGCGAGCGGGTTGCTCTCGATCATCACTCGGCCGCCGACCATCGCCGCCAGATGGAACGCGTAATCGAAATCGGTGTCGCGAACGCGCTGGAACCAGCTGCGGCAGTCTTCCTTGTGGAAATGGAAGGTACGGAAATCCCGTGGCTCGAACAGCGGCCACCCCGCGCTCACGTCGACCGCGCCGGTATGTTCGGCGATGCTGTCCACGACGTGAACGTCATTGCCCGCCTCGAGCAG
>JBOHZR010000034.1:0-28966 GCA_050738595.1 Steroidobacteraceae bacterium | reverse complement strand
GGTGGCTCAGAATCCTGAATCGGTCGTGCGTCACCGGCCTTGCGGCATCCTGGGCGCTGCTCGGCGCGGCGGCTCCGGCGCCACATTCCCCAGCCAGAGCGGCTCAGCTCTCCGCACCGGGCGATCCCGTGATGGAATCATCCCGTGATGACCGGCGTGCGTCTGCGCGCGGCACCGCGTCGTTCACCGCGGCACAGGCGGCCGAGGGCAAGGCGGCCTATGCCACTCAGTGCGCGAGCTGCCACGGCCGTACCCTGAGCGGTGGGGAGTCCGCGGGCGCGCTCAACGGCAATCAATTCAGCCAGGACTGGGGCGGCAAGGCGGCCGAAGCGCTCTTCACCTTCGTTCGCACTCGCATGCCGCCGGCGAAGCCCGGCTCCCTCACGCCCGGGACGACCGTGGCGCTGGTCGCCTATCTCATCGAGGTGAACGGCGGTGCTGCCGGGCGCGTGCCCCTGCCGTTCGCCGGGGGTGTGCTCGCCGCGATGCGCCTGCCGCGAAATCCCATCGCGCCCTCGCGAGCGATGATGCCGCTCTCTCCGCTCTCTCCGCCGATTCCGCGCGTCGTCAGGGCGAATCCGCTCGATCGGATCACGCCCATCACGGCGGCAATGCTGCAGCGCCCGCCGGCGAGCGAGTGGCTCAGCTGGCGGCGCACGTACGATGACCACGGCTTCAGCCCGCTCAAGCAGATCGACCGGCAGAACGTCCGCGAGCTGCGCGTCGCGTGGACGTGGTCGCTCGCGAACGGGCCGGACGAGACGACGCCGCTCGAGCACGAGGGCGTGCTCTTCGTGGATGGCTATGGGGATGTGGTGCAGGCGCTGAATGCCGCAACGGGCGATCTGCTTTGGCAGTATTCACGCAGACTGCCGCCGGATGCGCTGCCCTCCGTCAAGCGCAACATCGCGCTCTATCGGGACCGCCTGCTCGTGCCGACCTCCGACGATCATATCGTCGCGCTCGATGTGCACACGGGCGCGGTCGTCTGGGACTCACCGGTCGTCGACTACCGGCAGAACTGGCGGCTCACGGGCGGCCCGCTCGTCGCGAGCGGCAAGGTCATGCAGGGCGTCGCGGGGCAGTCTCCGGGCGGCGGGCAGATCGTCGCGCTCGACTTCGCGACGGGACGCGAGGTCTGGCGCTTCCACACCATCGCTCGGCCCGGCACGCCCGGGGGAAACAGCTGGAACGGCCTGCCGCTCGAGAAGCGTAACGGCGCCTCCGTTTGGACAGCCGGCAGCTACGACCCGCAGCTGCACCTCGCGTATTTCGGCGTCGGACAGACGTACGACACCGGGCCTCTGCTGCATCCGATCGGCGAGGCGGGCATCACCAACGACGGTCTGTACACCGATTCGACGCTCGCGCTCGATCCGGACACGGGCCGGCTCGCCTGGTACTTCCAGCACATGCACGACGACCAGTGGGACCTCGACTGGGCGTTCGAGCAGCAGCTCATTCGCTTCCCCGTGGATGGGAGCGCGCGCAACTTGGTCGTCACGTCCGGCAAGCTCGGCATCTACGAGGGCATGGACGCCGCAACGGGCCGGTTCGCCTTCTTCAGGGACGTGGGGCTTCAGAATGTCGTCTCCTCGATCGATCCGCATACGGGTGAGATGACGATCAATCCCGCGGTCGTCGTCGGCGACGGCAAGCCGCACACCATCTGCCCGCACGCCGGCGCCGGCCACAGCTGGACGGCCGCTTCCTACGATGCGGCATCGCGCGTCGAGTTCGTCACGCTCAACGAAGCGTGCATGGATCTGATCCCGACTCCGAAGGGTCGACGTCCCAATCTCTCCTCGGGAGTCGATTGGTTCATCCGCCCGACACCGGGGAGTGATGGCAAATACGGCAGGGTCGAAGCATTCGATCTCGCGACCGGCAAGGCACGGTGGGTCGAGCGGCAGCGGGCGCCCGAGACGACGTGCGCGCTCGCCACGGCGGGCGGGGTGGTGTTTGCGGGCTCGCTCGACCGCTATTTGAAAGGCTATGACACGGCGACTGGCAAAACGTTGTGGCAGGTTCGCCTGAACGACGTGCCCAACTCGTGCCCGATCACTTTCACCGTGCACGGCCGGCAATATCTCGCCGTGACGGTCGGCAGCGGCGGCCCGCTCACGCAGACCTACTCCGTTCTCGTGCCGGAGATCGCAAACCCGCCCGCGCACGGGGCCGAGGTGTGGGTATTCGAGCTGCCCCGCTCGGCAGGTCACAAAGGCTAGCAGGGGCATCGCCCTGACGAGGAGAGTTTATGTCCAAGAGCACCGTTGCGCTCGCGTGCGCGCTCGGCATCCTGGTGATGCTACCGATAAGTGCCGATGAGGCGAAAGTGAAGCTCAACGCCGACACGGGTCTGTGGGAAGTGACCACACATCCCGAGATGAGCGGCACGTTGAAAATACCCGAGGAGCAGCTGCAGAAGATGACGCCGGAGCAGCGCGCCAGGGTCGAGGCGGCGTTGCAGACCGCCACGGAGCGCGCGAAGCAGGAGCACGTCACGCGGCAGTGTGTGACACCCGAACAGCTGGGCAAGGGCTTCGATCTGGGCAATGAGGGGTCCTCCTGCAAGACGACCATCATCCGCAATACGAGCAGCGAGCTCGAGGTTCGTCGCGCGTGCACCGAGGACAGCAACGTGCGTACGACGACGGAGCACTTTCGGATGAATGGGCGCCGGCATGTGTTGGGCACCGTCGATGCGGCCATGATGCAAGGCGGGAAACCACTGACGATGCACATGACCATCGAGGGCCGGTGGCTGGGCGCCGATTGCGGCGGCATCAAGGGTGCGCAGGTCGTGAAATAGGCAGCCGCCCGCTGCGGCCGGCGAGGCCGCATTCAAAGGCGGCTCGAGCGCGCCCGATTCGCGTGCGCAACGCGAGCCGTGTCTCGACCGATCGCGATGCATCGCGGATGGACGGTTGCACCCGACGCCGCTAACATCTTTTCCCAATGATCATCCCCCTCGATCCCAAGACGCCGCAGTCGCGCAACGGACCGAACGGCGACGGAGACAGTCAAACATCTCAGACGATGCTGCGAGCCATCGTCCGCGACGTGCAGGACCATGCCGTCTTCCTCCTCGATGCGGATGGCCGTATCAGGAGCTGGAGCTCGGGCGCGCAGACGCTGACCGGGTATGCAGCGGCCGAGGTGCTCGGCGAACCCTTCGCGATGCTCTTCCCCGCCGAGGAGAGCGAGCGCGCGGTCCGCACGCTCGGCTCGGCTCGCGCGCAGGAGCGCTGCGAGGACGAGGGCTGGCAGGTGCGCCGCGACGGCAGCCGCAGCTGGACGAGCTTTGCCGTCACGGCCTTGCAGACGGAGGGTGGCGAGTTCGGCGGCTACCTCGCGATCTCGCGCGACCTCTCGGAGAGGCTCTCGCGCGAGCGCGCCCTGAAGGAGAGTGAGGAGCGCTTCCGCATGCTCGTCGAGGGCGTGCGCGACTATGCGATCTTCACGCTCGATCCCGGCGGGTGCGTGCGCAGCTGGAACGCCGGCGCGCGACAGATCAAAGGCTACGAGGCGCACGAGATCATCGGCAGCCATTTCTCGCGCTTCTATCCGCCCGAGGCCATCGGGCGCGGCGGGCCCGATCACGCGCTGCGCATCGCCGCGATCGAGGGCCGCTTCGAGGACGAGGGCTGGCGACTGCGCAAGGACGGTACGCGGTTCTGGGCCAATGCCATCATCACCGCGCTGCGCGATGAGAGCGGTGAGCTCAAGGGCTTCACCAAGATCACGCGCGACCTCTCGGAGCGCCGCCGGCGCGAGGAGCAGCTGCGCGAGAGCGAGCAGCGCTTCCGGCTGCTCGTCGAGAGCGGGCACGACCACGCGCTCTTCATGCTCGACAATCGAGGGTTCGTCAGCAGCTGGAATGCCGGCGCCGAGCGCATCGAGGGCTACCGCACCGAGGAGATCGTCGGCCGGCACTTCTCGAATTTCTATCGGGCCGAGGACGTCTCCGTCGACCGGCCATGGCACGAGCTGGCCGCGGCACGCCGCGCCGGACTCGCGGAGCTCGAGGGATGGCGAGTGCGCAAGGACGGTACGGTGTTCTGGGCGAAGGTCGTCTTGAGCGTCATCGTCGACGGCCAGGGCGAGCTCGTGGGCTTTGCGCACGTGACGCGGGACCTCACGCAGCAGCGCCATACCGAAGCGCTCGAGAATGCGGCCGCTCGCATGAACGAGTTCATCGCGATGCTCGCACACGAGCTGCGCAATCCGCTCGCGCCGATCCGCAACGCGGTGATGCTGATGCAGAAGAGGGGGCTCGGCGATACGGTGCTCGAGTCGATGCGTGTGACGATCGATCGGCAGAGCCGCAACCTCGAACGCATCGTGAGCGAGCTGCTCGACGCGAGCCGGGTCGCACGCGGAGAGCTCCTGCTCGATGAGCACTCGCTCGATCTGCGCGAGACCATCGAGCGCGCAATCGAGACGACCTGCCCGGCGGTCGAGCGCGGCAAGCACGAGCTGCACGTCTCGATGCCCGGCGAGCCGGTCCGGATCGTGGCCGATGAGCTGCGCCTCGGCCAGGCTTTCGTGAACCTGCTCAACAACGCCGCCAAGTACATGGCTCCGCATGGCCACATTTGGCTCACCGTCGAGCGACGGCGGAGCGAAATCGCAATCAGCGTCAGGGACAGCGGGGTCGGCATTCGCCCGGAAATGCTGAGCCGCGTCTTCGAGCTCTTCGTACAGGATCGCGAGACACTCGAGCGCTCGGGCGGCGGGCTCGGGGTCGGCTTGGCGCTCGTGCGGCGCATCGTCGAGCTGCACGGCGGCCGCGTCGAGGCGCGCAGCGAGGGTCGCGGACGGGGCAGCGAGTTCCTGGTCCACCTGCCTGCGGCGCCGGAGGCTGGCGGCGGCGAGACGATCGGGCCGGCTGCCGCGGCGTGCGCTGCCCCGACTGCCTCAGGCGCGGCAGCTTCCGGCGAGGCGGCGCGCCCCGATGCCAGCCTCGCCGAGGCGGCCGCGGAGCTTCCCCGCCGCCGTGTCCTGATCGTGGACGACAATGCCGATGCCGCTCAGGCGCTCGACAGTCTGCTCACCTCGATGGGGCAGGAGACGGCGGTCGTCTATGACGGCTTTGCCGCGCTCGAGGCGGTCGCGCGTTTCCATCCGGACCTCGTGCTGCTCGACGTCGGCATGCCGCAGCTCGACGGCTACGAGGTGGCGCGGCGACTCAGATCCCCGCCGGGCGGGCAGCGCCTTACCCTCGCCGCGGTTACCGGCTGGGGTCAGAATGCGGACCGCCGCCGAGCGCACGAAGCCGGATTCGATCGCCACTGCGCAAAACCGCTGAGCGAGGCCTCGCTGCGCGAGCTCATCCTCGGCGCTCACAGCGCTCGCGCGAAGCGCTCCAGAGTCCCCGCGGAATAATGCCGCGCGATCTCGCGCGCGAATCGCGGGAAATCGTGCACTGAATTCTCATCCGCCGAGTCGGAAATCGTGCGCACGACACCGAACGGGATGCCATATTCGGCGCACACTTGCGCCGCGGCCGCGCCTTCCATCTCGACGCAGGCCGTCTCGGGGAGGCGGCCTCTCAACTCCTCGACTTCCAAGGCGCTCGCGAAGAACTTGTCGCCGCTCGCGACGACTCCGAGCGAAGCTTGCGGTGAGCTGACATCGAAGAACTCGAGCTCGCGGCCCGCCACGTACGTGCGCAGATCGTGCGCGAGGAATCCGTGCGCTGCGGCGAGGAGCCGCTCCCGGGTATCCGCATCGGTTTCGAAGCGCGCCTGCCCGAGCAGCGGCACTTCGTAGCGTGGAAAGATCGGGCTCGCGTCCATGTCGTGCTGGATGAGCGCCGAGGCGACGATGATGTCGCCGATCGCGAGCCCGCGGCGCACGCCGCCCGCGACGCCGCTGAAGAGGAGCCGGCTCACGGGATATGACGCGATGAGCTGCGTGATCGTCGCGGCGGCCGCGACCTTGCCCATACGCGAGAACACTGCGACCGCCTCGACACCGTGGAACGTTCCTGCGTGAAAGACTCTGCGGCCGAGCTCGCGCGTCTCAACGCGCGCGAGCGCATCGACGACGAGTGCGATCTCCTCCGGCATGGCACTGACGATGGCGAGCACGAGACCCCTTCCGCATTTTTGAACAGAATCCCGATGCTACAATCGAGCTCATGAAAAAGCTGCTCGGCTTCATCGTTCTGCTGGCGATTGCTGCGGGTCTCACCTGGTACGGCGCCGGACGCGAGGCCGGTCCGCGCATCGACATCGTCGCACCGCAGTCGGCCGTCGGCCGCGCAGGCTCGCTGACGCTCGACATCGAGTCGCCCGGCGGCGTGTTGAAGAGCCTCGATGTGTCGCTCGAGCAGGGCAGGGCGAGTGCGTCGATCTTCCGGCTCGATGCGAGCACTGCCGGCGCGCTCGTGCACGAGGGCGCGAATCACGTACGCCTCACGCGGCCGATCGGCAAGCTTCAGTTCCCGCAGCTCGAGTCGGGCGCGGCGCGCATCATCGTCACCGCGTCACGCCCCGTGCTCTTGGGCTACCGCCGCGTGAGCTCGACGGCCACGCGCGAGCTCACCGTGCGACTGACGCCCCCCATCATTTCGGTCGTCTCGACTCTGCACTACATCAATCAGGGCGGCTCGGAGATGGTGGTCTACCGCGTCTCACCGTCGAATGTCGCCTCGGGCGTCGAGGTCGGCAAGGACGAGTATCCCGGCTTTCCCGCCTCCGGTGCGGGCATCCCGAACGCCGATCCGGGGCTGCGCGTCGCCTTCTTCGCGCTGCTCTGGAACCAGAGTCCGAGCAGCCCGATCAGTCTGTACGCCCGCGACGACGTGGGCAACGAGGCCCATGCGACCTTCGACTATCGCGTGTTCCCGAAGCGCTTTCGCGAGAGCCGCATCAAGATAGACGATCGCTTCCTGCAGAAGGTCGTGCCGCCGATCCTCGCGAACGCGCCCCAGCTCAAGGTCGCGGATCCCTCGAATCTCCTCGCCGCATTCCTGCGCATCAACGGCGATTTGCGCCGCGAGGACTCCGAGAAGATCGCCGCCATCGGCCGCACGACGGCCCCGGAGATCCTCTGGCAGGGTGCCTTCAAACAACTCGTCGACTCGGCCGTCGAGGCCGGCTTCGCGGATCAGCGCACCTACCTCTACAAGGGCGAGGTGATCGACCATCAGGTGCATCTCGGCTTCGACCTCGCCTCGGTGGCCGGCGCGCCGGTGTACGCGGCGAACCGCGGCCGTGTGGTGCACGCCGGCTGGCTCGACATTTACGGCAACTGCGTGATCCTGGATCACGGCATGGGGCTGCAGTCTCTATATGCCCATCTCTCCTCCATCGGCGTGCGGGTGGGCGACAGGGTCGAGAAGGGCGGCTTGCTCGGCCACACCGGCTCGACGGGCCTTGCCGGCGGCGATCACCTGCATTTCACGATGCTGCTCGACGGCCATGCGATCTCGCCGATTGACTGGTGGAGCCCGAAGTGGGTGCAGGACCGGATTCTGCGCAAGCTCCGGGAGGCCGGCGCGACGGTTCCGATCGGCCCGCGGCAGGCGGCGCGCTGAGCGTCGCGTCGAGCGGCCGCTGAGACCGGCCCGCGGCGCGGCCGGCGGATGTGCTAGTTTTGCCGGCATCACGCTCGGGGGGATTCGTGATGCGCGCGAGACTCTGCCTTTCGGTCGCTATCCTGATGCTCGGCGCCGGCGCCGTCCCGCTCTGCACGCACGCGGCGGCTCGCAAGCCGGACGGGGAGGCCGTCTTCCGCCGCGTCTGCGCGGCATGCCATCTGGGACTTGCGCAGACGGGCGGTGTGGCCGCTGTCAATCCGTACGCCGGCACGGGGCTCGGACACGCGCTGCCGCGCGAGATGCTGCACAGCTATCCGCCCGAGGCGATCCTCAACGCGCTCACCAACGGGAAGATGCAGGCGCAGGGCGCGGTGCTCACCCCGGTGCAGCGCCGGGCTGTGGCGGAATTCGCGAGCGGACGCCCACTCGGAGCGAAGCCTCTCGATCCGTCCGTCGAGGACGGCAAGCCCTGCGCGAGCCCGGCTTCGCAGTTCGATCCCGGACGGGGACCGCGCTGGAACGGCTGGGGCAACGGCACGGCGAACGTACGCTTTCAGCCGCGCGGGCTCGGAGGCCTCACGGGCGCTGATCTGCCGCGTTTGAAAGTCGAATGGGTGTTTGGTTTCGCGAATGTCGCCTCGGTACGCAGCGAGCCCGCGGTCGTGGGCGGTCGAATCTTCGTCGCGAGCGAGAACGGCAGGGTTCATGCGCTCGATGCGCGCACGGGCTGCACCTATTGGACATTCAAGGCGCAGGCCGGCGTCGGTACCGCGCTCTCCGTCGGCCGCTACCGCGATCGCACGGGTGCTCGCCGCTATGCCGTCTATTTCGGTGACCGGCGCGCGAACGCGTACGCGGTCGATGCTGAAAGCGGCCGCGGCGTCTGGATACGCAAGGTCGATATTCACCCCTCCGCTTCGATTACCGGCTCGCCCACGGTCTATCGCGACCGCGTGTTCGTTCCGGTGCAGGGCATCGGGGAGGAGGGGCGGGCGGCGCGCGGTGAGTACGCCTGCTGTACGTTCCGCGGCAGCGTCTCGGCGCTCGATGCGAGCACGGGTGCGCTGCTGTGGAAGACCTACACCGTTCCGGAGAGCCGTCCGCGCGCGCGCAACAAGGACGGCGTGCAGATGTACGGACCCGCAGGCGGCGGTATCTGGTCGGCGCCGACGATCGACCCGCGGCGCGGGCTGCTCTACGTGGCGACCGGCAATGGGTACGCCGAGCCCGCTCAGCCGACGACCGATGCGGTGATGGCGCTCGACATCCGCACGGGCGCGGTGCGGTGGATACGCCAGGCGCTCGCGGACGACATCTGGGTGATGGGCTGCGACAAGCGCAATTCCGGCAATCCGGCCTGCCCGCCGCAGCTCGGTCCGGACTACGATTTCTCGGCCTCTCCGGCGCTCGCGCGCATCGGCTCGCGCGAGCTGCTCGTGCTCCCGCAGAAATCGGGAATGGCCTACGCGCTCGACCCCGCGCACGCGGGACGCATCGTTTGGCGCGTCCGCATCGGCCAAGGCAGCGGACTCGGCGGTCAGTGGGGCGCAGCCGTCGAGGACGGCGTCGCATATATCGGTGTGGGTGACATTCTGTCGTCGAAGCCCGGCGGCCTGTGGGCCCTGAAGCTCGCCGACGGCTCGCGCCTCTGGCGCGATCCGCCGCCTGCGCCGCTGTGCGGCGCGCACCTCGGGTGCAGCGTGGGACAGGGTGCAGCGGTCACCGCGATTCCCGGCGCGGTTTTGAGCGGCGCGCTCGATGGGGGCCTGCGCGCATATTCGACGCGCGACGGCGCGCTCCTCTGGACGTTCGACTGCAACCGCGACTTCGATACGGTGAACGGCGTGCACGCTCACGGCGGCAGCATCGACGGTCCGGGGCCCATCGTCGCGGGTGGCATGCTCTACGCGAACTGCGGCAACGGCGGACTCGTCGGACTTCCGGGCAACGTGCTGGTCGCGTTCGCGCCCCGGCGCCCCCGCTGAGGGGCGCCGGGGCGAACGAGACGTTCAGCCGAGCTGCACCGGGACGAACTCGCGCTGATCGCCGTGCTGCACGAGCAGCGCGATCGCGTTCTGGTGATCTGCTCGCACGGCGCGGCGCAGCTGCAGCGCGCTGTCGACCGGCGTGCCGTCAGCGGAGAGGATGATGTCGCCGGGCTGAATGCCTGCATCCGCGGCGGGGCCCGTCACCTGCTCGACGAGCAGGCCCGAGGGAACGCCGGCCTGCGATCTCTCCGATGGCGTCAGCGGACGCACTTGCAGGCCGAGGCGGCCGTGCTCTGCGCCCCCGTTGTTCGCTTGGAGATTCTCGCTTCCCTGCGCGGCATTGCCGAGCGTCACGTGCAGGGTGATCGGCTTGCCGTTGCGCCACACCTCGAGCGTCGAGGGCGCGCCCGGCTGCGAGCTGCCGACGAGCGCCGCGAGCGTGCCGTTGTCGGTGATCGCCTTGCCGTCGAATTTGAGGATCACGTCTCCCGCGTGGATGCCGGCGCGCGCGGCCGGGCTGTCGGGCACGACCTTCGAGACGAGCGCGCCTTGCGGCTCGCTGAGCTTGAATGAGCCGGCGAGAGCCTGATCGACTTGCTGCACATCGACACCCAACCGCGCGTGCTCGACCTTTCCGTGTGTCAGGATCTGGTTCGCCTCGGTCGAGGCGACATCGATCGGGATCGCGAACGAGACGCCTTCGTAGCCGCCGGTATTGCTGTAGATCTGGGAGTTGATGCCGACCACCTCGCCGTGCTCATTGAACAGCGGTCCGCCCGAGTTGCCCGGGTTCACCGCGACGTCGGTCTGGATGAAGGGTACGTAGGAGCTGCTGATCTCGCGACCCTTCGCGCTCACGATGCCCGCCGTCGCGCTCTCGATGAGGCCGTATGGCGCGCCGAGCGCGAGCACGTAGTCTCCCACCGCGAGCTTCGTCGAGTCGCCGAGCCGGACCGTGGGCAGGTGCGAGGCGTCGATCTTCAGTACGGCGATGTCGGTCGGGATGTCGAGACCGACGACCTTCGCGCGGTACTCGTGGTTGTCCGCGAGTTTGACCGTCACGTGCGTGGCCTGGCGGACGACGTGCGCGTTCGTGAGGATCACTCCGTCGGAGCGAATGATGAATCCCGAGCCGAGGCTGCGCACCGGGACGTTGCGGGGCATCGGCAGCATCCTGAAGAATTGGGAGAACGGATCATCGCCTCCGGGAGAGTTATCCCCGAACATGTCTCCGGGGTCCCCCTCGTGCTCGACGCTCTGGCTCGTGATGCTCACCACGGCCGCCTTGTTTTCCGAGACGACCTCACGCCAGTCGGGAGCGGAAATGAGCGGAACGGGCGCGGGGGCGGTGGACCTCGCGCGGCTCGACTCCGCCGCAACCGCGTCGTTCGAGTGATTGAAAGACGGGATCATCCACCCTTCTGCGGCGGCGCCGCAGGCGAGCAGGGCGCCCACGGCGAGCGCGACGGTCATATTCTTGCGTTGCATGGCAGCACCTCGTGCATATGGTCCATGCCGCAGAGGATGCGCGGGCCGCCTTAAATAGGGCTTAAGGCGGGGGCACAGGTGCTTCGGCGCTCGATGCGCCCGGCGCCGGCGGGAAGCTCACGACCACGCGCAGCCCGTGCGGTACCGCGTCCTCGAGTGTGATGCGTGCCTGATGCCGGCTCGCGATGGCGCTCACGATGGCAAGCCCGAGCCCCGTGCCGCCTTCTGCCGCATCGGCGCTGCGGTGGAACCGGTCGAACACCCGCGCCCGCTCGGCTAGCGGAATGCCCGGGCCCCGATCCTCCACGGTGAGTCGCGCGCCGCTCAGGGGGAGCGGCCCGCTCGGCGCTTCGCGCGGCGGTCCGCTCGGGGAGTCCAGGCGGACTTTCACCTCCCCGCCTGCGGGGCTGTAGCGCACCGCGTTATCCACGAGGTTGCGGATGAGGATGCGAATCGCATCGGGATCGCCGCGCACGTTGAGCGGCGCGTTCTTCACGCCCTCGCCGCCTGCGAGACTCAGCTCGATATCGCGCTGCTCGGCGAGCGGATGCACGTCGGCGATCGCCTGGCGCGCACAGGCATCGAGCTCGAGGAGCTGCAATTGCGCGGGAGCGCCTTCGGGCTCCTGGCGCGCGAGCGTGAGCAGCTGGCTCGCCAGATGGATGGCGCGCTCTATCGCGGCACCGAGGCGAGCTCGGGCCGCGGTGCGAGCCGTCTCATCGCGCGCCCGATCGAGCAGCTGCAGCTGCAGGGACAGGGCCGTGAGCGGCGAGCGCAGCTCGTGGGCCGCATCGGCGACGAACGCCCGCTGCTTTTCAAACGCTTGTCCGAGCCGCGCCAGCAGGCGGTTGAGCTCGCCGATGAGCGGTGCCGTCTCCGCCGGGAGCTCCGGGGCGGCGATCGGCTCGAGACTGCCGGCATCGCGCCGCTGCACCTCCGCAGTGAGGCGTTTCAACGGCGCCATCGCTCCGCCGACGATCCAAACGACGGCGGCGGCCATCGCGAGCAGGAGCAGCAGAATGGGCGCGAGCACCCGGAACGCGGCCTGCCGCGCGAGCGCATCCCGCACGCTCCATGGCTGCGCGACCTGGATCACGCCCCAGATCGTATCCTTGCTGTACACGCGCCAGCGCCGCCCGAGGAGGGTCACGTCGGTGTAACCGAGGATCACGGGGGGTGGGATGATCGGCAGGCCGGCCTGCGAGGACAATCCCGGCGAGGAAAGATAGTGCAGCGTTCCGAACGGGTCCCAGATCTGCACGATGTACTCCGAGCCGCTCGCGCGCGAGGGCAGCTGCAGGCCCGGTCCGAATGCCGCCTGGTCGCGCAGCGACAGCGCCATCTGCTGCAGCTGATAGTCGAGCAGGGTCGAGGTCTCGTTGAGCAGGCGGCTGTACGTCACGGCTCCCGCGACGAGCGTCGTCACTGCAACGAGCGCGAGGAGGCCCGCGAGCAGCCGGGCACGAATCGAGCGCAGCGCTCTCACCATGGACGCCCACCATCGGTCGCGAGGCTTAATTCGGCCTTAATCGATGCAACCTCGAGCTGCAGTGCTCGTTCAATGGAGCCCGCAGAGAATGTCAACCCTTCGGCACGCAGTAGCCGACGCCCCGCACGGTGCGAATCGTCTCGCTCTCGAGCTTGCGTCGCAGAGAGTGGATATACACCTCCACCGCGTTGCTCTCGATCTCGCCACCCCACCCGTAGAGCCGATCCTCGATCTGTGCCCGCGATAGAATCGCACCGGGCCTGAGCAGAAGCGCCTCGAGCACGGCGTACTCGCGGGCGGAGAGCTGCACCGGCGCGCCGCGGTACGAGACCTCCCGCGTGGCGGGATTCAATCGGATGCCGGCGTGTTCGATCAGCGGCTCCCCGCGACCGGCACCCCGGCGCAGTACCGAGCGCATGCGCGCGGCGAGCTCATCGAGATCGAAGGGCTTCACGACGTAGTCGTCGGCGCCGGAATCGAGACCGGCGATGCGGCTCTGCACATCGTCCCGAGCGGTGATGATGATGACGGGCGTCGAGATGCCGCGCGCACGAGCCTCCCGGAGCACCTCGAGGCCGCCGCGCCTCGGCAGCCCGAGATCGAGCAGCACGATGTCGAAGCTCGATGAGGCGAGCGCGGTGGCTGCGCTTGCCCCGTCGCGCATCCAGTCGACCGTATGGCCGTCCTCCTGCAGGGCCGTACGAACGGCTTCCGCGATCATCCGGTCGTCTTCGACGAGCAGCACGCGCACGCCGCGAGTCTCGCCGAGGCCGCGGCGCGGATCAATGGGGTGCGTGAGGCCCTACGCGCGGGCGCTTACGCGCGGGCGCTGAGGAGAGTGCCGGCCGGGCGGCTCGACAGATCGCTCGCGAATGCGTGCAGGAAGTTCGCGAGAGTGGCCTGGCCGTTGCTCGATTCGCCGGTCGCTGTGACCAAGCTGTTGAAGCTCTGCTCGAGGGTGGAACTTGCCGAGCTCGAGGAGCCGACGGTGCTCGAGGGGTCGGCCGTGCTCGGTGCGCCGGCGGATGCGCCGAGCTGCTGGACGAGGCTCGACAGCCCCGCGCCCCCGTGATGAGCGTGATGGCCATGGTGGCCATGAACGGCGGCGGCCGCATTGGCAGAGGCGCTGCTCGTGCCGCCGGCGGCATTCGCCGGCGTCGAATTGTCGAGCGCAGCCTGTGCCTGCAGGGCCGCGTACAGGCTTTGCAAGAACGTCTGCACGGCATTCGAGGCAGACGGTCCGGCCGTCGCGGTGCCAGTTGTCGCCGCCGTCGCCGCGCCAGTCACGCCAGCCGCGGAGCCTGCGGGCGCAGCGCTCGGCACGTTCGTCGCGCCGATCTGCGACAGAGCGAGCAGAGCGGCGCTCTGCAGGCCGTAGGCTCGGGTGTCGGGCATTTGATTGGCGCTGCTCGTATGCCCGAGGGGGTAGTGCATCGCGCCCACGTTCGAGAGGTGTGAGGAAGTCATGTCGCTCGTGCTCGATGATTGAGACCCTGATTGCAGGGTGAATGACCAGCCTCAAGCAAGAACCCGGCCAGGGGCGGGCAGCGGCCTGTGCCGCGCGTAGCGGAATCGCACGGTCTCTTTGTGACCCACTGCTGCGAAACGCACGCCGCTCGGAGCCGCTGTCGGCGCCGCGAGCCCTCTGCGAGCCCGGATTTCGACGGGTGCACGGGCGGCGGCAAATCCTTGCCGGGGGACGGCTCGGGCTTGCCGGCTTTAGCTCGCTCGGTCCGTTCAGGCGGCCGTCAGCGCCTGTGCCTGTTCCGCCCAGAACACCGCATCGACGTAAGCGGCGCGAATCAGCTCCGGAGAAAGATTGCGGAAGCTCACGCGTCCCCAGGAGGCGCGCTCATAGGCGCGGGCGCAGCGCAGCGCCGCTCCGAGATCGCCCTCCTGCGCAAGGAGCGCCCGCTCGATACTCTCGGACAGCGGCAGCTCATCGAGCAGATCGGCGACCGACATCCCCGTGAGCACGTCGAGGAGCGAGAACAGCCCCGTGATGAAATAGGGCCCGGTGTCCACGATACCGGCGAGGCGCGCGAGCTGCTCGCACAGCCGCGCGCGCGTCATCGCCGTGACGAACAGGCTCGTCGGCCGGCTGTCGAAGCCGTGCAGCGCGATGAGCGTCGCGAGCTGGCGCAGGTTGTCGAGCCCGAGCATCACGATCGCCTGGCGGATCGAGTCGACCTTGCGCGGCAGGTTGTAATAGCTCGAGTTGATGCAGCGGAGCACGCGGTACGAGAGCGGCAGGTCCTGCGAGACGAGACTCTCGATCGCCTGCATCGAGCAGTCTGCATTCTGCAGCGCGGAGACGAGGCGCAGCGTCGCGAGGCGGCTCGTCGGAACGCGCTGGGCCTCGAATGTCTCGGGGCGGTGCAGGAAGTCGCCCTGAAATCCCTCGAAGCCGATCTGCAGACAGTGCTCGAACTGTTCCACCGTCTCGACCTCGAGCGCGATCAGCGTGAGGCCGCGCCGCGTGAGCTCGCCCGCGGTGCGCTCGAGGTCGGTGCGCGTCTGCTGGGAGACGTCGATCTTCACCATACTCACCACATCGAGCAGCGCCGGATCGTTGAGCTGCTGAGAGTAGTCGTCGAGCGCAATACGATGACCCCGCGCACGCAGGGCCCGGATCGCTGCGAGGAGCTTCGGACCGCTCGGCACCTCCTCGACCACCTCGATCACGACCCGTTCGGGATGCACCGTCACAGGGGCATCCGCCAGCAGCAGCTCGCGCGGATAGTTGATGTGAACGGGCAGCCCGCCCGCGAGCCGGTCGAGACCGATCTCGAGCGCCGCATCGGCTACGACGCGGAGCGTCGCCTCGCGCGTGTCGGCAGCCGGATGGGCCGCATCGCCCGATTCCTGATAGAGCAGCTCGTAGGCGCTCACAGCCATCGCCGGGCCGTAGATCGGCTGGCGCGCAACGAGCGCGAGTCCGGTGCGCGCCGGCTGGACTCCCGGAGCACGCACTGCAACGGTAAAGCCGCGGTGGTCGGTTGTTTTGCTCATCCGGGGAGACTAGCGATGCGGGGCGCGGAACGTCGTCGTACCGCTGCACACCTTTGCAGTTCACATAATCCGCACGCCTTCGTGATGTGATGCGGTAGCATCGGGCGCGGCCTTTCGGCCGTCCGATCCGGGGGTTTGCGCATGGGCTCGCATGAGGCAATCAGCTATTCGAAGCGCTACATGGCGTGGATGCTCACGCTGCTCGTGCTCATGAACGCGCTCAACCTCGCCGACCGGCAGGGCATCGCCGTCTCGATCCAGGCGATCAAGCTGGACCTGCATTTCTCCGACGCCCTGCTCGGCATCATCCAGGGACTCGGCTTCGCGATTTTCTACAGCCTGATGGGATTACCGCTCGCGCGGCTCGCCGAGCGCTTCAGCCGCACCCGCCTCATCGCCGGCTGTCTGGCCCTCTTTGGCGTGATGGCGGCGCTCTGCGGCACGGCCAAGGGGTTCGCGAGCCTGCTCCTCTTCCGTGTCGGCGTCGGCGTCGGGGATGGCGGCTTCACAGTGGTCGCCTCCTCGCTCATCGGCGACTACTACCCGAGCGTCAAGCGGGCCTCGGTCATGTCGATCATCTGGCTCGGCGCCCCGATCGGAGTCATCGGAGGCCTTGCCGGAGGCTCGTGGATCACGCAGCACTTCGGCTGGAGAGTGATGTTCGTAGCCATCGGCGCTCCGGCGATTCTCATCGCCCTGATCGCCTTTCTCACCCTTCGCGAGCCGCCCCGAGGCCTCGCCGATGGCGAGCTGATGACCCGGGAAGCGCCACCCTCGACATGGGTGATGCTCCGCTTCCTGTTCGCGAAGCGTTCGATGTGGCACGTCCTCATCGGCTGCTCGCTCGCGGCGATCTCGATGAACGGAATCGGCCAGTTCCTCGCCGCCTTCCTCATGCGTAATTTCCATCTCGGGACCGCCGCGGCGGGCCGCTTGCTGGCGCTCATTGCCGGGGCGGCAATGGCATCGGGACTGCTGATCGGCGGATTCGGAGTCGATGCCGCGATCCGGTACGACAAGCGCTGGTACGTCTGGGGACCGGCGCTCGGGATCGCGGCGGCGGCGCCGCTGTTCCTCGCCGGGCTGAACCAATCCTCGGTGAGCGCGACGGTGGTCATCCTCATCGCGGCACATGTCTGCATGTTCGTGTACTACACCCCGAGTCTCGCGCTCGCGCAAAACATGGTCGGGGCGAACATGCGCGCCTCCTCCGCGTTCGTCGTATCCGTGACGCTCGGGCTCGTCGGGATCGGCTTCGGGCCGACGATCGTCGGGTTTCTGAGCGACCGGTTCGCCGCCGGCGCATTTGCGCTCGGAAGCTTCCACGCAGCGTGCCCGGGGGGCGCCCCTCCGCGAGGCGCCGGACAGGTGCTCGCCAGTGCCTGTGGGAACGCGTCCGCCACCGGGCTGCGCGAGGCGCTCATGGTGATGTCGCTGCTCGGGTTGTGGTCCGCGCTGCACTACGCGCTCGCGGCGCGGCACCTGCGGCGCGATCTCGAGACGCGCTATGAGCCTCTCGGCCCGGCGCTCGACGTGACGACCGCCGCTTCATCGAAAACGTGAGGCGGCCGGGTATCGTCCGCCGCATCGCCGTACGACCGAGCAGCGGTCGTTGCGGAATCAACCGGTAGGGTTATGATTGAGCCGAATTCCGAGCGGATGGCTCCGGGAGAGCGCACCGATGCATGCAGCGAAGTGGCGGGCCCCAATGGCCCCGCTTGCGGCCCTTGCGGCGATGACGGCCGTGGCGGGGATGGCAGTCATGGCGGCACGGCCCGCTTACGCACACCATTCCTTCGCCATGTTCGACCACAAGCATCAGGTCAAGCTCAACGGGACGGTCCAATACTTTCAATGGACGAACCCGCACGTCTACATTCGGCTCGTCGCGAACGATGCGCAGGGACACGCGAAGAGCTACACGATCGAGTGCGCCAATCCTGGCCTCCTCGACCGGGCGGGCTGGAAATGGAACATGATCAAGGTGGGCGACAAAGTCACGGCGATCATCGCGCCGCTGCGCACGGGGGAGCCGGGCGGCCTGCTGAAACAGATCACGCTTCCCAATGGGCGCAGCTACGATAATGGCCCGGCCGCCGGCCGGGCGAACATTCAGTGATGATTCACGAGGCAGCGTCATGACGTCGCGTCGGAACCGGACGAGCTTGCGCGGTTCACTGTTCGGAGGCGGTGCGTGTGCGCTCGCCGCTTCGGCGCTGACGCTCGGTGCGCTGGCCCTGACGCTCGCGGCGCCGGGACCTGCGGCCGCCGCCGAGCCGGCCGCCTCCGGCGCGCATCTCGATCACAGCTTCCTCACCGGGACCTGGAAGCGCTATCGGCCGAAGACCTTCAAGATCAATCCGCAGTTTACGAGCTCCATCCCGGCGCCCACCGAGCCGCCGCTCAAGGAGCCGTACCTGAGCCAGTGGCGGGCGCGCAAGCAGGCCTCGCACGAGGCGGACCTGCGTGGGCAGCCGCTCTATAGCGGATACGCCGCGTGCATCCCCGATGGGATGCCGGCGATGATGATGGCGATGTTTCCGATGGACGTGCTGCAGACAGCGGGGCAGATCACGATCATCGAGGAGGCGTACCGCCAGGTGCGCTACATCTATCTGAACCAGAAACAGATTCCGATCGCGGACGCCGAGCCCGAGTTCTGGGGACACTCGGTCGGCCATTGGCAGGGCGACACGCTGCTCGTCAACACGGTCGGGATCAGGCCGGAGGTGCGCTACAGCGACGTGCCGCACAGCGATCAGATGCAGATCGAGGAGCGCATTCGTCTGATCGCGAAGGACCGCGCCGAGGACCGAATCACGATTACCGATCCGGTCTATCTCACCAAGCCCTGGAAATTCACGTACGAGTACGAGCGCGATCCGGGATACAAGATGCTCGAGTATGTCTGCGAGAACAATCGCGAGTATCGCGACGTCAACACGGGCGGACAGCGCGTCGAGCTCATCGGCAAATCGGCGAACGGCTATGGCACGGATGCGCCGGCGACGACTGGCCCGGATGCCTCCGCCGGCGGGGCGGCCGCCGGGTCCGGTTCCGCCCCGGCGAAGCGCCCCCGCTCGCACTGAGGAGCGCATCCGGGATGCGCTGACCGCGTGCCTCGGTCTCGATGGGCGAAGTCATTCCCACGTTCCGGCGTTTGCGCCGTATGCCGCACAGGACCCTTGCCGAGCATGCGGTGATCGAGGGACCGCTGCATCTGCCGGAGGTGACGCTTCTGTGCGTCGATACGGCTTACCCCGACCTCGCGCTGTACGCCATCGCGCGTTCAATGGAGCGAGTGAGATTCGGAGCGGCAGTGTTCGTTACCCGTGCGGAACACGGCCTCACGGGCCTTCCGGCGGGACTCGAAGTCGTGACGGAGGAACGGATACGTTCCGTGTCCGACTACTCGCTGTTCATGCTGCGCGGGACTCTGCCGTACGTGAAGACTTCACACTGCCTGGTCGTGCAGTGGGACGGCTTCGTGCTCGATCCGTCGATGTGGAGCCCTGATTTCCTGGCCGTCGACTACATTGGGGCCGTGTGGCCGCATTTCCGGCGGGACGGGCACTGCATCGGTACAGGTGGGTTCTCGCTGCGCTCGCGACGGTTGTTGACAGCGCTTCTCGATGAGCGGATCGAGACCTTTCATCCGGAGGACGTGTGTATCGGAAGAGGCTCTCGCGAGCACCTCGAGCGGCACCATGGCATCGTCTATGCGGACGAGGCGACTGCTCATCGCTTTGCGATCGAGGGCATGTACGAGAACCCCTCGGCCTTCGGCTTTCACGGTGTGCACAATCTGCTGCGTGTGCTGACGGCCCGCGAGCTCGAGCATTTCCTGACCGAGGCGCCCGGTGCGCTGTTCGTGAGCGGCTGGATGCGCAGATTCATCAAACATGCGCTCGCCCAGGGCGAAAGCACGCTCGCTGGGCGGGCGCTCGTCCGTCGCCGGGCAAATCGCAAATTCGACCTGAGCGACTTGCGCCTGCTCCTGCGCCTGTATCGGGCACGCTGCCGGGAGGTTCTCCGCCGTAGCGTGCCGGCCGGGGGACCCCGGCTGTGATCCCATGCCCCGCCGAACCCCGGCGATGACCCTGCGCCTCGCCACAAATCCATGATTTTGATATAATAACCAATAGATATAATAACTAGTGATATGATATGCTTTGCTATGCGACATCCGGGAGGGTCGTATGGTCGAGCATCCCACCCTGGGGTTTCTGCTGAAGGACGTCACCCGCCTGTATACGCGGCGGTTCGAGGAGCGCGCTCAGGCGCTCTCGCTCACGCTTCCTCAGTGCAAGGCGCTCACCTACCTCGCGCGCAACGAGGGCGTGAGCCAGAAGCGCCTTGCCGAGCTCATCGAGATCGATCCCATGAGTCTCGTGCGTATCCTCGATCGGATGGAAGCCGATGGATGGGTCGAGCGGCGTGCCGACCCGCAGGATCGACGCGCTCGGTGCCTCGTGGTGACCGAGCGGGCACGGCCGATCATCGAGCTCGTCTGGCAGATTGTCGCGGAGACTCGTGCCGAGGCGCTTGCCGGGCTTGCCAATGCGGAGCGCTCGCTGCTCCTCACGCTGCTCGAGCGGGTGCACGTGAATCTGCTCGCGCTGAGCCCGCTGGGTGAGTCGGAGCGGACCAGGATCGCGGCGCGCCGCCCGGCGAGCGTGGCGTGATGAGCCGCACGGACGCGGCGGTCATTCGGGAAGGGGAGAGGCTGATGGACGATGAGGTGCGGGAAGCCGGCGGGCGGGCCGAGAACACGGAAGGCGGGAGGCGCGGAACCAGTGGCCGCGAGCCGCGCCCGCTCAGGGAGCGCCTGCGTCTGCCCCTCATGGTCGGTGTGCCGCTGCTGGCGGCAGGAGTCGGCCTCTACTTCTACCTGACGAGCGGCCGCTACCAATCGACCGACGATGCCTACGTCCAGGCGGCGCAGGTCTCGATCAGCGCGAACGTGTCGGGCCGGGTCAGTGGAGTCGACGTCCATGACAATCAGCGCGTCACGCGCGGCGAGCTGCTGTTCCGGCTCGACGAGCGGCCGTTCCGTATCGCCGTCGAGGACGCACGGGCAAAGCTCGCGAGCTCGCGACTGGCGATCGAGTCGCGCGAAGCGACCTATCGCCAGCGCCAGGCGGACCTGGCGGCAGCTGAGAGCACGCTCGCTTATGAGCAGCGTGAGGACGACCGGCAGATGCGGCTGCTATCGAGCGGCATTGCCTCCCAGGCTCAGGCGGATCGCGCGCTCCTCGCGCGCAACACAGCGCGTCAGAGCGTCGCAGCGGCTCGACAGCAGATCACCGCGGTTCTCGCAAGCCTTGGCGGCACGCCGAACCTCCCGGTCGACCGTCACCCGTCGGTCGAGGAAGCGCAGGCACAGCTCGATCGCGAACTGCTCGGTCTCTCCTACACGACAATCACGGCCCCGATCGACGGCATTGTCACACGGGTGGATCAGATTCAGGTGGGCGATTACATCACGAAGGCGACGCCAGCCTTCATGCTCGTGGCAACGCACGATGTCTGGGTGGAGGCGAATTTCAAGGAGAATCAGCTCGGGCGCATGCATCCGGGGCAGTCGGCCCGCATCGTGATCGATGCCTTTCCCGGCCGCAGTTATCAGGCCGTGGTCGCGAGCGTGAGCCCCGGCACGGGCTCCGTCTTCTCGCTGCTGCCCGCGGAGAATGCGACCGGCAACTGGGTGAAGGTCGTGCAGCGCCTGCCCGTGCGCTTGAGCTTCAAGGGGGATGTGCCCTCCCTCGCTGCCGGGCTCAGTGCGACGGCGACTGTCGACACTCAACCCCGCTGATCCGACTGCAGCCCCGCTGATCCGATCGCGAACGAGACCTTCCGCGTGGACCCTGAAGCATCCCACAACCGGGTGCCCATCACCATCTCGGTGATGCTCGCCTCGATCCTGCAGGCGCTCGACACGACGATCGCGAACGTCGCGCTGCCCCACATCGGCGGAAGCCTTTCCGCGACCCTCGAAGAGATGGACTGGGTGCTGACCTCGTATATCGTCGCATCCGCCATCATGACGCCGCTCTCGGGCTGGCTCGCCGGCCGCTATGGCCGCAAGCGCGTGCTCGCGCTGTCCGCGGCCGGCTTCACGATCGCCTCGGCGATGTGCGGCATGGCTCACTCGCTCACCGAGATCGTGGTCTTCCGCGCGATCCAGGGCATTGGCGGCGCCGCGCTCGTGCCGCTCTCCCAGTCCGTACTGCTCGACATCAACCCGGTCGAGCGCCACGGCCGCGCGATGGCGGTCTGGGGCATGGGCGTACTGATTGGACCCATCATCGGCCCGACACTCGGCGGCTGGCTCACCGACAACTACAGCTGGCGCTGGGTGTTCTACATCAACATCCCGTTCGGCATCCTCTCGGTCCTCGGCATTCTCACCTACATGCGCGAGTCGCCGCGGAACGTCAAACCCTTCGATTTTCTCGGCTTCGCATTGCTCAGCCTCGGGATCGGAGCGCTGCAGATCCTGCTCGATCGCGGACAGCTGCTCGACTGGTTCAGCTCCGGGGAGATCCGGATCGAGACCATCGTCTGCGGTCTCGCGTTCTATCTGTTCCTCGCCCACAGCTTCACCGCGCGCCATCCGTTCGTCAGCCCGGCGCTCTTCCAGGACCGGAACTTCGCGGTCGGCAACATCTTCATCTTCGTCATCGGCGTCGTGCTCTTTGCAACGCTCGCGCTGCTGCCGCCGCTGCTCGAAGATCTGATGCGCTATCCGGTCACCATGACCGGCCTCGTCACTTCCCCGCGCGGCATCGGCGCCTTCATCACGATGGCCGTCGTCGGGCGGCTCGTCGGACGGCTCGACGTGCGGCTGCTCATCGCGGCGGGCCTCGCCGTCACGGCCGCCTCCGAGTGGATGATGTGTGGCTTCTCGCTGCAGATGGACTCTCACCTCGTCATCTGGAGCGGCTTTCTGCAGGGAGTGGGCACCGGCTTCGCATACGTGCCGCTCGCGGCGGTGAGCTTCGCGACGCTCGACAGGAGCTTCCGCGACGAGGGCACCTCGATCTTCAATCTGCTGCGCAACGTCGGCAGCAGCATCGGCATCTCGATCACGCAGGCGCTGCTCGTGCGCAACACGCAGATCTCGCATGCGAATCTCGCCGAGCACATCGTGCCGTACCGGCCGCTGGTGCACGCGCTGCCGCCGGCCGATTTCACACCGCACGGGCTCGCCGCGCTCAACGCGCTCGTCACCCGGCAGGCCTCGATGGTCGCCTACATCGATGATTTCAAATTTCTCCTGGTGCTGACGCTCGTGATGATCCCGCTCATCGTCATTCTGAAGTCCGGCCGGAGCGGGGCGAGCGCGCCGGTCGTCGCGGAGTGAGGGAGTGCATGCGATGACCCGTTCCGCCCGCCCGATCCCATGCCGCCCGAGGCGCGAGGGCGCGAGTGCGCGCCCGATCCGGCGTGCCGCGCCGCTGCCGATCATGCTCACGGGGCTCGCCGCGGCGGCGGCGCTCGGCGCGTGCACGGTCGGTCCCTCGTTCAAGCCGCCCGAGGCTCGGGCGCCCGCCGCCTACACACCCGCCGGCGAGCTGCCGAATCGCGTGCCGCATGCCTTGGGTGCCGCGAAAACGCCGTCCGTCGCGCCGTCCCCGGGCGCGACGGCGAGCGATTTTGCGCAGTCGATCAACCTCGGCGGCGAGCCCGCGGCGCAGTGGTGGACGTGCTTCGGCTCGCCGGGACTCGATGCGCTCGTACGGCAGGCAGTGGCGGACAATCACACGCTGGCGGCCGCGAAGGCCACCCTCGCGGAGGCGCAGGAGCTCGCGAGGGCCCAGGCCGGAGCCGAGCTGCCGGAGCTTTCGGTGAGCGGCGGCGCGGGCCGCCAGCAATACGGCAAGGAGTTCCTGGGCTCGCTCTTCTCGCTGCCGCCGTTCAGCTACGTCGCGATCGGCGCCAGCATCGACTACACCGTCGATTACCTCGGCGGCACGGCGCGCACGGTCGAGCAGCAGCGAGCGCTCGCGCAGTACGCGGCGCGCGAGGCCGATGCGGCTTATCTGATGCTGACCGGCGGGGTCGTCACGCAGGCGACGATCGCCGCTTCGGCGCAATCCGAGATCGACGCGGTCGGCCAGCTGCTCGCCGAGGACGGCCGCAACGTCGAGCTCGTCCGGACGGCTTTCGAGAACGGTTCCGTCTCGCGCGTCGACGTGGTGACCGCACAGAGCCAGCTCGCGACCGACCAGACGCTGCTGCCGCCGCTGCGGCAGCAGCTCTCGGCGGCTCGGCACGCGCTCGCCGTGCTCGTCGGCCGCACGCCTCACGATTGGGTCCCTCCGGCGATCACTCTCGATGCGCTGAAGCTGCCGCGCGTGCTGCCCGTTCGGCTGCCCTCGGAGCTGGTCCATCATCGTCCGGACATTTTGGCCGCTGAGGCCCGGCTGCACGCCGCGACTGCGGCGGTCGGAATCGCGACGGCGAATCTCTATCCGCGCATCACGCTCACCGCGACGGGCGGGTTTCAGTCGCTGCCCTTCGAGCAGCTGTTCGATCGCTCGAACACCGCCTGGACACTGATCTCCGGCATCACGGCACCGGTGTTCGACGGAGGCCGGCTCCATGCCCGGCGCCGCGCCGCGCTCGATGAGCTCGCGGCCAGCTCCTCACGCTATCAGCAGGTCGTGCTCGAGTCCTTCGGACAAGTCGCCGATCTGCTCGCCGCCTTGAGCCACGACGCGGAACTGCTTGCTGCGCAGTCGAATGCCCTCGCGGCCGCTCAGAGCAGCGTCGATCTCGCGCGCGAGAGCTACGCAGCGGGCAATACCGGGGTGCTGCAGGTGCTCGATGCCGAGCGGGAGCGGCTGAACGCCGAGCTCGGGCTCTTGCGGGCCGAAGGCAAGCAGCGCCTCGACATCGCTCAGCTGTTTCTCGCGCTCGGTGGCGGGCGGTTGCCTGAATCGGCGCGCGCGCGCTGAGGCCTTTCCGGCGCGCGCTCGGGGCCGCCGGGCTGCGTGGCATGCTCGGCGGGATCCGCAGCTCCCGCCGCCGTGTGCGCGATGTGCAGCCGTGGCTGACCGAGACGGCGGCGCTCGCGGCGCAGGGCCAGCGCCCTGGCGAAGAGCGCGAGGGCCGCCCAGGCGAGCCCGATCATGACGGGAATCGCGGCGACGAGCGGCCAGAACGCGATGACCGCGACGGCGGCGACGAGCAGGATCGCGACCGCCGCGACCGAACGCGCCTCGGTCGGCGCGAGGATGCGCTGCTCGCTCAATGCGGCGCCTACGGTGCGCCCGATGCGCAGCGCACCCGCGGCCGCGCGGGAGGCGCTACCGCGCCGGTCGCCGGTCGAGGTGCCGACACGCGCACCCTTTCCCGTGCTGCGCGCGAGCCGCCGAACGCGCCGGGACATGCGGAAGCGGCGCCTGCGCAGCACGATCTCGATCGAGTGATCCAGATCCTCGAGGTACATCCGCTCCATCGCGGCCGCGAACG
Source organism: Steroidobacteraceae bacterium (assembly GCA_050738595.1). GTDB lineage: Bacteria > Pseudomonadota > Gammaproteobacteria > Steroidobacterales > Steroidobacteraceae > JASHUC01. The sequence continues at coordinate 3,960 of JBOHZR010000034.1, read as the reverse complement.
TCGCGTCCTCGATGACCGCATCGAGCTCGAAATTGCCGATCCAGCTCGCGATGTTGAGATTGCTGGAGCCGACGCGCGCCCAGCGGCCGTCCGCGACGGCCGTCTTCGCATGCAGCATCGATCCTTTCCATTCGAATACTCGCACGCCCGCCTCGAGCAGCGGGCGGTAGCCGGCTTCGGAGAGCGGCCGAAGGAGCGGCACATCGCTCGCACCCGGCACGAGCAGCCGCACGTCGACGCCGTCGCGGGCCGCGGCGCGCAGCGCCTGCATGTAGGGTGGAATCGCCGCGAAATACGCGTCCGTGAGCCACAGAGTGCGCCGCGCCGCCGCCGCGATGAGCTGATCGAGGCGCAGTACGGCGGAGAGGCCCGGCTCGGTCGCGACGATGCGCAGCGCGACCGGCCCCTGCTCGGGAATCGGATGGCCGCGGTTGAGCTCCGCAGGCTCGAGAGGCGGTCCGATCGCGGCCCAGAGCTGCGCAAAGGCCTGCTCGACGTCCGCGACCGCCGGTCCGCGGATCTCGACCCCGGTGTCTCGCCAGGGCGGCACGCCGCGCCGCGCATTACCTACCCACATTCGTCCGATGCAGAGGCCCGTCACGAAGCCGATCCGACCGTCGATCGCCAGCATCTTGCGGTGGTCGCGGTGAAGCGCGCCGACGGGCGCCGCCAGGCGGGGCGGATTGAAGCACCGGACTTCGATTCCTGCCTCGCGGAGCGTGTGCCAGTAGCGCGAGGAAGCCCGGAAGAGCGAGCCGAGCCAGTCGTAGATCACGCGTACGCGCACGCCGGTACGCGCTTTCGCGACGAGGGCGTCCCGAAACTCGCGTCCAGTCTCGTCCTCGCACCACATGTAGTTCTCGAAAAGGATCGTATGCTTTGCGCCGTGGATAGCCTCGAGCCAGGGCGGATAGTTCTCGCGGGCATCGCGCAGCAGGCGCACGTGATTGCCGCCGACGAGCGAGGCGCTCGCGGCACGGGTGAACGCTTGATCGAGGAGATCCGGATTCGCCATCGCGCTTTCGTGCAGCTTACAGGAGCAGGACAGGCACCGGCTCGAAGACCGGCACCGGCTCGAAGCGCCGCCCGCTCGCTGCTTTACTCCGAGAATCGACGGGCGCATAGTCCCCGGGCGGGGGTGGTCCAGTGCCGCGGGGTCGGCGCATGAGCGAACCGTCCGAAAAAGATTCGGGCGCGCTGCGGGCGCGCGCCCGTGAGCGCATCGAGCAGGGTCGGCTGCCGGGCGCCAAGGCCCTGCGCACCTGGGGCGGCCTCGGGAGCGGCCTGCAGTGCGATCTCTGTGATGCGGTCATCACGGGCGACGAGCCGGAATTCGAGCTGCAGCTCGATCTCACCCCCTCCGGCGAGCCTGTGCGCTTCCATCGCCTCTGTCACACGCTCTGGAACGAGGCCCGCGAGGTCTGCGAGCCTTCGGGCTGGCGGCTGGTGAGTCGCGAGCTGCCCCCGTCCGGCGTGGTCGTCGAAGCCCGGGTGAGCCTCGGTGCGCAGCGGTCGCTCATCCTGAGCGTGGTCTGTTTGAGCTCCGCGCCGCGCAATACCGGGAGCGCTGCCGATGCAGCGGTCAGCGCCGGGCCTGCGGCATGGCTCAACGAGACGACAGGCGCTCCGCTGCCCGAGGGGTGGCTTCCCGTCGAATGGCGCCCGGTTGCAGGTGCGAGCAGTGCCTCGCTCCCCGGTTCGAACTCGAACGCCGGGGCTGCTGCGTGACGGCCGCCCCGCGCTCGTGGTATTGAGAGCGCCGGTGAACCGAGAGAGCGGAGACGTCCGTGGATACCGAGCGGCGCGATTTCCTCAAGACATCCGGATTGCTGACGGGGGTGCTCGCGGCCGGCAGTCCGCTCGCGCTGATCGCGCCTTCGCGCGCGTGGGCCATCGAGTTGAGGGCGCTCACTCATCGCGAGGGCGCTACGCTCCTCGCGGTCACTCGCACGATTGCGCCGCACGACAAGCTCGAGGATGCCGCCTACGCGGTCGTGATCGGCTCGATCGACCGGGACGCTGCGAACAGCGCGGCGACACTCGCTCTGCTGCGTGCCGGGCTCGCCCAACTCGGCGATGACTTCACCTCGGCGGCTGAAGCCGAGCGCGTGCGGCGGCTGAAGGCGATGGAGTCGACCGAGTTCTTCCGCACACTGCGCGCCGATACGCTCGGGACGCTCTATTCGACGCCGATCGCGTACGCGTATTTCGGCTACCAAGGCGAAGCGTTCTCGAAGGGCGGCTATATCTATCGCGGCTTCAATGACTTGAAATGGCTGCCTGACGTGCCCGCCGTGGACAGCGGCCCCATCCCGGGGCAGGCGTGATGGCGCGCATCGACCACAACGACGGCGGCGCCGTCGTCATCATCGGATCGGGAGCGGGCGGCGGCACGCTCGCGCACGAGCTGACGCGGCGGGGCATCAAGGTCGTGCTCATCGAGGCGGGCGCACGACAGTCGCGCGCGACCTTCTCGCAAGTCCCTGGCGAGGCTTTCGCACAGCTCACCTGGCTCGAGCCGCGCACCCAGTCCGGATCGTGGACCGTCGTCGAGGACTATCCGACGCTGCCCTCCTGGACCTGCAAGACCGTTGGGGGCACCACGGTGCATTGGACCGCCTGCGCGCTGCGCCTGAAGCCGTGGGAAATCCGTGCACGCACCACGTACGGCGCATTGAAGAACGCCGCGCTCATCGACTGGCCTATCGAGTACGCGGAGCTCGAGCACTGGTATGGGGTCGCCGAGCGGCGCATGGCCGTCACCCGGCGCAACGGGGTCCCCGGGCTTCCGGCTTCGAGCCACTTCAAGGTGATGTACAACGGCGCCAAGCGGATCGGCTATCGGCGCGTGCACACCGGCTACATGGCGATCAACCCGCTCCCCGCCGACGGTCGCCCCTCCTGCATTCAGCAGGGCTTCTGCGTGCAGGGCTGCAAGACCGGCGCAAAGTGGAGCACGCTCTACACGGAGATCCCGCGCGCCGAGCAGACAGGCAACCTCGACCTGCGTCCCGAGTGCCGCGCCGTCCGGATCGAGCACGACCGGAGCGGCCGCGCGACCGGCATCGTATATCGCGATCCGCAGGGCATCGAGCAGCGCCAGAAGGCGCGTGTCGTGTGCGTCGCGTGCAATTCGGTCGAGACCCCGCGCCTGCTGCTGCTTTCGGAGTCGGCAAAATATCCGCATGGGCTCGCCAACTCGAGCGGCCAGGTCGGACGCAATTTCTGCCACCACACCGGTGGTTTCGTGTGGGGCGTCTTCGAGCGGCCGATCCATTTCTGGCGGGGCGCGACACTCGCGGGCATCATCGAGGACGAGACCGTGAACGAGCCGAAGCGCGGGTTCGTGGGCGGTTACCACCTCGAGCTCGCTGCGCTCGACCTGCCGAGCCTGCCGCTGTCCGGCTTCCCCTGCACGATGTGGGGACGCGAGCTGGGATTCATCATGGATCACTACCGGAGCTTGGCCGGCATGTTCATCAACGGCGAGGACATGCCGCGCGCCACGAACCGGATCACTCTCAATGCCGGCGTGAAGGACGGCTTTGGCCTACCCGTCGCAAACGTCCACGTGGACGAGCACGAGAACAACGACGCGATGCGTGCACATGCGCAGCGGCAGTCCAAGGCCCTGTACGAGGCGGTGGGCGCGATTCGCGTGGTGAATTCGCGGCAGACTCCGGCCACGCACAACATGTGCACGGCTCGCATGAGCAGCGATCGCGCCGCGGGCGTCGCCGATGCTCACGGCCGCACGCATGACATCCCCAACCTCTTCATCTCCGACGGCAGCGCGATGAGCACGCCGGGCTCGGCGAACCCGACCCTCACGATCGTTGCGCTCGCGCTGCGTCAAGCCGACTACCTCGCCAGGCAGATGAGCGCGCGAGAGCTCTGAGCGCGTGGCCCCGCGAGCAGCGAGCGCGCGGACGGCGCGCGGGCGGCGGCGTCGCGTGGCGT
>JBOHZR010000033.1:0-14547 GCA_050738595.1 Steroidobacteraceae bacterium | reverse complement strand
CATCGCCCTGCACGCGGCTCAACCATTCATCGCCTGACTACCCTGGTTGACGACCGAGACACCGAACAATGTCCTGGCGGGTGTCTGGTATGCGGTGCACATGTTTCGGATGCCGCTGTTCTTTCTGTTGGCCGGCTTTTTCGGCCGCATGATCCTCGAGCGGCGGGGCTTCACCGGCTTCATCAAGGATCGGTCGAAGCGCATCGTCGTGCCGCTCGTCCTCGGACTCCCGGTGGTCATGCTGGTCACGGGCTGCGCCTTCATTCTCGGAACGCTCGCGGTGGGAGGTAATCCGCGGCCGCTCGAACAATTCCACCCGCCATCGCTCGGCGCCGGCCACCGGAGCCTGCTCGAGAGCGTCAACTTGATTCACCTCTGGTTTCTCTGCTACCTCATCATCTTCTATGCCGGCGCGCTCATCTTCGGGTACGCGTGCGATGCGATCTTCGGCCCACGAGGCGGCCCACGAGGCGGCCCACAGACGGCAGCCGATGCGGCGGTCAGATTCCTGATGCGCGGGTTTTGGGGCCCCGTGCTTCTCGCGCTGCCGATTGCCGCGTACTACCTGCATTCCAAGGCGTGGTCACCCTGGGGCGGCCTTCCGGCACCCTTCTCGATCGTTCCGGACACGGGTGCCCTGATCGCATACGGTCTGGCCTTCGGCTTCGGATGGCTTTTGCACCGTCAGCAGTCGCTGATCTTCTCCCTCCAGAACCGATGGCCGCTGCACAGCCTGCTCGCGGTGACCCTGTGGATCCTCTGCCGGGCCATTGTGGGCTCAACGCCGCATTGGGGACCGTTTCTCACGCACGGCGCTCTCATCGTCTATGCCGTTGCTTACACCGTCGGCCTGTGGTACGCGACCTTCGGGGTCATCGGTATCGCCATCCGGTTTCTTTCGAGTCCGAGCCCCGCCCGGCGCTACGTCGCTGATTCGTCCTATTGGCTCTATCTGATGCACATTCCGGCTCTCGTCTTCTTCGAGGCGCTTGTTCACCCGCTTCCCCTGCACGCGGTCGTCAAGTACTTCCTCGCCCTCGCTGGCGCGATCCCGGTGCTTCTGTTGAGCTATCACTACCTGGTGCGCTTTACAGTGATCGGGGCAACGCTCAACGGACGGCGTCATCCGCGGACGGCGGACGGAACGCTGCGGCCCGCGGCATCCGGCTGACGCGACCACTCGCGGTACTATGTGCCGCGGAGATCCTGATTCTCAAGCGATGGAATCCACCGAGATGCAGGCCGTGGAGTCTTCGGCTCGCCCCGCCCCGATTCTGCCGGTCACCTGGCAGCGCGGGGAGTACCGCACCGTCCTGATCATCATTGCGGTGTGCTGCTGGTGCTCGGCCTGGTACGCCGTGCAGCACCAGGGGACCCTGGTCGGCAATCTCATCACGTCGAACTCGATCGGGCTCACGCAGTGGACGCTGTCGATCCTCGTGCGGTTATTCTTCCGCGGCCGGCTCCCCACGTGGGGCAGTGTGCTCGCCGTACTCGCGGGAATCGTGATCGGCGCGAAACTTGCGAGCCTGACGGGCGTTCCGGACATCGTGACCCTCGCGGTTCATCATCCGCAGATGATGCGCCAGACGATGCTCGAATTCGTCACGCTCGGCGCTGCCATCTGGGCATTCTTCCTGTACGTCTCGCATTCCCGCGGTGTCCGGGAGGAGCTGGAGCGCGAGCGCCGTCGCGCCGCCGAGGCCTTGCAGGCCGAGACGGCAGCCCGCCTCGCGCTGCTTCAGGCGCAGATCGAGCCCCACTTCCTCTTCAACACGCTCGCGAACATCCATAGCCTCATTGCAGAGGACCCGAATACCGCAAGTCTCGTTCTCGAGGAGCTCAACGCCTACCTGCGCACGAGCCTGCGGCGCACGCGCCGGTCGACCGGAACGCTCGGCGAGGAGATAGAGCTGATCGAAAGGCTGCTCACGATCGCCGCGGCGCGCCTCGGACGACGCCTCCACTACACGGTGTCGGTGCCGCAGGAGCTGCGCTCATATGAGCTTCCCCCGCTGTTGGTTCAGCCGCTCGTGGAGAACGCCCTTCGGCACGGCATCGAGCCTGCGGTAGAGGGCGGGGCGATTCAGATTGACGCGCGTGAGGTTGGCGACTCGCTCGAGCTCGCCGTAGCGGACACCGGGGTCGGCTTGAACGACGAGGCACCTGCGGGGGTGGGCCTTGCGAATATTCGAGCTCGGCTCGCGAGTCTTTACGGTGGCAAGGGAACGCTCGCCCTCTACGCGAATGTACCGCACGGCGTCATCGCCAAACTCAGGATCCCGTCGAGTAGCCCGGGAGCGGCGTCGTGAATACCGTCTTGATCGCCGACGACGAGCCGCAACTCGCGCAGGATCTCGTGCGCCGGCTCGAGCGCGCGTGGAGCGACGTCGAGATCGTCGCTGTCGTAGACAACGGTTTGCAGGCCGCGGCGGAACTCGAGCGACTGAAGCCACACTACGCGTTCCTCGACATCCGTATGCCTGGGCTGAGTGGGCTCGAGGTGGCGTCGGCCGCTGGACCCACCCGGATCGTGTTCGTGACTGCGTACGAGGAGTATGCGGTCGCCGCCTTCGAGGCTTCGGCCGTCGATTACCTCGTGAAACCCATCTCGAATGCCAGGCTTGCCCAGTGTGTCCTCAAGCTGCAGCAGAGCACTGCGCCGCGTCCCGATCTCATCGCGCTCCTCAGGAAGCTCGAGGAGCACAAGCCGTCTCATCTCAGCTGGGTGCACACGGGTGCGGGGAACACGACGCGTGTCCTCGCGGTTGCCGAGATTCTCTACTTTCAGGCGGGCGAAAAGTACACCGAAGTCGTCACCGCGGACGGTCGGCACGTCATTCGCACCTCCTTGAAGGAGCTGCTGCAGCGTCTCGATCCCGAACAGTTCGGGCAGATCCACCGCAGCACGATCGTCAATCTAAGGTCGGTTGACAAGCTCGAACGCGATGTACTCGGACGCTCCGTGATCTACCTCAAGAACCATCCCGATGCACTCCCGGTGAGCCGCGCCTACCTCGCGCGATTCCGGCAGATGTAGCGGAGCGAGCGCGTAGCGCCGGACCGCCGCGCTGCGGCTCTCTTCACTGACGCGACTCAATGCGGCACCGGGCGCCGTGGCGCCTCGACTCGATCCGCTTCGTCCCGCGAAGCGAGCCAGTCCGTGCTCGAGGTCGTGTGCTCCGACTCGAGGAGCTGATCGCCGCGTCCATTACCGACCGAGGCGTACCAATACGCACGCTCCTCGCGAGCGCAGGGCATGAGGCTCCGCGGGTCGGTGACGATGCGGATGTCGAGCGAGGACGCGTAGTGGAGCAGGCTGCCGTCGGCGCGCATGTCGGCAAGCCAGCGGGCGAGTGCGTCCTGCTGCGGCGTCACGTGCAGCACGATCTCGATGCATGTCCGTTCAGCACTTCGTGCGGTACAGGGAACCGTGCGCGTGAACGCAAACTCGATGCTCTGCTGCATGACGACCCGCGGAATCCCCGGCAGTGCGAGCGGCGCTGAGAGGCTGTACCAGACACCCTGATCGAGCCTCGCCCCCACCCACATCGCGGTCTCGAGACTGTAGTTGCGCCGCGCCGCGGCTTCGAGGAGCTCGGGCGAGAGTTCCGCGGTTGCCGTCTCGAGAGCCTCGCGCGTCAGAGTCCGAGCGCGGCGCCCAGCGGGAGCATGCGCTCGAATGAGCCGAGCGGCATCGCTCGCAATGCGCTGCGCGAATGCATCGGAATGGGAAACGCTCTGGAACTCTCCCGTGCGACTCACCCGAAAGCTCGGAGATGCAAGCAGTGCGGGAGGAAAAATGTCCTCCGGTGTCCGGGTGCCCTGGGTCGCCGGCCAGACACCCGCGTCGTAACCGCTATCGCGGCCGACGTCGTATGAGACGCTCCAGCCATCTCGGTCCGAGCGCACGCGCTCCTCGAGGCTGGCGGCCGCGCGGCTTTGAGTGAGCTTGCCATCCTCGAGGCGCGCGCGCCGGCTTCCGACCGCCACCGCGGCATCCCCTGCGTGCCACCGGAACTGAAGGGTCACGTGGCGCTTGGGGAAGTCGTGCATGAGCGCCGCGACCCGCTCGGGGCTCGAAGGCTCGCCTTCCCACGACAGTAGCAATCCATAGTTCTCTTCGGTGTCCTTCAGAAAGCCGTACTCGCGGTCCATGGCGATCGCCGCTCGAAGTGCAGCGATTGCGGCTGTCTTTTGCCCGAGCCGGTGCAGAGGGATGCCGGCATCGAATTGCATGATGACCATCGAGTGATAATCGAAGGCATCGCGGTAGAGCTCGACGGCGCGGCGCGCGGAGTCGGCCGCCGCCCACAGCTCGAAGTCATGAGTCGAAGCGGAGCCGCACGTCGCGCGCGCGAGATGAAGACGGTACTCGAGGTCCGCCGTCCGTGCCCAGCCGTCCGGAAACATGGCACGCGCCTTGGGACTCTCCGCGGCAGTGCGCAGCTCGGCTCGAGCGCGCGCGAGCCGAGGCGCACAAGGGCCGGTCGATTCATTCAGCAGGAACTCGGCGTACGTGAGCCGAGCGCTCAGCACCGCCGGGGATGCCGGATCGGCGCGTTCGATGTGCGCGATCTCCGCCTCGAATTGCCTCGCGGTCGGCTCGAGGCCGGACGCTTCTTGCGGCAGCGTCGAGCAGGAGCATGCGATGAGGGCCGCGGCCGCAGCGAGAAGAACACGGCCCGGCGTCATTCGCGACCCGGGGTGCTCTGATCAGTCACGCACGCGCATCTTGAAAGCGCGCGCACACTCGAAGCGTCTGTACTGATAGGTGGGGCCCGGCTCTACACACAGGGGCTGCGGCATGAGAACCGGCGGACAGGGCGAGCCATGAATACTGCCCAAACAATATTCAGCGGGTTGAACGTTCTGTGCGCAGTACGAGATGCCGTTGCTGGCCAGAACGCAGCCATTCTGCGCGTACTGCTGCTGGCAGTACACCTGGCCGTTGGCGAGCGTGGCGCAGCCAAACGGTAGCGGTGCCGGCCGATCCGTCGGGCGCGACACACGCTGATTTTCATGGCCGTCTTTTCTTTGCTTCAACGGCCGAACCTCGCGACCCGGGCGTCGCCGCAAGCCCTCGACGACGCGCACGGCGTGCGCCGCGCTTGCGGTTTGCGGTGCCACGGCCGGCGGCCTCTGCAGGTCTCCCCTGCCTCGGGATGCCGCTCCACTGTGACTCGCGGAAATGAAGTGATAGCCCACGGTGCCGCTGGAAGGGAACGCCATCGCGCGAGTGCCACCCGCGGCAACACGTGCCCCCTCGAAGGCGCGTCGGCCAGCCATGCCGTTGCTGCCGCGACCGACGATTCCGTATCCGCCGCGGCCGCCAGCCGCCCAGCGCCCGCTCACCGCACCGGCGCGTGCTCCGTGGAAACCGTGGCCAGCCCTTCCTCCGGAGGGTCTCGCACCTCCGCCCGAGAAGGCCGGGGCAGCCCGAGCGGCCGGTGCAGCCGCGGCCGGGGCAGCCACGGCCGCGGGCGCAGCGGCAGAGGCGGTGGGCGCCGCATTGTTTGCCGCGCCCGCGGCGGCGGATACGGTGAGGCCGAAACCTGCAATGAGTAACATGAGCCGAGTACGCATGGCGTATCTCCTCGAGGGTGGAACGCGATCCGTGCCGGCGCAGTGAAGGCTGTGCTCCCAAACGAATCCTAATCCTGCGGACTCGTCGCGTCATTAACACTCTGTTAAGGTCTGTTAATCTCCGCGAGCGCCGGTGTGCGACCGGTGGAGAACGGGCATCGTTGGCGCCATGTCGAATGCATCGAACACCAGTGCGTCCGGGCCGCCCTTTCGAGCGGACCACGTCGGCAGTCTTCTGCGCCCAGGACGTGTGCAGGCCGCGCACGAGCGTGCGCGGCGGGGCGAGATCTCCGCGGCCGAGCGGCGGGCGACGGAGGATGCGGCGATCCGCGAGGTGATCGCCATGCAGGAGTCCGTGGGCTTGCCCGCGGTGACGGACGGCGAGCTGCGTCGCGGCCACTTCCTCGTGGATTTTCTGCTCGCGCTCGAAGGCATCGCACCGGCACACGCAAGCTATGCCATCCCGTTCAAAGGCGAGCGCGGTCAAGGTGGCGAGACGCGCTCGATGCTCGTCGTGAACGGAAAAATCCGGCGTACACGCGCGATCGTGGTGGACGACTTCGAGTTCCTCGCCGCGGCCGTGACGAACGGGATGCCCAAGCTCTCGATCCCTTCGCCGACCTACATCCACATGCGCGGCGACCGCAGAACGGTGCCCGAGAGCATCTATCCCGACATCGAGGAGTTCTGGGCCGATGTCGTCGCGGCGTATCACGCGGAGATGAAGGCGCTCGCGGCCGTGGGCTGCCGCTATCTGCAGATCGACGAGGTCGTGTTTGCCTTCCTCTGCGATGAGCGGATCCGCGAGCACGTGCGAGCCGACGGGATCGATCCGGATCGTGCGATCCGGCGCTACGCCGCGGTGGTCGACGCCATCGCGGCCGGGGCCCCGCCGGGCATGGTCGTGACGGTCCATACGTGCCGCGGCAATCACCAGAGCATGTGGATGGCCGAGGGCGGCTACGAGCCGATCGCGGAGGCGGCCTTCTCGCAGCCGCACGTCCGCGGCTATTTCCTCGAATACGACACGGCTCGGGCCGGGAGCTTCGAGCCGCTCAAATTCGTGCCGCGGGACAAGCACATCGTGCTCGGTCTCGTCAGCACGAAACGCGCTGAGCTCGAATCGAAGGACGCGCTGAAGCGCCGCATCGACGAGGCATCGAGGTACGTCCCGCTCGAGAGGCTCGCCCTGAGCCCGCAATGCGGGTTCGCGAGCACGGAGAAGGGCAATTCAATCACGCCCGACATCGAGCGCCGCAAGCTCGAGCTCATCGTCGAGACCGCGCGCGAGGTCTGGGGCGCGGTCTGAAGCCGATCGACGGCGTCATTCGGCGGCGTCACTCGGCGGCGTCACTCGACGACGAGCTTGTATCCGGCGCCCGCGGCGGTTTGCAGATGCCGCGGCAGCGCGGGATCGATCTCGATCTTCTGCCGCAGCCGGTGGACGAGCTGCTTCAAGAGCTGCCGGTCGCCGGAGTTGCGATGGCCCCAGATGTGCACCAGCAGACGGTCGGAACTCACAGTCCGCCCTGCATTCGCGAGCAGCATCTGCAGGAGCCGCAGCTCGAGCTTGGTGAGGCGGACGGGCTCGCCGCCGCCGATGCGCGCGCTGTGCTCCTCCACGTCGAGCGCGACGCGCCCGGCGGCAACCGGTGGCGCGCTCGCCTCCATGCCGGCGCGGCGCAGCAGAGCACGAACTCGGGCGAGCAGGGTCTTCGGACTGAAAGGCTTGGTGAGGTAGTCGTCCGCCCCGAGCTCGAGCGCTTTGACGAGGTCCTCTTCCTCGCTGCGCACCGTGAGCATCATGACCGGAACCCGCGAACGGGCGCGGATCGCCTCGCAGACCTGGAAGCCGCTCGCGCCCGGCATGTTGATATCGAGGACCACGAGGTCCGGCGCCTCGGCGTCGAATACTCGAACGGCGCTCGGGCCGTCCGCCGCTTTGACGACGAGAAATCCCGCCTGCGCGAGTGCGAACCCGATCAGCTCGAGCAGATCGCGGTCGTCATCGACGACGAGCACCTTCATGCCGAGCTCTCGAGTGGCAGCGTCACCGTGAAGCGCGTGCGCGCCTCGGCGGTGCGCGTGACGCTGATCGAGCCGCCGTGGCGATCCACGATCGATTTGACGATCCACAGGCCCAGGCCGAGACCGCCCGGCTCAGGCTCCTCCCCGGCGCCGCGCCGGAAGCGCTCGAAGATCACGTTGCCTTCACGCGGCAGCACGCCCGGACCTTCGTCCTGCACCCACACCTCGAGCGTGCTCGCGCGCTCGACGGCGCCGATCCTGAGCACGCTCCCTTCCGGAGCGAATTTGTTGGCGTTTGCGAGCAGGTTCACGAACACCTGAGTGAGCCGCGCCTTATCGCCCGTCACGCGGCCGAGGCCCTCCGGAACGGTGGCCTCGAGGCTCTGCTGCCTCAGGTTGAGGAGCGAGCCGACGAGCGCCTCCGCCTCCTCGAGGACCTCGGCCAGATCGACGCTCTGGCGGCGGATGCCGAGCTGCCCGGACTCGATGCGCACGCTCTCGAGCAGATTATCGATCAGGCGCGTCAGGCGCAGCGTCCCGCGCTCGAGCGAGCGCACCAGCGGTTCGTGTTCGGCGCCGCTTGCGCCGCCCGTGAGGCGGCCCCGCAGCAGCTCGATCGAGGCGAGCTGCGCCGCAAGCGGTGTACGGAACTCGTGCGAGATGTTCGCGAGCACGGAGTCGCGCGCGCGGCGCACGGCTTCGAGCTCGGTCTCATCGCGGATCACTTGCACCTGCAAACCCTCGACGAGTCCGGAGCTCGTGATGAGGGTGGTGCGCATGCCGCGCTGCGCGCTCTGCAGATGCTCGACCGCGCGGGCGGTGCCCTCGGTGCGCGCCTCGAGAATCGGGCAGGAGACTTCGCAGGGGCGCGTACCGCCCCCGTCCAGCGCGCAGGGCTTCAGCACATCACCGCAGAAGCGGCCGACGGCCTCGGTCGCATCGATCCCGAGCAGGCGTGCAGCCTGGGGATTCAAATAGCGGATGGTGCGGTTGCGATCCACCGCGTAAACGCCCTCGACGATGCCTGCGAGCACGGCCTGCGCCTCGGCTTCGCGCCGGCGCAGCGTTCCGGTCAGCTCGACGAGATTGCGCCGCATGTCCTCCATCGTGCGCGCGAGCACGCCGACTTCGGCCGCTCCGCCGCTCGGGATCGAGGTCGAGAAATCGCCCCGGCCGAGCCGCACCGCGGCATCGGTGAGCGCCTCGACCGGGCCCGTCACGTACTGCCCAAGCAGGATGCCGGCGATCACCGCGAGCGCTGCGAGGATGAGCGCGGTGATGAGCAGATGGCGGATCAGCCGGCCCGCGGAGCTGTCGACCTCGGCGGCGGGCAGCCGAGCCTCGATGAGCGCGACGGCCTCCCCGGTCGAGGCGAAGAGCGGAAAGCTCGCCGCGTAGAGATCGAGCGCGCGGATGCGCTGCACGGCGGAGTCGCCGTTATCGACTCCGGCGGTGTGCAGCGCCGTGAGCGGATCGACCGGCGCCTTGGAGAAGGCGCGATAGTCGACGAGTCGGACCGCAAGCCCGACCTGCCGCGTGAGCGTCGCTGCGAGCCGACTCCCAAGGAGCCGGATGACGAAGACCCGGGCGGTGGGGCGGCCGGTCAGCGGGGCGGCGGCGCCGAGCATGGGCGTCGGCGCTCCGGGGGGCGCGGCGAGGAAGCTCGGTCCCTGCTCCTGACTCGCATCGGCCACCTCGCTCCACGGCACGGGCATGCCGGACTGCGCGATGAGGTTGCCGGCATCGAAGACTGCGCAACCGTCGATGGTGTCCGCATCGCAGAAGCGCCGCAGGAACAGCGCCATCTGTTGCGTGCGCCCCTCGGCGAGCAGCCGCTCGAGGGTGGGGCGGTCGGCAAGCACGCGCACCTGGGTGAGGGCGTCCTCGCTCATGCGGCGCACATCCTCCCGTGCCATGGCTCCCGCGAGCTGCACGCGCGACTTGCCATGCTCGTTCGCCAGATCGTGGAGCCGCCCGATGGCGTACGCGGAGACCCCGCCCACGACGGCGAGGACGACGATGGCCTGGCTCACCGCAAGCGCCCAGGAGAGCGAGATCTTCGCGGGATCGAAGCTCGCGCGCTCCGCGAGCCCGCGCAGCCCCGAGGCGAGGCGCGATGCGGCCCGCGCGAATCGGTCGCGAGTCGTGGTGGGTCGGCGGGTGAGCACGGCCATCGCCCGGTCAGCGCTGCTTGTAGCCCGTCCGCTCGACCAGCGACTTGATGGTGAGCGTCACGACGGCGAGGAGGGTGAGGAGGGAGGCCACCGCGAATGCCGCGACGAAGTGGTAGTCGTTGTACAGGATCTCGATCGTGAGCGGCATGGTGGTCGTGAGGCCGCGGATGTGCCCGGACACCACGGACACCGCGCCGAACTCGCCCATCGCGCGCGCATTGCAGAGAATGACGCCGTAGATGAGCCCCCAGCGCACCTTCGGGAGTGTCACACGGAAGAACGTCATCCAGGCGCCCGCGCCCATCGTGATCGCGGCCTCTTCCTCGTCGTTGCCGAGCTGTTGCATGAGCGGTATCAGCTCCCGCGCCACGTACGGGAAGGTGACCAGCATCGTCGCGAGGATGATCCCGGGCAGGGCGAAGATGATGCTGATGTCGTGGTCCCGCAGCCACGCGCCGAACCAGCCCTGCAGGCCGAAGAGCAGCACGAACATCATGCCGGAGATGACGGGAGAGACGGCGAGCGGCAGATCGATGAGCGTGATGAGGAAACTCTTGCCTTTGAACTCGAATTTGGCGATGCACCAGGCGGCTGCGAGCCCGAACATCGTGTTGAGCGGCACCACCACCGCGGCCGTCACGAGCGTGAGCCGGATCGCGACGCGCGTGTCGGGGTCCGCGAACGAGCTCCAGTACGCGGCGATGCCGTGTTCGAAAGCGACCGCGAATACGGTGGCGAGCGGCGCGAGCAGCAGCGCTCCGAGAAAGCCGAGGGAAACCACGACGAGCCCCCAGCGCACGAGCTCGCTCAGGAACGTCTCGCGCCCGGGGCGGTTCGCGATTTCCTCACGCAGAGCGAACGGGATGCCGCCGGCCATCAGTGCGCGGTGGCGACGAGGCGCCGCCGTCCCCAGCTGTGGATGAGGTTGATCGTGAGCAGTACCACGAAGGACATGACGAGCATCACCGAGCCGAGCGCCGCCGCGCCGCGGTAGTCGAACTCCTGCAGGTGAATCACGATGAGGAGCGGAGTGATCTCCGTCTTCCTCGGGATATTGCCGGCGATGAAGATGACAGAGCCGTACTCGCCCACGGCGCGCGCGAACGCGAGCGTGAAGCCGGTGAGCATGGCCGGCAGCACGGTCGGCAGCACGATGCGCCGGAACACGTACAGGCGCCCCGCCCCGAGCGTCTCGGCGGCATCCTCGAGCTCGCGCTGCACCTCAGCGATCGCCGGCTGGAGCGTGCGCACCATGAAGGGCATGCCGATGAGCGTCAGCGCGACGGTGACGCCGATCCAGGTGTAGGCGACCTGGATTCCGAGCAGGGAGAGATATCGCCCGATCCAGCCGTTCTGTGCGAAGACTGTCGTGAGCGCGATGCCGGAGACGGCGGTAGGCAGCGCGAACGGCATGTCGATGAGCGCGTCGACGAGCTTGCGCCCGGGAAACCGGTAGCGCACGAGCGTCCAGGCGATCACGAATCCAAAGACGAGATTGATGCATGCAGCGAGGAACGAGGCGCCGAAGGACAGCCTGTAGGAGCCGAGCGCGCGCCCGCTCGAGACGACATGCAGAAACTCGCCCCAGGACATCGAGGCGGCCATGAAGACGAGCGCCGCGAGCGGCAGCAGCACGAGCGCGCTCAGGAAGAACGTCGTGAATCCGAACGTCAGCCCGAATCCCGGCAGGACGCTCGGCTGGCGGATCACCGCGGCGGGCCGAGCGGGCCGAGCAAAGTGCCCGCCCGCCACGCTAGGCGTACCTGAGCCGCACGCCTGCCGAGCGCGGTGCGGTCCCGAGCGTCTCGGGCAGGGCCGCAGCCTCGGCGCGCCGGTACACGATGAGCAGCGGGGAGGCGGGGTTGGCGAGCAACTCCGCGAAACGTCCACCGAGCTCGGCCGCATCGGAGATGCCGAGGATGAGCAGCTGGTCGGGTGATTCCGCGAGACGCAGCGCGAGCTCCTGCGCGACGTCTCCGTATCCCAGCTCGGTGCGCATGTCGAGCCCGTGGTCGACCTGTGCCTCCGAGCGCGCATCGAGCAATGCGCGCAGGCCCGCCGGCCGCGGTGCATCGCGCGGGCCGTGTTCCGGCAGGATGCCGACGTAGACGGCCTCGGCCGAGAGATGCCGCAGCAGGCTCGCCGAGGCCGCGAGCGTCGCGCGCCGCGCCGACTCGTTCCCCCAATGGATGAGCACGCGGCGCGGCGCAGCCGCCCGCTCGGGCAGAATCAGCACTTCTGCGACACCGCGCGCGAGCAGCCACTGCACCGCTCCGACGCAACTTTGGATGCGTGATGCGGCGGGCGTGTCCCCGGGGACCGTCGCAGTCGAGTCGGCGATTTGTCGGGTCATCCCGGGAGCGCGGGCAAAGATCACGGCGGCTCCGGCGATATCGGCTTCAGCCGCGTCGGTCCGGGGAACACCGCGCGCCGCCGCTGCGTCCGCGCCGGGCGCCTCCTCGCCGAGCGCCGGTTCGACGCGCACGGCGATCCGCGTCTTCATGCGCGTCGCAAGCTCGGCGAGCAGCGGCTCGCGGCTCAGCGCCTCGGCGAGTGCCTCGCTCGGCGCGCACGCGACGAAGCTCGAGAGCGGGGTCGGCAGCACATGCAGGCGGCGCACCCCCAGCGCGACGGGCTGTCCCGGCGCGAGGGGGAAGAGGCGCTGCTCGTGCTGCGTACGGGACACCTCCAGGTAGGGCTCGTCGGAGCTGTTCTCGGAGCGCACGATGTGCGTGCCCGCACCGCCGTTGCCGAGCCGCACGCGCAGCCGCTCGAGAGCGCCGCTGAACAGGATTTCCTCCACGGCGCCATCGGCCATGTAGGGGCTTCGCAATCCCTCGCGCGATGCGGCGAGCTCGATCTCCTCGGGGCGCAGCACGGCGACCACTTGCTGCGTGCGGCCGTGCGGCGCCGACTCGTGATGCGGGACGACGACCGGTCCGTTGCCGAAGGAGAGCCCACCGGCGCCCTGGCGGGCGAGCAGCAGGTTCGCGGCGCCGAGGAACGTGGCGACGAAGCGCGTCGCGGGCCGGGCATAGAGATCATCGGGCCGGCCGATCTCGAGCAGACGACCGAGATTCATGATGCCGATGCGATCGGCCAGTGCGAACGCCTCCTCCTGATCGTGCGTGACGAGGACCGTCGTGATTCCGAGCTCGCGCTGCACCTGGCGAATCGTGCGGCGCAGCTCCTCGCGGATCTTCGCATCGAGCGCGCCGAAGGGCTCATCGAGCAGAAGCACCTCCGGCTTGTGAGCGAGCGCGCGCGCCACGGCGACGCGCTGTTGCTGACCTCCGGAGAGCTGCGCGGGCAGCCGGTCGTCGAGCCCCTCGAGCGCGACGAGCCGCAGCAGCTCGTTGCGCCGGGCGCGTCGCGTCGAGGCGCGCATGCGCCGCACTCGCAGGGCGAACTCGATGTTGTCCGCCACGGTCATGTGGCGGAAGAGCGCGTAATTTTGAAAGACGAGCCCGACGCCGCGATGCCGCGCGGCAAGATGCGTCACGTCCCGGCCGTGCAGGGAGATGCGCCCGTGATCCACGCCCGTGAGGCCCGCGACGGCCCGCAAGAGCGTGCTCTTGCCGCTGCCGCTCGGGCCGAGCAGCACGAAGAACTCACCGTCGCCGATATCGATCGACACGTCGTTGACGACGGTCGCTCCCTGATAGCGCTTGGTGACCTGGTCCAGCGTGATCGACATGGCGAAGCCATCCTAGCGGGCTGGGCGCGGTGAGTTAAGCGTCCAGCGGTTACAAACTGGTTATAAGCGGAGCATTAGGCGGCATATGGAAATAACCGCCGCCGCCGCGACCTGCGAGGCACGTGGATGTGCCCGCCGCGACTTAAAATGCCAGCAGGATCGACTCGCACGCGGTGAGCTCGGCGGCGAGCGCGCTCACCTGCTCGGCGCTCACGGCGCGGATGGTGTAGGAAATGGAGAGGAAGTTGCCGTTCGCGCTCGCCCGTTCGCGCGTGCGGCTCGAATCCAGATCCGGCGCGTGCCTGCAAACGATGGCGTCGGCCTCGGCGCGCAGGGAGGCCGAGGCGCGTCCGACCACCTTGATCGGATAGTCGGTCGGAAAGCTGAGAAGGGGAGCGCGCCTCACCAGGGCTCCTCGGCCAGCTCCCTCTTGTAGTCCTGGAATGCATGATAGAGGCGGCGCCACACCGGACCGGGCGTTCCGTGCCCGACCGGACGCCCGTCGAGCCGGGTCACCGCTACCACCTCGCGCGTCGCCGCGGAGAGCAGCACTTCGTCCGCGCCGCGCAGCTGCTCTTCCGTCACGCCGACCGGCCGATGGCGGACTCCCACGCGCTCGGCGAGGATCTCGAGCACACTGCGCGTGGTGCCCGGCAGCACATGCTGCGTGCGCGGCGGCGTACGCAGCTCGCCTCCGATGACGACGTGGACGGCGGCTGAGGACGCCTCTGTGAGCTCACCGCCCTCGAGCAGTAGAGTCTCGGCCGCGTTCGCGTCCACGGCGAGCTGACGCAGCAGGACGTTCGCGAGCAGCGCGACCGACTTGATGTCACGGCGCGCCCAGCGCGTGTCGGCGGCGGTGATGCAGGCGAGCCCACGCTCGAGCGCCTCGGGGGGCGTTGGCGGAAGCGGCGCGCAGAACGCGAAGACGGTGCGCTCGATGCGCGGGAGCGGCGCGTGATTGCGGCCCCACTGCGCGCCGCGCGTCAGCTGCCAGTAGAGATACTGCTCGCCGCCGCGGTTGCGCTCGTTCTGGGTCGCGAAGACCGTACGCCATTCATG
>JBOHZR010000032.1:0-4959 GCA_050738595.1 Steroidobacteraceae bacterium | reverse complement strand
TTGCTGAGGCGCAGGACACCCTCGACGGTCGGCAGCGGCAGCGCGTAATACTCATCTCCAGTGCGCACGACGAGCGCATGGCTGATCGCAAGCGTGAACGGCAGTCGGATCGTGAATCGTGTCCCCTCGCCCGCCCGCGTCTCCATGTGCAGGGCGCCCCCGAGCCGCTTGATCTCGGTCGCCACCACGTCCATGCCGACGCCGCGGCCGGCCTGCTGCGTGATCGTGCCGGCGGTGGAGACCCCGGGCTCGAGGATGAGCTGCATCGCATCCTCGTCCGACAGGACCTGGTCGGTCTCGATGAGGCCGAGCGCGATCGCCTTGCTGCGGATCGCCTGGAGATTCATGCCTGCGCCGTCGTCGCTGATCCGCACCATCACTTCGGCGCCTTCGCGCTGCAACTCGAGTCGGATCGACCCGCCCTCGGGCTTGCCGCGTGCGGCGCGATCCTGGGGAGCCTCGATCCCGTGGACCACGGCGTTGCGCAGGATGTGCTCGAACGGGGGCAGCATGCGCTCGAGCACCTGGCGATCGAGCTCCCCGGAAGCGCCCTCGACGAGAAGCTCGGCGCGCTTGCCCGTATCGGCCGCGGCCTGCCGCACGATGCGCGCGAGCCGCTGCACGTGCCGCTGGAACGGCACCATGCGCGTGCGCATCAGCCCGTTCTGCAGCTCGGTCACCGTGCGCGCCTGCTGCTGAAGCAGGTTCTGCGTATCCTGCGCCATCGTTGCGAGGAGCTGCTGGATGCTCGCCACGTCGCTCGCGGTCTCCGCGAGCGCCCGGGAGAACTGCTGGATCGTCGAGTAGCGGTCGAGCTCGAGCGGATCGAAGTCGCCGCGATGGCCGGACTCGTCCTCGTGACGGTTCAGAATCTGCTTCTCGGTCTCTATCTCGAGCTTGCGCAGCTGCTCCTTCAAACGTATGACGGTGCGCGAGAGCTCGGCGAGATTGAAGTCTATCGACCCGAGCTGCTGCTCGAGCCGCGCCCGCGAGATGCTCACCTCGCCCGCGATGTTGAGCAGCTGATCGAGCAGCTCGGCATCGACGCGCGCCATCTCCGGCCGGTCCGCCGCCGCGACGGGCTCGCGACCGGGCGGCACGGGTATCGGTGCCGACCAGCTCTCCTCCGCTGCACCGGACGGCGCCTCCGCCGCGATGGCCGGCGCCTGCGCGGCGATGGCCGGTGCTTCAGGCTCGGGCGCGGGCGGCCATGGCGCCTGCGGGAGGTCGCTCGCAGATGAGCGCAGCGGCTCCGGCTCGACTTGATCGAGCGCCGGCACCCCTGCCGGTTCTTCCGGCTGCGCAGGGCTCGGCGCCGGCGCAGCGACCTGGGGGCCTCGCTCGAGCCCCTCGTGCACTGCGGATACGCTGGGCACGAGAGCCTCGGGCCTCGCAGCGGCGATCTCGTGCGATGCGGGAGGGGCCGCCTGCTGCGGCTCGCTTGCCCCGGGTCGGCCGAGTGAGCGCAGCCGCGCGATGAGCTCGCGTGCCGGCGCAACGCCCCGGCCCGCTGCCACGTTGTCGCGCATGTTCGCGAGCGCATCCAGGCTCGTCTGCAGCGCATCCAAGGTCGAATCGTGGCGCGGGGCAGCGCCGCTGTCGATCTGATTCACGAGCGTCTCGAGCTCGTGGCTCAGATCACCCATGGCGAGGATGCCCGCCATGCGTGCCCCACCCTTCAACGTGTGCAACGGGCGTTTGAGCGCCGCGAGCCGCTCCGCGCTCGCTGGCTCGGCGCGCCACGACCCGAGAGCCGACTCCGCGGTTTCGATCAGCTCCGTCGCCTCCTCCGTGAAGATGCTTGCGACTTCCGGATCGAAGTCGACCGGCGGCTCGCCCGCAGCGGGCGCTGCGGCTGCCGCAAGCACCTCCGGCGATGCCGCCGTCGCCGGGGTCATCGCAGCCGGCAAACTCGAAGGCGACTCCCGCTTCGGATGCTCCGCGGTCGCCGTCGCCGCCTCGACGCTCTCTGCGATGCGCCGATCGAGCCGTCTCTCGGCGGCCGCGATCTGCTCACAAAGGCTTGCGTGCGAGAGGAAGTACGCAGTCGACTCATCGAGATGCGTCGCGACCGCAGTCATCGCCGTCATGCATTCGGCGATGAGCGCGAGCTCGGTGTCGGGGAGTCCGATTCCACTGTCGAAGGCCTTGCGCAGCCAGTGATCGAGCGGCTGCGCGAGCCGGACGCCGTGCCTTGCTTCGGCCATCTTCGAGCTGCCGGAGAGCGTATGGCAGGCGCGGTAGACCTCCTCGGGCAGCGCATGCGGGGCCGGCTTGCCGGCCTCACGCGCGAGGTAGCCGCGAACGACCGCAACGTGCGCCGCGGTCTCGCGAGCATAGATGTCGCTCAGCGCCTCATCTCCCCGTTGAGTCGCCGCTGTACTGCTCGCGCTGCTCGTGGATAGCGCCGCCTGCGACATCGCGGCGCTCGTCTGGGCGGTGCTCACCACCCCGGATGGCGCGGCGGCCGCATGGGCCATACCGGTTCGTGCTGCAGGAGGCGCACCAGTCGCGCTGGCCGACTGCGCCTCATCGGGTGAGCTCGCGCCGCGCGGTGTAATCGCGGTCGTCGAGTCCCCCGATTCGTCCTCGGCAGCCGCCCCGGGCTCACGCCCCGCGGCAAGCGAGTGGGCGCGTGTGACGATCGATACGAAATCGACGGCCGGAGGCTTTCCGGTCTCGAGCTGCTCGATGAGCTGCGGCAACGCGGCGATCGCTTCGCGCACGGTCCCGACGATGGCCGGCGTGCGGCTGCGAGTGTTGTCGAGCAGCCGATTGAGCAGGTTCTCGATCGCCCACGCGAGCTCGGCGAGATCGCGTGCCCCGACCATGCGACCGCTGCCCTTGAGCGTGTGGAAGGAGCGGCGCACCGTCGAGAGTGCGTTCTGCTCGAGCGGATTGTGATCCCAGAGGGGGAATTGCCGTCCGATCTTCTCGAGCTCCTCGTGTGCCTCTTCGATGAAGAGCTTCACGAGCTCCGGATCGGCGTCTTCGGCGAGGGCGGCGGACGCATGCCGCGGGGCGAGGGTCGGCGCCATGGCGGCCGACTGCTGCGAGGCGGCCGCGGCCGCAGGCAGCTGCCTGCCATGCGGGCCAGCCGGCTCGAGCGCCACGGTCTCGGCAAATGCCCCGTCCGGTCCTGCCGCAGACACATCGGGTGGCCCTGCTCGGCCCAGATCGAGGGGCGCTACGGTCGGCACCACCGGCGCGGGCAGCTCATCGAGCGCCCGCAGGCACGACTGGGCGTTGTCGAGCATGTACCAGGGATCGCTGCGTCCGGCCTGCAGGGTCTCCATGTAGTACTCGAGGCTCACGATCGCGTCGGCGAGCCGGTCGAGACCGGGCCCGGGGGTGCCCCCGCCCGGCTGCATCACCGGTTTGAGTCGGGTGTGCAGCGCCTCGGTCAGCTCGACCGCGCGCGTCTTGCCGAGCATGAGAAGACCCGCTTTGAGGCCCTTCAGCAGCGCGTGCCAGCCATCGAGGCCTGCCGCATCGAGCGTGCCCCCGACGCTCTGGGCGATCGACTCCTTGAGGCGTGCGAGATTGAGGATGCACTCGCGCAGAACCGCGGCTTGGACCTCGCGGAAATCCCCATCGGTGCTCTCGCCCGAGCCCGACCCCGAGGCGCGCGGCAGGATCATTCCTACCAGCTGATCATCGAGCCGGTCCTCGACGCCGATCAGCGTTGCGGCGATCTCGACGAGCGTCGCCTCGTCCGGCTTCGCACGGCCCGCAACGATCTGCTCGAGCCGCTCCGTCTCACGCTGCACGCTCGCGCGCAGCTCCCCGAGGCCGAGCACACCGAGGGTGTCGCCGATCTTGCGCAGCAGCTGCACCTGGGGTGCGAGCTCATCGAGTTGGCCCGCGCCGCGCCGCACGAAGATGTCGAGCACATCCTTCACGCGTGCGAGGTCCTCGCGGATCGCCGCGGCGACGGTCTGCATGAGCTTCACGCTCGGTGCGGAGAGGCTCTCGCGCTCCTGCTCGATGGACTCATCGACCGGCAGCAGCTCCGACAGACGGAACGAGGCGCGCACCGCGCTCACGCGCGGTCCGGATGCGCTCGCGCGCCCGACGTAATAGAGGAGGTTGTTGAGCAGCTCGACGGGTGGGTCCTGTGAATAGCGGGCTTCGCCCTGCTCGTAGAGCCGCTTGACTTCGCGATCGGCGAGGCCGAGCAGGCGCTTCACCGAAACGCCGCCATCGAGGCCGTTGTCGCGCAGCGCCTCGAGCACGGCGCCGACCACCCACCAGAGCTGAAACACGGGCTGACGGGTCGCCACCTGCTCGAGCTTGTGCGCGACACCGGAGAGAATCTCGAGATTCTCACCGAGCCGCTCGCCGCGTATCCAGCCGATGAGGCCCATCTGGAAGCGCGCCCGCAGCCGTCGTGCCCACTGCTCGACCGTGAGCGCCGGCTCCCCGGGCGCAGCGCTCGCCGGCTGGGCCTCCCGGTCCGACTTGAGATTCAGAAGCAGGAGCGTCCCTTCCGAGAGCAGTGCGCTCCCGCGCACCGCTCGCAGGTCGTTGAGCAGCGGCAGCAGCACGAGCGCGAGGTCGCGTCCGCCGGCGAGCACGCGCTCGAGGTAGCTCGGCAGCTGCGCCATGGCGCGCATGAGCGCATCGAGGGCCTCCGCCTGGCTCTTGCGCTCATCGGCGGTCGCAACCAGATAGCGCGCGACCTGCTCCATCTCCTCGGCGAGCAGCGCGCCGCCGTAGATTTCGAGCACACGCAGCACGCCCTGCACCTGATGCAGCTCACGAATACAGCGCTCGAGCAGAGATAGATTCTGCGGCTGCTCGACGAACGCTTCGAGTGCGGTGCGCGCCTCGGCGAGGGCGGCGTTCAGCTCGCGGCCGACGAATTCGACTGTCTGGGAAGCGATTTCGGGCATGAGGAAGCGTCAATCCTTCGCGAGTGCCGAAGCGGCGGCGCCGCTATCACGGACCGCCGACGGC
>JBOHZR010000031.1:0-1870 GCA_050738595.1 Steroidobacteraceae bacterium | reverse complement strand
AGCTCTCCTCGGTAATCGGTGCGCCGCTCTATGTCCGTCACCTCGCGCACGTCGTAGCAGTCCGCGCCGGGCTTCATTTCTGGATACCGCCGACGATTGCACCCGCCGTGATGAACCCATGCCAATGCCCGGATTTGCTTGCGTCCACCGAAGGCGACAGGCTCAGCGTCGCAAAGTCATCCTGACCCTCTAAATCCCAGATGTGCTGCATATCGTTTGCGCCGTGATGCGCCAGCACATAGGCGTCTTCCGTGGCGGCACGCCCGTGATGGTGAAATGCGACGCCGAGTCTGGTCGTTCGGCAATGCGGGCAATCGAATGTCAGTCCGACTCGCGGCCCCACTTTCTCGAGCACAAACCAGCGCGGATCGAGATCAGTGAGCTTCACGAAGATGGCGTCCCCGTGACTCCCGTTGGCGCGTTCGGCGTCTCGGGCTGCGGTGTCGGAGGCGGTGCTGCGCTGACGTCGACGCAAAACGGCGGCGATGAGCCGACCGAATCCACGGTCGCCGGCGTCACACCGGCACCCTGCGTCTCGGTGGCCGTGACGACGTAGCACGGCGTCCCGACAGCCAGGGTCATCCGCTCATCGCTCGTCACCGTGAGGCCGCCGACTTTCAAAGTGGGTGTGCCGCTCGAGACCTCCCAGAGGTTGTACGTGAGGGAGCCCGCAGGAATCGCCGAGCTGTCCGTGTTGGTAGTTGGCGCCACCCAGGTCAGTGTGAGGTTCTGCCCGGCCGTCAACATCGCAGCCGGCGCGGGCATCGGCAGCGTGACGACAGGCGGAGTGGGAGCCGTCGCGGCCGCGGCCCGCGGCGCGCCGATCGCCCGCAACATGTCGCTATGGTAGGGAGGGCGATGAGAGTGGGACGGAAGAGCTGCACAGCCTCCCAACGCGACTAAGGCAATGCACAGGGAAAGGGCACGCTTCATTTCGGTCTCCGCAGATGGAAACGGCCCCGGAACTCTCGCTCCGAGGCCGCTCGCGCGTGGGGCGTAGTTACTTTGCAGCCGATGCGGGAGGCGGATTGGCGAGCGCCTGCAGCTCGATATTGACCCACTGGGCGAGCGCCTTGATCTCGTCCTGCATGATCTGCGGGGCTTCGGCCTTCGCCTCCACGACGATCGCTTCGGCCTGCGCGATGACGTTGAGGATCGTGGGATTGGCGGCAATCAGGTTGTTCTTCTGCTGGATGAGCGGCACGAGCGCCTTCGCGAGGTCGCTCTTGAGCACGGCGAGCTGAGCATCGAACAGGTCAGTGAGGATCGACATAGAATTCTCCGTTACGGGTTGGGATTCGCCGGCTGAGCCGGCTGCATAGGAGGGATCGGGGTGTGCTCCGCGGGCGGCTGCGTCGAGGCGCTCGGGCGATGCCGAGCAAAAAAATATCCGTTTTGTTGAGTCAAGATCGTCCCAAGCGAACCGGTGGCTGCCGAGACGAGAGAGATGATCTCCGAGGAGGCCTTCACCTCCGGGATCGCAAGCAGCAGCAGCAGCACGGCCAGCATCATGAGAAAGCCGATCAGCGTGAGGCGCGTGAGACTCACCTGCGCTTTGGCGGTGAGCAGGTCGATGTCATTCATGCGGGGGTGTTCTCCGGCAACGGGGCGCACAGCCTGAACGCGGTGCCTTTGCAGCGCAGCTCATCAAGATCGGTGATCTCCCCGCGATGCTCCGGGTGCGCGCACATCACGTACTCCCGAGGAAAGGTCGCCTCCGTGAACCAGATGCAGCGCTCGCACGAGGGCGGGCGCCGTGGTGCTGAGGTAAAATCATCGGATGTCACCACGGCTCAATCTCCTGGGGCGCCGGTTCGGGCGGCTCCTCGTTGTCGGAGAAGCACCGAAACTTCACAGCGCCAACACTCGT
>JBOHZR010000030.1:0-18236 GCA_050738595.1 Steroidobacteraceae bacterium | reverse complement strand
CTGCCGCGCCAGCTGCCGCGCCGGGCGCCGCGCCGGGCCCCTCACCGGGCGCCTCACCGGGTGCGAGAGCGATGAGCGCGTTGCGCTGCCCGAAGGCCCGCGCAATGAGCCACGCGACGAGCGCGAGCCAGAGGAGCGAGACGAGGAGCGCAATCGACACGGGGCGGGCTGCTTCCAAACAAAGAAGTCCGTGCGGTTAAGATAGCAAGTTATGACACCTTGGCCGCAGTCCCAACGTTATGTAAGATATCTTGTCCGCGGTCAGAACCGTGAGCCAGTTCGTTGCGCGAAGCCGGATCGGATACAGTAGCGCCGCCCGGCGGCACACCTCCCCGGGGGCTTCTTCCGGGTTGCGGCTCGATGGGAACTTCCGCGGCACGGGTGTGTTCGAGTTCCCGAGTCACTCATCTCGAGAGTTGCGCCATGCCGGAGATTGCCCGATCGCGGTTCGCGGATGTGCTGCTCTTCGCCCGGAATTTTCTTCGCTATCCCCGGATGCTCGGCTCGATCATCCCAAGCTCACGCTTTTTGATCAAACAGGTCCTGCAGCCGATCGACTGGAGCCGGGCGCGCGTCGTCGTCGAGTACGGTCCAGGGGTGGGCAGCATCACCTCGGAGATCTTGAAGCGCCTGCAGCCCGATGCGCACCTGGTGGCGATCGAGATGAACGGCGATTTCGTGCGCTTCCTCCCGACCGCACTGCCGGACCCGCGACTGCATGTCGTGCAGGGCTCAGCGGCCGACGTGAATCGCATCCTCGCGTCGCTCGGGCTCGGCTCGGCGAGCTACATCATCTCCGGAATTCCCTTCAGCACGATGCCCGATCAGGTGCGCGCGGACATCGTCCGCAAGACCCGCGCCGCGCTCGAGCCGGGCGGCGCCTTCCTCGTGTACCAGTTCTCGAGCCGCGTGCTGCCCGACCTGCAGAGCACGTTCGAGGTCGTCAAGCGCGGCTTCCAGCCGCTCAACGTCCTGCCCGCGCACCTTTTCGTCTGCGCGACGGAAGCAGCCTAGAGAGCTCCCCTCGACAGCCCCGTCGCGGTCTCACTCACGAGGAATCGCACGACGGCCTGCAGAGCCTCCCGCGGGCTCGCGCCGTGCGAGCGCGCGTCGTCGTAGCAGGCGAGCTGCCGGTGCGCGCTCGTGCCGCGATCGAGAATCGTGCGGGCATGCTCGACCGCGGGCAGACAATCGAGCGCCTCGGCATCCTCCCGCACGAGCGCAATGAGCTCCTCGAGGAGCGTGGGGAAGGAAACGAGCTCACCGCGGGCGAGATCGAGCAGCGCCTCATCGAAGCTGTGGCGCATCGCGCGCCAGCGGTTCTCGTACAGCAGGACGTTCGAGTAGAGCCTCCAGCTGCGGTTCGCGAGCTTCAGCCGATAAAGCATGCGAGAGAGCGCGACGAAGATCGCCGCCACGCAGACTGCATCAGCGATGCTCGTGCAGCAGTCGGGAATGCGCGTCTCGAGCGTCGGATAGCGGGCGTTCGGGCGCAGGTCCCAGCGGATCTGGGTCGTGTCCTGTATCAAGCCGCTCGCGACCAGCATGCCGATCTCGCGCCGGAAGTCCCCGAAGCTCGCGAATCGGTCGGGCAGGCCGGTGCGCGGCAGGCTGCTGTAGACCGAGAGGCGGACGGATTTGAAGCCGGTCCGCTCCCCTTCCCAGAACGGCGAGGAGCAGGACAGCGCAAGCAGATGCGGCAGGAAATACGCGAGCTGATTCATCAGGTCGATGCGCAGGTCATCGTCGTCCACGCCGACGTGCACGTGCATGCCGCAGATGAGGATGCGGCGCGCGGCGGCCTGCATCTCGCGCGCGAGCTGCACGAAGCGCATGCCCTCGCGCGGGACCTGCTGAGTCGAGCGCGCGAAAGGGTGCGTGGAAGCGGCGATGGGCGCGAGGCCGTAGCGCCGCGCGACCTCGATGACGAGCGATCGGAGGGAGGCGAGATCCTCGCGCGCTTCGCTGAGCGTGCGGCAGACGCGGGTGCCGACCTCGATCTGCGAGCGCAGGAACTCGGGACTGACCTGACCGCCGCCGCGCTCCGAGAGCTCCTTCAGGAGCTCAGCGGGCGGATCGCTCGCCACATCGAGCGTCTCGAGATCGACGAGGAGATACTCCTCTTCGATCCCGACCGTGAAAGGAGGCTCCCGCGCGCTCACCTTATGAGTCTACATAAGTCTACGACGCGCCCGCCCCCGCGATCACCGGGATCGTGAACGTGCGCGCGACCGAATCGGCGCCCACATCGACGAGCACGGTCGCATCCACGTAGAAGATACCGTCACGCCGGGCGACGATCGTGAGCGCGCGCGCGAGGGGCACACCCGGCTCCGGCCGGTCCGTCGCGCTCGCGCCAGCGCCCCGCTCGATGTCGAGCCCGTCCTCGGCGTGGAAGGACGTGACCAGACGCCCGAGTGGACCGGTGGGGATGACCTCGATATCGAGCTCTACCGGCTTGCCGACCTCGGGGCGATCGCGCACAGCGAATCGCACCTGAACGGGCACCGCGCTCCTCTCCCCCGCGACGGCAGCGACGAGATCGGCGCTGCCGGGAGCCGCCGGCTTCGCCGTCGCGTGCGCCGCTCGAGGATGCCGGGCGCCGAGCGCCTTGAGCTGCGCAAGAGCCGAGGCCCCCGCTGCGTGAGACCCCGGGGCGGGAGAGGCGCCGCAGGCCCCGAGCGCCGCGCAGACCGCCAACCCCAGGACCGCCGCCACCCGGCGTGCGAGTGTGGCCGGCCCCACCGGCAGCGCAATTCTCATCGGCGACATACGACCTCCCCGGACATCCGCGACGCCCGCTCCGCCCCCCTCACTGCAGCAGGGGCTGGTTGTCGATCGTAATCGACTGCTCCAGCAGGTCCGTGACGTAGCTCTCCCAATGGCGCGTCTCGCCGAACCAGGGAAACGCCCGCGGGAAGGCAGGGTCGGCCCAGCGCTGCGCGACCCACCCGGCGTGGTGCAGCATCCTCAAGCCACGCAGCGCCTCGATGAGGCGCACCTCGCGAAAGTCGAAATCGGCGAACTGCTGGTACCCGGTGAGCAGCTCGTCCCACTCCCGGCGCTGCTCGGCGGGGCTGCCCGAGAACAGCATCCACAGGTCCTGGACCCGCGGACCCATCATGCAATCGTCGAGATCGACGAACACCGGCCCCTGCTCGTTCCAGAGCAGGTTTCCGAGGTGGCAATCGCCGTGCAGGCGCACCTCCTCGAGCGGGCCCACCTCCTGAATCAGCGACTCGATCCGCTCGATGAGCTGCCCGGAGGCCTGCGCATAGCGCTGGGCGAGCATCTGCGGCAGCAGGTCGCTCGCGAGCACCGCGGCACGCGCCTCACGTCCGAACCGCTCGAGCGTGAGCCGCGGCCGGAACCGGAACCGGCTCACCGCGCCGAGCCGGTGCATGCGCGCGAGCGCGCGGCCCATGATCGGCCGCGCCTCGGGGCGATCGAGCTCGGGCGGCCGGCCCCGCATCCACGGAAAGATCGCGAACCGAAACTCGCGGTGCCGCAGCAGCGTGCGGCCCTCGACGGCGATGGGTGCGGCGACGGGGAGCTCCGCGGCAGCGAGCTCCGCGGTGAGGGCGTGCTCCTCCCCGATCTGCTCATCGCTCCAGCGGCCTGCCCGGTAAAACTTGAGCACGAGCAGGCCACCGGCCGCCTCGAGCTGGTAGACGCGGTTCTCGTAGCTGTTGAGCGCGAGGAGCCGCCCGACTCCCTCGAACCCTGCCGCCTCGGCCGCATCGAGCACGACCCCCGGGGAGAGGCCGGCGAACGGCGTCGGGTTCGTCACGGTTCCGCGTCGCGGTTTGTCTATCATGGGAAATTCGGGCCTCGAGCCCCGGAACAGGATGCAAGTCTACGTCATGGCCAACGGCTCTCTGCTCATCACCGGCGGCGCAGGCTACATCGGCAGCCACGTTCTCTACGAGCTGCGCGCACGCGGCGAGCAGGCGGTCGTCCTCGATGATCTGTCGCGCGGCTTTCGCCGCGCCGCCGAGGATGCCCCGCTCGTCGTCGCCGACGTGGGCGACCGGCAGGCCGTGCGGGAGGTCCTCGGCAGCCACCACATCGAGACGGTGCTGCATTTCGCGGCGCATACCATCGTTCCGGAATCCGTGCAGCGCCCGCTCAAGTACTACGGCAACAACACCTGCGCGACGCGCAGCCTCATCGAGTGCTGCATCGAGAGCGGCGTGCGGCATTTCGTCTTCTCCTCCACCGCGGCCGTCTACGGGGTTCCCGAGGCCGGGCGCGCCGACGAGACGACTCCGACGGCCCCGATCAATCCCTACGGCACCTCGAAGCTCATGTCCGAGTGGATGCTGCGCGATGCGGCGGCCGCGAGCGGCATGCGCTACGTCGCGCTCCGGTACTTCAATGTGGCAGGCTCCCACAGCTGCGGCCGCATCGGCCAGTCGACCCGCGAGGCCACGCTCCTCATCAAGGTCGCCTGCGAGGCCGCCGTCGGCAAGCGCTCTCACGTGAGCGTCTACGGCACCGACTATCCCACGGCGGACGGCACGGGCGTACGCGACTACATCCATGTCGAGGATCTCGCCCGGGCTCACCTCGATGCCGTCGATTACCTGCGCCGCGGCGGCGCATCGACCGTGCTCAACTGTGGGTACGGCCACGGTTTCAGCGTTCGCGAAGTTCTCGCGAGCGTCGAGCGCGTCGCCGGGCGGCGGCTCGCCGTGCGGGAGGAGCCTCGCCGCGAGGGCGATCCGGCGCTGCTCATCGCTCAGGCCGAGCGAGTCCGGGCGACGCTCGGCTGGCAGCCTCGGCTCGATGACCTCGACGCGATCGTGCGCTCCTCGCTCGCCTGGGAAGAGCGCTTGCTGCGCGATCCCTGGTAACCCGGTCGGCGCGGCCCCCTGGCACAGCAGTCCCCGGTGAGGCCGAGCCGCCGCGCCCCGGCTGCCTGAGCGTACAATCCGCGACCATGCAGTGGTTTCGGCCCAAATCCCTGAGCAGCCTGATGCTCCTCGGCCTGATGGTGGTCGCGGTTCCGCTCGTCATCGCGATCGTGAATGCCGCGCTGCAGATGCGCCGCCTGGCCGACACGAGCCGCGAGCTCGTGATCGAGGGGGTCAGCACTGCGCGCTCCACCCAGGACCTCAAGTCCCAGATCGACTCGCTCGATCGCTATGCGCAGCTGTACCTGATCGAGCCGAAGTACCTCGACGTGTACCGCGAGCAGGACAGGCAGTTCACTGAGAGGCGCACCAAGCTCGCGCAACAGTTGACGACGAACTCGGCGCGCCAATCGCTCGATACGCTGGGACGGCTCGTGGGCTCGGTCGGGCAAATGCTGATGTCACGTCCGCTCGATCCGACTTCGGCTCAGCTCGCGGACCTCAATCAGCGCTTGAGTCAACGCTTCACGCAGCTGCAAGCGCTCGCCGATCGCATCGCGCAGCAGAGCGAGGCGGATATCGACCAGCAGGTCGCAGGCATCCAGCGCCGCACGGAGGAAGCTCAGAAGCACCTGGTCCTGCAGTCGGGGCTTCTGCTGCCGCTCTCGCTCATCGCGATCCTCGTCGTCACGCTCGCGATCGGCCGTCCGCTGCGGCACATCGACCGCGCGATCAGTGAGCTCGGGGCCGGCGATTTCTCGCACGCGATCGCCGTTTCCGGGCCGCACGATCTCGAGCGGCTCGGGCGTCAGCTCGAGTGGCTGCGGGCGCGTTTGCTCGACCACGCACTCGAGCGCAATCGGTTCCTGCGACACATGTCTCATGAGCTCAAGACGCCTCTCGCCAATATTCGCGAGGGAACGGAGCTGCTGATGGACGGCGCCGTGGGCGAGCTCGACGGCAATCAGCGCGAAGTCGCCGGCATCCTGCGGGACAACAGCATCAAGCTGCAGCGCATGATCGAGAATCTGCTTTCCTTCAGCGCCTGGCAGACGAGCAGCGTCGGTCTCGAGACGAGCGAGTTCCGGCTGCGCCCGCTCGTCAAGCAGGTGCTCGAGAACCAGCAGCTGACGCTGCTCTCCCAGCGCGTGCGCCTGGAGGTGAAGGTCGAGGACGTGACGCTGCTGGCGGACCGGGGCAAGCTGCGCCTCATTCTCGACAATCTGCTCTCGAACGCCGTCAAGTACTCCCCGAAGGGCGGCGCGATCCACATCGGCGCTCACACCGCGAACGCCGACCTCGTGCTCGATGTGGCGGACAGCGGGCCGGGCATCCCCCGCGAGGATCGCGCGCGCATCTTCGATGCGTTCTACACGGGCAAGGCCGCCCGGGGCACGAGCGTCAAAGGCACCGGTATCGGGCTGTCGGTCGTACTCGAGTTCGTCTCGGCGCACGGCGGCACCGTCCAAATCATCGATGGGCAGTATCCCGGCGCCCATTTCCGTATCACCATGCCGCTTGCCGCGCCGGGCTCTGAGCCCGCCGCACCGCAAGACCGCGACCCCGAGAGCTCGAGAGACCGCGCGCATGCGGCGTAACGAGTGGGGGGGGTTGATCGCAGCGCTCGCCGGCGCCGCGATGCTCGCCGGCTGCGTGGACGGCCTCGGAATCTCCGGTATTCGCAAAACGGAGACGCTGCCGCCCGTGGACCGCGCCGCCGTATCCGCGGCATCATTGGTCCGACAGCTCGCGGTGCTGCAGCGGCTCATCCGGGGTGCTCCGGCCGAGCAGGCCGAGATCCTGGCATCCGCCAAGCATGATTACGACACGGCTCCGACTCCGAGCAATGAGCTCGCCTACGCGCTGGTGCTCGCGACCCCCGGCCATCCGGGTTTCGATGCCCCGCGCGCCGAGCAGCTGCTGCGCGATGCGCTCGCGACGCCCGAGACGCTGCTGCCCTCGGAGCGCGCGATGGCGGTCGTCACGATGCGCGTGACCGAGCGCCAGCTCGCCCTCACGGCCGAGAACCAGCGCCTGCAGGTGCAGGCCGAGCGCAGCGCCGGGGACGGGGAGCGCAGCGCGGCGGTGCTCGACCGCAGGATCGAGAACGAGCAGGGAGAGAACGCGAAGCTGCGCAAGGAGCTCGAGGAAGCCCAGACGAAGCTCGATGCGATCGCAAACATCGAGCGCTCGCTCAATGCCCGCAAGAATCGCCACGAAGGATCAGCACAGTGAATCAGACCGGAAAACGCAAGGCCCGCATCCTCGTCGTCGACGATGACCCGGGACTGCTCCGCCTCCTCACGATCCGACTGCGCGCGGAGAGCTACGAGGTGGAGGCGGTCGAGAGCGGTGTGCAGGCGCTCGGCGCCGCGAGCCGCTTCCGGCCGGACCTCGTGATCACCGATCTGCGCATGGATCAGATGGACGGGATCGGGCTGCTGAAGGAGCTGCAGCACCGCTGGCCGGGGCTCAAGGTCATCATTCTCACCGCGCACGGCACCATTCCCGATGCGGTGCAGGCGACGCAGATGGGAGCCTTCGGCTTTCTCACCAAGCCGGTCGACAAGCAGGAGCTCCTCGACCAAGTGCAGAAGGCGCTGCGCATCTCCGGCTTCGGCGCCTCGGACGAGGACTGGCGTGCCGAGATCATCACGCGCAGCTCCATCATGGAAGAGAAGCTCGCGCAGGCGCACATGGTCGCGGGGACCGATGCCCGGGTGCTCATCACGTGGGAGAGCGGCACCGGCAAGGAGCTGCTCGCGCGCGCGATCCATCGCGCGAGCCCGCGGCGCAACAAGCCCTTCGTTGCGATCAACTGCAGCGCCATGACCGAGAGCCTGCTCGAGTCCGAGCTCTTCGGGCACGAGAAGGGCTCCTTCACGGGCGCGGTGCGGACGCACCGCGGCCTCTTTCAGGCCGCCGACGGCGGCACGCTGATGCTCGATGAGATCGGCGACATGCCGATGCGGCTGCAGGTGAAGCTCCTGCGCGTGCTGCAGGAGAACGCGATCCGCCCGGTCGGCAGCACCGAGGCGATCTCCGTCAACGTGCGCGTCGTCTCCGCCACGCATCGCGACCTGCAGCAGCTCATGGCACAGGGGCAGTTCCGCGAGGATCTCTACTACCGGCTGAACGTCGTGCACATCGAGATGCCGCCGCTCAATCGCCGCCGCGAGGACATCCCGCTGCTCGTCGCGCACTTCCTCGCGCAGATCGCCGAGGAGAGCGGCACGCGCAAGATCTATGCGCCCGAGGCCGTGGAGCTGCTCGCAACCGCCGACTGGCCGGGCAACATCCGCCAGCTGCAGAACGTCGTGCGCCAGAACGTCGCGCTCTCACAGACGCCGATCATCCCGGTCGAGCTCGTCCAGCAGTCCCTCGGCGGCGGACCGGGGCGGCTGCCCTCCTTCGATGAGGCGCGCGATGAGTTCACGCGCAGCTATTTGTCGCAGATCCTGCAGATCACGGGCGGCAATGTGAGCCAGGCCGCCCGCCTCGCCAAGCGCAACCGCACCGACTTCTACAAGCTCCTCGCCCGCCATCAGCTCACGCCCGAGGAGTTCAAGCAGCGCTGAGCGCCGCTTCCGCCCGGCGTACGTGCCGTGATGCGGCACGTACATTGCTAAGGTTCCCCTGACGATTGAGCGCGGGGGAAACTCGATGAAGATCGGCATCGTGGGCTGCGGAACCATCTCGCGCCACCATCTGGCCGCCGCGGCTCGCTATCCCGGTGCCACGGTCGTGGGTGTGGCCGATGCGGACCTCGCCTGCGCCCGCGCGCAAGCGGCGCGCTTCGGCGTCGCACACGCGTTCGCGAGCCTCACCGACCTCATGAACCTCGCGCCCGAGGTGGTGCATGTGCTGACGCCACCCGACACGCACGCGCGATTGGCGTGCGAGGCGCTCGCCGGCGGCGCACACGTGTACGTCGAGAAGCCGATGGCTCTCACCGAGGCCGAGTGTCTCAACATGGAAACCGCGGCACAGCGTGCCGGACGTCAGCTGTGCGTGGGGCACAGCATGCTCTACATGCCGGCCGTCCTGCGTGCGCGTCAACTGCTCGCCTCGGGCGCGGTCGGGGAGCTCGTGCACGCCGCGGCGGGATTCAACTACGACGTGCGGCGCAACACGAGTTTCCGCGAAGGGCACTGGGCAAAGAAGCTGCCGGGAGGGCTCGCCGAGGATCTCGCCGTGCACCCGGCCTCGATCCTCATCGGGCTGCTCGGCACCCCGCAGCGCATCCTTGCGCTGTCGCGCTCCGCGCCGGAGATTCCGGACGGGAAGGACGCGGAGGTGCTCGCCACGCTCGACTGCGCACGCGGGCTCGGGGCGCTCTCGGTCTCACTGCGCGCGCGCCCGGACATGGCGCTCCTTGACCTCTCGTGCTCGCGCGCGATGCTGCGTCTCAATATCGCGAGCATGTCGCTCGCGATCTATCGCGAGCATCGAGTGCCGAAGGCGGTCGATCGCGCCCTCGTGAATATCGACGTGGCGGCACAGCTCACCGCCGGCACGCTCAGCGCCGCCTGCAAGACGCTGCGCGGGAAGATCGATGGCTCGTGGGGCGTCGTGCCGCTGATCCACGCCTTCTACGCTGCGCTCGCAGCCGGACGCCCCGTACCTTTCGGGCCCTCCCAAGGCCTGCAGGTCGTCAAGGTCATCCGCACGCTCTGGCCCCAATGCCGCACTCGCGCGGAGCAGGAGGCCGCCTGAATGCGCGCGCTCGTGACGGGTGCGACAGGCTACATCGGCTCGGAGCTGGTGCGCGCCCTGCTCCGCCGCGGCGATGACGTGCGCATCCTCGCTCGCTCCGCGACGCGCGCAGCGCCGCTCGTCGCCGCGGGCGCGCAGCTCATCGTCGGTGATCTCGCCGAGCCGCGCTCAGTCAAGGGCAGCTGCTCGGGACGCGACGTCGTCTTTCACCTCGCCTCGGCGATACGCGGTTCCGAGGCCGAGTTTGCGCGGGTCGACATCGAGGGGACTTGCGCGCTGGTCTCGGAGGCGAAGCGCGCGGGAGTCCGCCGGCTCGTGTATCCCGGAACCCTTTCGAGCTACGACATGGTGCACGTGCGCGACGGCGCGCTGCTCGATGAGGCAAGCCCGTTCGACGGCACCGGCCGGCTCGGCCATTACGCGCGCGCGAAGGCGCGAGCCGAAGCGATCGTGCTCGAGGCGCACAGGCGCGGGAAGCTCGAGGGCGTCATCGTGCGTCTCGGGCTCACGTGCGGCACGGCGGCCGATATCTTTCCGCCTCACATCGGGCGGCTCGTCCGGCCGAATCTGCTCGTTCTCTTTGGGGACGGCCGCGTTGCCCTGCCGCTGGTGCTGCTCGAGAACGCCGTGGAGGCGCTCATCCTCGCGGCGACCACTCCCGGAATCGGGGGCGAGGCGTTCAATATCGTCGATGCGGAGTCGCTCACTCAAAGGGATTACATCACGCTGTACCGACGCGTGACCGGCAGCGCGCTGCGCGTGGTGCGGGCCCCGCGCCTCGCCTATTACGCGCTCGGCGCCGCGACGGCGCTCGCAGCGCGCCTCAAGGGGAAGGATCCGCTGATCACGCCGTACCGCGTGCGCGCGCGGCTGCGGACGGTGCGCTGGAACTGCTCGAAAGCCGAGCAGCGGCTGCTGTGGCGCTCGCGCGTGCCGCTTCGCGCGGGCCTCACGACCGCGTTCGAGGCACGGCAATTGCGTGCAGGCCTTTGAATCCGTGACCGGTCGCACCGCGTTGGGGGCCTTCAGGATGGCGGCACTGCTTGCCTACGACGAGATGAATGCGTTGCTCGAGTCCGAGCTCGGCGCGCTCGAGCCGCCCGTGCGCATCCTCGAGGCGGGATGCGGCCGGCACTGGGGACTGAAACTCAGCGTCCCGTACACCCTCACCGGCATCGACCTCGATCGCGACGCGCTCGCGGCACGCACGGACCTCGATCAGAGGATCGTCGGCGATCTCACGAGCGCTGAGTTCCCGCCGAGCTCGTTCGAGGCGATCTACTGCGCGTTCGTGCTCGAGCACGTCAAAGGCGCCGAGCAGGTGCTCGAGCGGTTTCTGCGCTGGCTCACGCCCGGGGGCCTCCTCATCATCAAAGTGCCGGACCGCGATTCGGCGTACGGCTTTCTCACCCGGGTGACGCCATTCTGGGTGCACGTGCTCGCGTACCGCTGGCTGCTCGGCTACCGCGAGGCGGCAACCCCTGGACACGGTCCCTATCCGACCGAATACGATGCCGTGATCTCAGAGCGCGGGCTCACCCGCTTCTGCGCGGCACGCGGGCTCGATGAGCCGCAGGTCCGCCGGCTCTGCAGCTATGGCGGGCGGCGCCTCGTCACGATGGGCGCATTCCTCCTGTCCGCGCTCTCGGCTGGTCGGCTCGCCTGGCGCCACAATAATCTATTGCTCATGGCGCGTGCGCCACGCTCCGCCGCGGGCCGCCGCGCCGACGCAGGCCTGGGCGGCGCCCGCGCGAACGGCATCGCGGCGTAGAGCTGGCCAGGCCGCCGATGCACCGCAAACCCGCCGCGCTCACCGAGAGGCAGTTCGATGTGCTCGTCGTCGGCGGCGGCGCCGCCGGAGCCGCCGCAGCGCGCGAGGCGTGCCTGCGCGGCTGCGCGACCGCACTGATTGCACGGGAAGACTTCGGCGCTGGCAGTTCCGCGCAGTGCTTCAAGGTCGTGCACGGGGGCATTCGCTATCTGCAGCATGCGGACTTCGCGCGCCTGCGTGCCTCCTGCCGCGAGCGCTCGATTCTCCTGCGCATCGCGCCGCACCTGGTTGCGCCCCTGCCCTTTGCGATCCCGACCTACGGCCACGGCCGCAGCGGCAGAGGATTCCTGCGAGCCGGCATGCTGGCATACGACGCGTGCACGGTAGACCGCAACCGCGGCCTACCCGATCCCGCCCGCCGCATCGCGCGCACGCGCTTCCTCTCGCGCGCCGAAGCGCTCGCCTGCTTCCCCACGCTCGAGCCGCACGGCCTCACCGGAGCCGCGGTGTTCGAGGATGGTCAGATGTACAACCCGCCGCGGCTGGTGCTGGCATTTATTGCCGCCGCGGTCGAGCTCGGGGCGGTCGTGGCCAACCATGTCGAGGCCGAGCACCTGCTGATCGAGCGCGGCCGGGTGATCGGTGTGCAGGCGCGCGATCGGCTCTCGGCAGAGCGCTTCGACATTCGCGCACGCGTCACGATCAATGCCGCCGGCCCGTGGGCCGAGGGGCTGCTCGGCCCGACCGCGGCGGCGCCAGCCACGTACTCACGCGACGCCTGCTTCATCGTGGCGCGGCAGCCCGCCGCGATGGCGCTCGCCGTGCAGGGCGCCACGCGCGATCAGGATGCGCTGCTGGCGCGCGAGGCGCGCCACCTGTTCCTCGTCCCCTGGCGCGGACACACGCTCGTCGGTGTCTGGCATGCGGTCGTGCCGCGCGATCCGGATGCCGTGCGGCTCTCGCAAGCCGAGCTCGCGTGCTATCTCGAGGAGATCAACGCCGCTCATCCGGCGCTGCGCCTGCACAGGGCCGAGGTGCGAGCGGTGTGTTACGGGCTCGTTCCGTTCGGCGATGCCGCGCGCCAGCGCCCGGGTGCACTGAGCTTCGGCAAGGAGTCGCGGATCATCGATCACCGGCGGCGCGGCCTGCCCGGGCTCGTGAGTGCGATCAGCGTGCGCTACACGGTGGCGCGCCGCGATGCGGCCGCCGCCGTCGACCTGGCGTGCGCTCAGCTCGGCCCGGCGCGCCTGCACGGCGATCCGCGCTCGACGCTCCAGGACCGCTGCAGAGGCTTAGAGGGTGCGGCGCGCGCCGCGGCCCGCGCCTCCGCGAGCTGCGCGCTCCCGGGCGGCGACATCGCGGATTTCGGGCGCTTCGAGCGCGCGCTCGCGCAGGAGTGTCGCGGCACCCTTCCCGATTCGGTGCTCGCCTCGCTCGCGCGCAATCACGGCACACGCGCCGCACGCGTGCTCGCACTCGCCGCGGCGGACCCCGCGCTCGGCGAGAGCCTGCCCGGCACCTCGGTACTCGCCGCCGAGATCGTACAGGCCGCGCGCACGGAGATGGCGCAACGTCTCGCCGATGTCGTTTTCCGCCGCACCGAGCTCGGGACCGCAGGCCATCCGGGCGAGCCGGCGCTCGCCGCCGCGGAAGCGCTCCTCCGACGTGAGCTCGGCTGGAACGCCGGCCGCGCGGCCGAGGAGCGCGACGCGACGGAGCGTGAGTTCGCACGCTACCTCGCCGAGGCGCCCACCGCCCCCGGCCGGGCGCTCGCCGAGGACGCGGTGAGCGGCAGGCAGGGCGCCCCCGAGAGTCCCTCCGTGCGCTCGGTCGCGGCCGCGGCGCTTCGGCGGGCCTGAGCCATGGCGACGGCGAGGGCGCTTCCGCGCATCTATCTGACCGGCGGCTCGGGCTTCATCGGCTCCCAGCTCGCGCGCTACGCCGTGGAGCGCGGCTATCCCCTCACCGTGACGAGCGCCGTGAACACCGACGCCGAGCGCCGCCGCGTCGAATCGCTCGAGCGCTCGGGATTGAACGTCGTGGTCGTCTCGCTCGATGATGAGGCAGGACTCACCCGCTCTCTGGCCGGACACGACGCCGTGATTCACCTCGCCGCCGCGCAACACGAAGCGCAAGCGCCCGAGAGCCACTTCCGGCGCGTCAACGTCGAGGGCACGCGACGGCTGCTCGAGTGCGCGATCCGAGCCGGCGTGAGGCGCTTCGTGCAGGGGAGCACGATCGGGGTATACGGCGCAGCGCGCGACGGCGTGCTCGATGAGACGAGCCCGCTCCGTCCCGACAATCCGTACGGCCGCACCAAGGCGCAAGCGGAGCTCGTCGTGCGCGGCTTCGCCGACACAATCGAGACCTCGATCGTGCGCATCTCCGAGACCTACGGGCCCGCTGATCTGCGCTTGCTCAAACTATTCCGCGCGATCGCGCGAGGGCGCTATCTCACGCTGGGGAGCGGCGCGAACGAGCACCAGCTGATCTACGTCGATGACCTCGCGGAGGGGCTACTGGCGGCTGCGAGCTCACCGGATGCCGTGGGCGAGACGTTCGTGCTCGCGGGCGAGGAGCGGCTGACGACCGACGCCATGGCGCAGGCGATCGCCGCGGCGCTCGGACAGCCGCGCTCGCCGCCGCACGTGCCGCTCTGGCCCTTTGCCGCGGGCGCTGTGCTCTGCGAGGCGCTCTGCAAGCCGCTCGGCCTGAAGCCCCCGCTCAACCGCCGCCGGCTCGACTTCTTCCGCAAGTCATTCCGCTTCTCGACGGCGAAGGCCCGCGAGCGGCTCGGGTTCGAGCCTCACCTCGCCTTTGCGGAGGGCGCGCGGCGCACGGCGCACTGGTACCGGGGGAACGGCATGCTCGAGGCGGCGCCGGCCGTCATGGCTTCGACGCCACCGCGGCAATCTTCTTGCTGAGCACCCGTACCTTCTTGCCGTAGAGGCGGTAGATCACACGAAACGCGCCCTCGAGCGCGGCAGTTGCGAGGAGGCCGACGTAGTTGAACGGGTTCTTCCAGAAGACATAGAGCTTCAGCGGGAAGACGCGGATGGCGGCGAAGCCGCCGAGCTTCAGGAGCTGCTCCAGGCTGTATTCGGTGACGTTATAGAAATGATCGATGTTGTGCGACAGATTCTCCGAGCCGACGAGCGGATTCGCGCCGTTCATCGCATAGACGATCACGCGCCCGCCGGGACGCAGCGCATCGCGGCACAGGCGCAGGAATTCGATCGTCTCATCGAGGGTCAGATGATTGAGCTCCTGCTCGGGAATGATCACATCGTATGCAGCCGGCCGCGCGCGCAGAAAGCCGAAGGCGCGTGCCATCTCGCAGGGCAGCGCGTGGCGCAGAGCGACCTCGACTTTCGCCGGGTCGGAGTCGATGCCGAGCACGCGGCGGTAGCCGCGCTCGCGCAACATGTTGACGAGATAGCCCGGCCCGCAGCTCACGACGAGGATGTTGGCGGCGCGATCCTGCGGCAAATGCGGCAGATAGTTCGCGCGATAGTAGGCCGTGAACGCGCGAAACCCCTTCTCCACATCCTGCGGCGCCTGCCAGTAGGAGTCGAAAGGCTCCAGCCGCGCAGCCAGCTCGGGCTCGTCCGCCGATACCGATACTCGGCGGCCGCCCGGCCGCGCCTTCGCCTTCGCCTGCGTCTCGGTTCCCATCGCCCGATCTCCTCTCGCCATGCGCATTCTGTTCTGTAACTACGAGTACCCACCGCTCGGCGGCGGAGGCGGCGTCGTCATGGCCGGCATCGCGCGCGAGCTCGCGCGCCGCCACGACGTGACGGTCCTCAGCTCGCAGGCCTGCGGCCTGCCCGCCGAGTCCCTCGACGCTCGCGTGCGCGTGGTGCGTGTGCCCGTTCTCTTTCGCACCCAGCTCGCCGTCGCGAATTTCCCCTCCATGGCGGCCTATCTGCCGACCGGTGCCTGGCGGGGCCTGCAACTTGCGCGCCAGAAGCCGTTCGACCTGATCAATACGCATTTCGCGGTCCCGACCGGCCCCGTCGGCCACTTCCTCGCGCGCCGGCTCGCCGTTCCCAACATCCTCTCGGTCCATGGCGGTGACCTGTACGACCCGTCGAAATCGAGCTCGCCGCACCGGCACGCCCTGCTGCGCCGCGCCGTCGCGTACCTGCTGCGCCGCGCCGCTGCCGTCGTCGCGCAATCGCGGGACACCGCGGCAAACGTCGAACGCATCTACGGCGTGCGCCGCCCCATCGAGCGCATTGCGCTCGGCATCGAGCGCCCGCCGCTGCTCCCCGAGCGCCCAGCGCCCGGCGAGGCGAGCGGCGAGGCAGGCGGCGCAGCCGCCGCGCCGTATCGGGGCGCGCTCGGCATCCCGGAGCGAGCCATCGTCCTCGTGACGATCGGCCGCGTCGTCGCCCGCAAGGCGAGCGAGCAGCTGCCCCGGATGCTCGCCGCCGCTCAGCGCCCCGACCTCTATCTCCTCATCGTGGGCGATGGACCGCGCCTCGCGAGCGTGCGCACCATCGCCGCCGAGCTCGGCGTCACCGACCGCATCCGCTTCCTCGGGCAGGTGACCGAGGCGGAGAAACGGCGCGCGCTCGCAGCCTCGGACCTGTTCGTCTCGACGAGCCAACACGAGGGGTTCGGCCTCGTGTTCCTCGAGGCCATGGCGTTCGGCCTGCCCATCGTCTGCTACGACCGCGGCGGGCAGACCGACTTCCTGTCGACGCCCACGACCGGCAGCGTCGTACGACTCAACGATCTCGAGGCCTTCACCGCAGCAGTCCGCGAGCTCGCGGCCTCGCCCGAGCGGCGCGCCGCGATCCGCTGCGACAACCTCGCCGCCGTCGAGGAGTTCTTCGTCGATCGCTGCGCCGAGCGCTACGAAGCGATCTTCGAGCGCGTGCTGCGCGGGGAGCTGAGCCCATGTGCGGCATAGCCGGCATCCTCGATCGACCCGCCGAGCAAGCGGCCGGCATTCACCGCATGCTCGCTGCGCTCGCGCACCGCGGCCCCGACGGCGAAGGCGTGGAGCAGCAACCCGGCGCGGTATTCGGCCACCGGCGCCTGTCCATCATCGATCTCGAGGGCGGCCGCCAGCCGCTCGTGAACACGAGCGGCACGCTCTGGCTCGTCTGCAACGGCGAGATCTACAACTACCGGGCGCTCCGCGCCGACATGGAGCAGCGCGGCTACCGCTTCGCGACCCAAAGCGATTGCGAGGTGATCCTCGCCCTCTACGAGCACTACGGGGACGCACTCCTCGAGCACCTGCGCGGAATGTTTGCGTTCGCGCTGTGGGATCGGCCCCGCCGGCGGCTGCTCGCCGCGCGCGATCACCTCGGCCAGAAGCCCTTCTACTACACGAGCGACGGGCGCTCGCTCGCCTTCGCCTCCGAGATCAAGGCCCTCCTGGCGCTCGACCCGAGCCTGCGTGAGCTCGACCGACGGGCGCTCGATCAATATCTCGCGCTGCGGCTCATCGCCCCCCCGCTCTCGATGTTCCGCCGCGTACACAAGCTCCCCCCCGCCCACAAACTCATCTATGAAGGCGGCACCGGGCAGCTCACGATCTCCCCATACTGGACCTTGCGCTACGAGCCGAAGCGCGCGGCGAATGAGACCGCGCTGCTCGATGAGCTCGAAGAGCGGCTCACCGAAGCGCTGAAACTACACCTGGTGAGCGATGTGCCCGTCGGCGCCTTCCTCTCGGGCGGCATGGACTCCGGACTCATCGTCTCACTGCTCGCCAAGCGGCTCGGCGTCGAGGGCCTCCCGACGTTCACCGTGAATCTCCCTTACCAGCACTTCGCCGAAGGACCGCACGCGCGTCGCGTGGCGAGCCTCAATGGCGCAGACCACCACGAAGAGACGCTGCAGCTGTCCCTGATCGATGCACTGCCCGATCTCATCTGGCATCTCGATGAGCCCTCCGATCCGCTCTCGATCTGCGCCTACCGCCTCGCGGAGGTCACGCGGCGCCGCGTCAAAGTCGTCCTGGGCGGGGACGGCGGAGATGAGCTCTTCGGCGGCTACGATCGGTATTACGGCAATCTCTACGCGGAGCGCTACGCACATCTGCCCACGCTCGTGCGCGAGCGGCTCATCGCCCCGTGCCTCTCGCTGATTCCCGAGGCGGGCTGGTACAAGAGCGCCGGCCACCAGGTGCGGTGGCTCCATCGGCTCTCCTTCCTCTCGGGCGGTGAGCGCTACGCGGCGAGCCTCTCGTATTTCTACTTCGATCGAGCGCGCCGCGCGCGGCTCTACGCGCAGGCAGCGCACGAGGCCCTCGAAGGCTGGTGCGGTGAATCGGTGATCGAGGCACACTTCGCGCAACGCGCCGCCGAGCCGCTCGATCGCATGCTCTCCGCCGACAGCGCGATCCGCCTGCCCGATCATCCGGTCATGATCACCGATCGGATGACGATGGCGCACGGCCTCGAGGCGCGCAGTCCCTTCATGGATCATCGCCTCGCGGAGTTCGCGGCCCGTCTGCCGATCGAGTACAAGGTGCGCGGCCGCTCGCTGCGCTACCTGCAAAAGCAGCTCGCGCGGCGCTATCTGCCGGCCGATATCCTCGATCGACCCAAGCAGGGCTTCTCCTCGGCCCTGCCCTACATCCTGCGCGAGGAGTACGCGCGGCTGTATCGCGGCGTGCTGGCGGATGCCGAGCTCGTGCGCGCCGGCATCCTGCGCGCCCCACCGATCGAAGCGCTCGTCGCCGAGCACCTCGCCGGACGCCGCGACCACGGCAATCGGCTCTGGCTCCTCATCAACGCGGAGCTGTGGTACCGGATGATGATCCTCGGCGTCTCGCGCGAGCGCCTGCGAGAGGAGCTGCGCGCACTCGCCGGGCATACGAATTGCTCGGTTGGCGCTGCGCGGGTGCGAAAATTTTCCAAAGAATACAACAG
>JBOHZR010000029.1:0-4866 GCA_050738595.1 Steroidobacteraceae bacterium | reverse complement strand
AATGGGCGGCAGCGGCATGTTGCCAGCCGCCTGATGGTTGGCTGCATTCTGCGCATTCCGTCGAGCCTGGGAGTGCATTGCGAACGTGTGAGCGTAGTACCAGCCGAGAAGCCCCAGGCCGAGCGCGGACATGAGCCCCATGGCCAGCAGGTTCGTGATCCGGGACTGGAGCGGGCGGGCACGGTTGATCGAGCTGATCCCTCGCTCTCCGGCGACGGAGGGCTCTGGGGCACCGCCTAAGCTCTGGGGCTCGTCCCCTTCCCTCTCAGGCGCCGCTCCATCGGCTGCTGCCTTTCCCGGTGGCCTGCGGAAGAGCCTCATGAGCGCGGCCTCTTGACCACGCGCTTGACGGCCGGGCTGATGGTGCCCGACTCCAGGCGCTCGCCGGCACCTAAGAATCCCTCGTTGACGATGCAGCCGGTGAGCTTGCCCCGGCGCAGAATGAACCGCCGGGCGATGCGCTGGACGATCACATCCCCCTGATCGATGCTGAAATTGATGAGGGACTCGGAGCCATCGTCATTCAGCACGAAGATTGCCGGCAATTCGCTGCGGGCGCCGAAAGTCAGGCGTGTCTCGATACCGTTGTCCGAGGCTGCGATGGGCTTGAGCTCGGGACTGCCGCAGTACCAGTAGTCGACGTTCTCCGGCGGCGCATGCTCCGCACGTTCGAGCGCGCCGGTGACGAGTTCAGCGGCCGTCGGACCGCTGGCCTTGACCGGCGGCGGCGGATACGTAAACCGTACGGCATACATGACGTCATCGGAGTCTTGAGGCCGCCGGGCCGTTGCCGAGTAGTCGAAGTAGTAGCGGTGGTGGCTCGTCGTGATCGTAATATTCGTGTGGACCGAGACGGCCTTCGGACGAAGCGTCAGTACGTTCCCATGAGCGCTGTAGATCAGCGCCTGGGGATCGCCGGCGGAGAGTCCAACGAACTTCTCACCGGTCCCGAACACGAGATCCAGCTGGTATCCCACGAACCCATAGAGCCGGTATACCTGGTCCGCCTCGTAGTACGCGGTGCGAATGCGGGGATCGACCTTGCCGGGAATAGGGAAGGACTCGGCGCTCGCAGTCGCGACCACAAGTAACGCAAGCGGGACCACCATCCACCACCTGACCTGCTGCGAGATGGCGTTCAAGACGCCCCTCCGTGGCCAGGCGCTGCCGCCGTGGACGGTGAGCCCTGCGATCCGCCGTCGGGCAGTACTTCAGGGTCCGCGCGGAAATCGACGACTTTGAAGCCGAGGGGATTCCACTCCCGCGTCTTCGGGTCGGACGACGGCTTCGTGTAAGCATATTGGATCGTCGCGATCCAATAGCTGCGCTC
Organism: Steroidobacteraceae bacterium; assembly: GCA_050738595.1. Lineage (GTDB taxonomy): Bacteria > Pseudomonadota > Gammaproteobacteria > Steroidobacterales > Steroidobacteraceae > JASHUC01. The sequence goes on along the minus strand of JBOHZR010000029.1, from coordinate 3,536 downwards.
AACGGCGCTGCCGCCCGCGGGATGGACCACCTTGGCGTAGCGCACCTGGGCGAGATCGCGTACACCGCTCGCGCGAGAGAAAAAGCTGATCGAGATCACCTCCGCGCTGACGGTCGTTCCGTCCTTGTAGCGATTCAGGGGCGAGTCGGGATTGGTCTTCACCCACTTCGCATACCAAGCCTGGTTGAGCCGGGGCGTGTTGAACGCCCCGCACTGCTCGTAATCGCTCTCGGCGGTTGCGAAATCGAAGCGCCCGCAGACGGTCACATAGTGATCGAGGAAATACCGGGTTACGGCATCGGGGAACTTGTCCGTTCCGGCATAGACGGGCACCACATTGACGATCCCCGTGCTGCGATCGACGCGGATGACGAAGGGCTCCACGCGCTTCAAGGGCATGAGCAGCATCAGAGCGAGCGCGAGCAGCACGACGCCGGCCCAGCCGGCTCCCGCGACCCACCCGGCCGTGCACTCGCTGCGCTTGGCCCTCATGGCGCGATCGGCGTCCCAGGTCGCCGCCTCCGCGAAGTAGGCTTCGAGCGCCGGGTCGCGCTTCATGGCGTGTGCCCGGTGCGCCGCGCGGATTGGGATTTCTGCGCTGGGACGGGTGCTGCCATCGCCGGCTTCGGCGGCGGCGGGTTGATCGGCACCAGGTGTCCCTCACACCGCGCGATGCGGTTCGTCGCGCAGCCGGCGAGAGCGGCGAGCACTGCGACGAGCGCGAGGAGTCGATGGTGGGGGAGACGTCTCATGCTCGCCCGCCCCGGATCGTGTTCTCGCGCCAGGGCGCCGTGAGGCGCCGTGTGCCACCCGCAACCCCGCGCTGCAGCGCGTAGCCTGCCTTTCGACTCAGGCCGTCCCAGCGCGTCGTCTCTCGATCCATGAGCAGCCCGCGCCCGAACTGCCCTGCGATGCGACCGCCGCGCCCGAGTCCCCACATCATGGCCGCGCTCACAACCCCGAACGTCGAGAGCGCAAGCCCGCTCGCGAGCCCCGCGGCCATCGGCATCACCTGCCGCATGACGAGAAACGTGAGTCCCGCGGCCACGCACACTCTCGCCGCCTCGGCGATCGTAATGGCGCCTCCCGTGCTCACGGCCTGCTGCGCCGCCGTCGAGACCACGGTCATCATCAGAGCGGCGAGCATCACCGTCAGGATCGTGATCAGGGCGTAATTGGCGAGCTGCGCGATCCACGCCTCGAAGAACCGCTTGGTTGTCTGAAAGAAGAGCAGCGCGATAAAGAGCGGCCCCAGGGCAAGGAGCACCGAGAGCGCAATGCGGGAGAGCGTGAGCAGGAACATGGTGTAGACGACCGTCACTCCGACGATGAGGTACACCGCAACGCCTGCGAGGTCATAAGAGAGGCTCCCGTGGAATATCCCTCCCTTCTGGAGGAGGAGCGATGCGGCATCGCCGCCGGAGAAGAGAATCTGGTCGACGACCGAGACCGGGTCGTACGCACCGACGATTCCGGCCGCGAGCTCGCTCGGAGCCGTGAAGAAGGTGTCAACGATCACCTGGTTGTAGAGCCAGAGATCGAGCGTCGCGCCGAGCACCACCGCGAGCACGATGATGCGCTTGATCCCGGTCGTGAACGGCTCTTCGATCTGCCCCATCAGGTGCAGGTATCCCCAGATCATCACGTACAGCACCGCCAGCGTGACCACCGTGGGCTCGAGGAGCGTCGCGATCCGCGCCGTATTCGTCGCGATGTAGGTCGAGAGAATCCCGTTGAGCCAGGTGTTGAATTCTGCGAAGAAGCCCATCGGAGATCTGCCCTACCGTTGGCCGCCCGTGCTGGGCTTGCCCGGCAGCCCCATCGGCGGCAGACTCTTCAGCGAGCCGATCCCCTCGATGCTCTCGGCCGTGCGCGCGTTGATGCAATCCGGTGTGCGCGCCTCATCGCCCGGATCGTTGGCGCATCGCTTGAGCACCTCCCGAAGCAGCAGCGCGTGGCTGCGGTAGTAGTCCGCCGTGTGCTGCGCCCGCTTCGGCGCCGGTGCACAGGCCGTGACGGCGCTGAGTGTGACAACGATCTCTAAACACAACCGCACGGACCGTGCACCGGGCCGAAACTTCATGGCTGCGAAAGTCCCATCGGTGGGAGGGTCCGCAGCGAGCCGATATCGGCGATCGCCTGCTCACGCGAGCTCTGCTCCGCCGCCGCTTGCTGCGCGAGCACCGTCTGATAGAGCACCCGGAGCTTCGTCTGCTCGGCCTCGAGCATCCCTTGCTCGGCCGAGATCCGCGCCTCGAGGTCGAGGATGGCCTTCGGGTCCTGGGCGCTGCCAATGGTGTTGATGAGCTGCTGCATTTGCGTGAACCGCCCGCTGCTGTTGGCGAGCGCCTGCTGCGAAATGCCCTGCTGAAGGGCGACCGCCTGGCGCTGGGCCACGATGGCGCTGCGCTCAGAGGCCGATAACGAGGCGAGAGCGGCCGGCGAGAGCACGGCGATTGCATTCATCGCCGCCTGTACGCTCGACGCAAGTGCCCCGTACGTCCCGCCCGAGCCACTCAAAGTCGCCTCGAGCGAGGTGACGTCAGTCGGGAGATAATTGCGGTTCGTTCCGGAGAGGAGGTTCTGCATGCCCCGCGTGCCGGTGAACGACTGGTACTCCTGGCGAGCCTGGGCGAGCTCGCTCTGCGCGGTCTGAAGCTCCTGGACCGTGGTCTGCACCTGGTGAATGAGCTGGGTCACGGACGCCACGTCGATCACCGCAAACTGCGCGCGGGCCGCGGGCGACACGGCGACAAGCGCAATGGCCGCAATAGTCCAAATGCCTGATCTCGTCGGTTTCATCAGCTCTGTCCCTCCTGCATAAAGGCCGGCAACCATGCGGCCGGATCGGGTCCCAACTGCTCGATGAGGCGCCTCATGCGCTCGACCGTGCTCGCACGCCCCGAGATGACGTCGAGCTCGCCGTCAAATCCCTTGAGGTCGAGCTGACAGACGATGCTGCGGTGGCCCTGCTTCACGAGGTACATGCGAGTGCCGGGCTCGATCTGCTCCTTCAGGAGCTTGAACTCGCGCTCGCTCAAAGCGAATCCGCCGATGTAGTCCTCGGCCTGGGCGTCTGGATTGGGGAAGAAAATCTTGGTCGCCGTCTGCTCGATGATCGTGCGGCTGATGGAACTTGCGAGCGCATCGCTCGGGCTCTGCGTCGCCGCGCAGAGGACGCCGTTCAGTTTCCGCCAGACCTTGAGACCATCCTTCGCGAAGGCCTCGAACGCCTGATCGGCGAGGAGCCGGGAGAATTCATCCGCCCAGCAGACGAAGCGCCGCCCGTCGATGAGCCGGCGCACGAGGTGGAACAGGTACAGCGTGACGGGGGCACGCACCGCATCGCTGTCCAGGAAATCCGTGACATCAAAGCCGATGACGGGCTGGCCATCCAGGCGCGCCGCGAGGGAGTCCTGCGCGTTGTCGAAGACCCAGGCGTAGTCGCCACCCGTGCTCTCGCACCAGCGTGTGAGGCGCGCGTGGATGCCCTCCGCGCGGGTCACGTCGGTGAACTCGATCAGGCGTGAGAGCCG
>JBOHZR010000028.1:0-39394 GCA_050738595.1 Steroidobacteraceae bacterium | reverse complement strand
GTGGGAGGCGATGAACAGTCCCCGCGAGCGCGAGCGGATCGAACGTGCGACGCCGCTCGGTACTGCGGCGTGATCTTTGACCTGACGATCTTAGGGCTACGCCCGGCGTTCGCCGTTCTGTTCTGGAGTGGCGGAGAGGGTGGGATTCGAACCCACGTGCCGGTTTTACCCGACCATCCGATTTCGAATCGGCGCCGTTATGACCGCTTCGGTACCTCTCCGGCTGTCGTCTTTGTTCGATCCAGACCGCATCGTGGATGGCGCAGCCAGATCGGGACCTCAACAATTAATTGAATTTACGAGATTTTTGTCCCGCTTCCCCTTTTACATAAGGCTCCGCCTGCGTTCTGTCTGAAGCGCAGGCGACACGGGAGCGGGGCCTGCTATTCTAGTCCAACCGAACGGTCCACGTGAGGTGGGGATGCGACGCCGGCTGAGACATGCCTTCGGAGTAGGCAAACCCACGGGGTTGCTCCGGCCCCCGCTGGCCATCGCCGTGCTGGCGTTGGTGGGCAGCTGCACTCCGCGGCCTCCGGTGAAGGGCTTCTTCGTGCACTCGCGCGCTGAGCTGCGGGTCGTCACGCTCAACAGCCCGACCTCCTACTACCTCGGGGCAAACCGGGCGGAGGGGCTCGAATTCGAGCTCGCGAGCGAGTTCGCCCAGCAGCTCGGTGTCACGCTGTACATGTACCCGGTCGCGACCGTGCAGGCCATGCAGGCGGAGCTTGCGGCCGGGCGGGCCGACATCGCTGCTGCCCAGATCACGGCCGATGCGGCCTGGCGCGAAGTCGGCGCGCCCGCCGACGTGTATGAGCGCATCCCACAGCTCGTCGTTTACCGCCATGGCGAGCCCCGGCCGCGGGAGACCCTGCAGATCGAGTCTGCGCGGTTGTCCGTGCGGGCCGGCAGCCCCCAGGAGCATCTCCTCGACCGGTTGAAGCACACCGTGGCCCCTGCTCTCTCCTGGATCGAGACGGCGCCCCGCGCCGCCGACCCCGTCGAAGATGTCGAGAACGGCGATGCCGCCTACGCGATCGTCGACGCCCGGGAGTTCTCGTTCTCTCACCACCTGTATCCGGACGTGGCGCCCGGGTTTGCGCTCGGAGATGACCGGCCGGTGCAATGGGTCGTGCGCCATGACGCGCCGAAGCTCTCCCGGGAGGTCAATGAGTTCTTCCGCGACATCTCGCAGTCGGGCGAGCTCGCGCGCCTCATCAAGCTCTCCTCCGGAAACTCGCGCGAGTTCGAGTACTTGGAGTCGCGCCAGTTCGAGGCGCTTGCGACCCAGCGCCTGCCTCAGTATCGGAGCCTGTTCGAGCAGGCCTCTGCGGCGACCGGGATCGATTGGCGATTACTGGCGGCGATCGCCTACCAGGAATCGAAGTGGAATCCGACCGCGCGCTCAGTGAACGGCGCCATGGGTCTCATGATGCTCACCTCGAGCACCGCCGAGGAGATGGGCGTCGCGGATCGTACCAACCCGCGCCAGAACGTTCTCGCCGGCGCCAAATACTTCCTCGATGTGCTCGCGAAGATTCCCGAGCGCATTCCCGAACCCGACCGCACGTGGTTTGCAGTCGCCGCATACAACGTCGGCTTCGGGCACCTCGAGGACGCGCGCATTCTCGCCCAGTCGCGCGGACTCAATCCCGACTCCTGGGCCGATGTGAGCACGCAGCTGCCGCTGCTGGCGAACGAGCAATGGTATGACCACGCCAAGCGAGGCTACTGCCGCGGCTGGGAGCCGGTGCAGTACGTCACCCGCGTGCAGCGCTTCCTGAAGCTGCTCGAATGGCAGACCCCCAACGCGGTCGCCGGTGAGGCCACGCGCGTGCTGCCCGACGCGTGATCGCCCCGGCCCGCTGATCGAGGCCTGCTCGCCGCGCGGCCCGGCGTGCCCTCAGCGCCGCGCGGCGAAAAAGCGCTGCAGCACCGCGCCACACTCCTGCATCAGGACGCCTCCGAACACGTCCACCCGGTGATTGAGGCCGGGCAGTGCAAACACGTTCACCACACTGCCCGCGCCTCCTGCGCGCGGGTCCCAGGCGCCAAACACGACTCGCTCCACCCGTGCGTGCACGATCGCGGCCGCACACATCACGCACGGCTCGAGCGTCACATAAAGTGTAGTCCCCCTCAGGCGGTAGGTGCCGAGCGCGCGCCCCGCCGCGCGCAGCGCCTCGATTTCTGCATGCGCCGTGGGATCCGAGGATTCGATCGGGCGGTTCCTACCCTCGCCGAGGAGCGTGCCGTCCGAGGACCGAACGAGCACCGCACCGACCGGCACCTCTCCACGTCCTTCAGCCACGGCCGCGAGCTCGAGCGCGCGGCGCATGAAGCCCACATCGGGCCGCGCCCCCGCTTGAGGTGGTGAAGGGCTTGATTCGAGCTCGTCCGCCATCCCGCAAGAATGGCCGAATCCGGCGCGGCGGTCACCGTTCAGCGTCTTCGACCCGTGGCGATCGACTCGATAGACGCGGCAGCCGTCGCCACGTCTCGGAGATAGGTTTCCCGCGCCCACCAGCCGAGCCCGCCCGCGACCAGCATCGGGGCCAGCATGATGAGGAACGTCCACATGAGCCCCTGCTGCCCGCCGCCGAGCCAGCCCGACATCGCGCCGAAGAGCAGCGGCGCGCCGCCCTCGAACACCGAACGGATCGCCATGCGGCCGGCCTCGCCGCGACCCCACATGCTCGGGTGAACGATATCGAGACGCGCCGCGTCGATCGGCGGCACGGCCGCCGCGATCAGACACGCGGCCGCCGCAAGGAGCGGAACGCCGATCCACGCAGTGCGCGTCCAGATGCCGAAACCGAGCAGCGGCACGCACGCGAGCAGCGCGACCGCGGGCAGCACGATGCGAACTTTGAGCCGGCCCCGTCGCAGGAGCCGCTCCGAGAGGCGCCCGCCCCCCACGACCCCGATGAGCGCGCCGATTCCGAGCGCGAACACGAGCGCGCTCACCGCGCCGCGCGTCAGCCCGTAATGAGGCGACAGATAGATCATGCTGAAGGAGCGCGCGCCTGCGAAGAAGTAATAGACGAGCGCCGAGGTGACGATGAGAAGCGTGTAGGTCGGAAGCCTCAGCAGGTACCCCACCACGCGCCAGACACTCCAGCCGGCAGGGTCCTCACGCAGAACCAGCGCCATGCGGGGCTCGATGTCCGCCTCACGCACGAGCTTCTTGGCAGAGGTCGGGCCGCCCGCCATCGCGAATTCCTGCTGCGCTCCCCGCTCGGGCTCGGGCAAAAAGCGCCACAGGACCCAGACGAGCAGCACGGCCGGCGAGGCCATGACGACGAAGGACCAGTGCCAGCTCGACACCGCGGACACCTCGCCTGAGATGAAGAAGCCGATCCCGATCCCGATCAGCTCGCCGGCGACGATGAGACCGTAGATCCGCGCGCGCTCGCTCGCCGGAAAGAAATCGCCGGTGAGCGAGGCGACGCAGGGCCACGCTGCGGCCGTCGCCGCGCCGAGCGCGAGCCGGGTGATCAATAGGTATATGAACGAGGTCGCCGTCGCGGAGATCAACATCGCGGCGCACCAGGTTGTGATGGCAACCATGAGAACGTGCTTTCGGGAGAGGCGGTCGGCAAGGATGCCGAAGGGCAGCGTTGCCGCCGCGCCAACGACGGACACGGCTGCGAAGAGCAGGCCGATGTCCGTATTGCCGATGTGAAAAGCGTCCTTCAGCTGATCCGAGACGGCTGACACGGCGCCCTTGTCGGCCGCATCGAGCCCGAGCACCGCGCCAAGCACGGCGATGATCCGCAACCGATCCGCTCCGCCCACGTCTTCGAGGACGCGCGTCCAGAGATGCCGGATGACCTCGAGTAGCTGGCGAGCCATTGTCCTTGCTGCCCGCCGCCGTCCCGTTGGCGAGCTGCCTTTGCACTAGCGCTTTGTGTGCCACGCCAGGCTTCGCGAGCCGGCGGAGCGACCGGGCTCAGCGAACGGCGGCGCGGTCGGCGAACTCGAGCTCCATCGACTCACCCGTGCGCAGCTCGCTGAAGCGCCTCGTCAGCTCCTGAAGCTCGATCAGCATGCGCGCTGCACCCTCCGAGCCGATCCCAGCAGGCACTTCCAGTCCCATCTCGATGAGCTCCGTGCTAACTCGATCCGCGAATTGCTCGCACCTGCAAGCACCTGTTGTGAGCTCCCCGAGGGCCCGCGCCAGCACTTCCGCCACGTAGGGCTCTGCTCCCAGCGAGCGGATGGTTGCGGCGTCCGAGAGCTGCTGCAGCGAGTAGCCATTCGCTACATTGACGAAGAAGCCGGTGCGAAGAGCGAGCGTCCGCTCGACGATGAAATGGGCGAAATCGTGTGCCGGCAGCCCCGGCCCAACGTCCGCTTGAGTGAACGTCCCGTCCGCTCTGCTGCAGCTCATGCGCGTGCGGCCCGCTCTCCTGGTGAAGACGATCTTCACGGCGCGCAGCTCATTCCGGCGCGTATCGACTCACGTAGATTCCGCTGCCCACCTCGAGCAGCACGGATTGCATCCCCGTCTGCCGCCGCACGCGTGCCCGGTACGCCGCCGCATCGGCGAGCGCTTGCGGCGGGTACAACATGTTGTCCGCCACCACGATCGCGCGCGCCGCGAGCTTCGGCGCAACGAGCTCGAAGCAAGGGACGTAAAGGTCCTTCCATAGATCGATCAGCGCAAAATCGAACGGCCCCGGCAGCTTTCTCAGCAGCTCGAGCGCATCGCCCGCGTGCCACTGCACGTGCTCCGCAAGGCCCGCGCGCGCAAGCATCTCGCGCGCGTAGTCCTGCTTGTGTTTCGCGAGGTCGAGCGTCGCGACACATCCGCCGGTCGCCCGTGCGGCCTCGGCGAGCCACACGGTCGAGTATCCGTAAGATGTCCCGATCTCGAGGATGCGGCGGGCGCCCGCACCCTTGATCAGAATATTGATGAGCCGACCCGTCTCGGGACCGACTCTGAGGAGCAGACGATCTCTGCGGTCGTCGGCGTCCCAGCCCTCATCGTGGAGCCGCCGTTCAGCTGCGGACCGCGCATCGTATTCAGCGAGCACTCGCTCGACCCGGTCATCGAGTTCCCCAGGCATCGCACGCCCCTCTCTTGCGCAGCGGTCGATCCGTCGGCGCACCTGATACCGCAATCGCGCATGCCACTCGCCCCGTGCGATGATACTCCCTCGAAGAACGGAGCGACGGACCCCGCAATGGCAGCGTCTCTGGGCATCCCGTACTGAGCGCTCGCTTGCGCGCCGTCGTCGTTCATCGCTTCGGCCCGCCGGAGCACATCACGGTCGAGGAGCGGCCTGCGCCGGCGCCTCGTGCCGGCGAGGTCGTGGTGCAGGTCCGCGCGGCTGGTGTCAATTTCGCCGATCTGCTCATGATCACCGGCCGATACCAGGTCAAGCCGCCCGTCCCGTTCGTACCTGGACTTGAGTTCTGCGGCGTCGTGACCGCAGTCGGTGATCGTGCCGGCCGCTGGCGCCCCGGTGATCGCGTCATGGGCGCACCGATCCAGGGCGGCTGCTTCGCCGAACAGGCGGCCATCCCTGCCGAGCAACTCTTTCACGCTCCCGAGTGCCTGCCGACCGAGCTCGCCGCGCAGTTCGTCGTGGCGTACGGTACGGCGGCATTTGCACTCGAGCGCGCCGGTCTCGAGCGCGGCGAGACCGTACTCGTGAGCGGCGCCGCAGGCGGCGTCGGCCTTGCGGCGGTGGGCATCGCGCGGCGGCTCGGAGCCCGCGTCATCGCCGCAGCCGGCTCCGCGCAAAAGCTGCGCGCGGCGCAGGCGCACGGCGCGCATGAGACCGTTGATTACACCGCGGTCGATCTGCGCGAGGCCGCGCTGACGCTGACGGGAGGACGCGGGGTCGATGTCGTGCTCGACACCGTGGGCGGTGGGTTCTTTGATCAGGCCATCCGGTCAACGACACGTCGCGGCCGCATCCTCGTCATCGGGTTCGCGAGCGGCTCGATCCCACGCATCCCCGCCGAACAGCTGCTGCTCAAGAACATCTCCGTGATCGGCATCGGCTTCGGAGGAATTTTCCTCGCCGAGCCGGACACCGTGCGCCGAGTCATCGATGAGCTCCTCGCGCTCCACGCCTCCGAGCCCTTCACACCGCAGGTGGGCGGCCGCTTCTCGCTCGAGGAGGTCCCCGTGGCGCTGCAGCGCCTCGCAGAGCGCGCCGTGATCGGCAAGCAGCTCGTTCTGCCCTGAGCGCGCGGACGCACCAGCGGGCGCCGAGCACCTCAATGCGCGGCGATCGCTTCCAGCAGTTGCTCGTCGACAGCTCGCGGCCGCGCCGGGTCAGCGCTCAGCGCCTGCACACAGACCTGGTCCGCCCCGGCGTCCCAGTGCGCCTGGATGCGCGCGCGGATCGCATCGAGATCGCCCCACGCGACGAGGGCGTCGACGAGGCGGTCCGATCCTCCACCCGCGAGATCCGCATCGCCGAATCCGAGGCGCCGCAAGTTGTTCGCGTAATTCGGCGCGGCGAGATAAAAGCCGACCGCAGCACGCGCGATCGAGCGGGCGGTCGCCGGGTCGCGCTCGAGCAGCACCTTCTGTTCCGGGCACAGCCATTTGCCCGGTCCGAGTATGCGACGCGCCTCAGCGGTGTGCTCCGGCGTGACGTTGTACGGGTGAGCGCCGTCGGCCATCCGGCCCGAAAGCTCGAGCATGCGCGGCCCGAGCGCCGCGAGCACGACTGGCGGCGGCTCGGCCGGCATCGGCGCGCGATACTCGACGCGCGCCATCGCCTCGAGATACGTGCGCATCCGGCTCACGGGCTTCGGGTCGTAATCGTGTCCGCGAACCTCCCGAACCATGCGCTCGTGTGAGACGCCGAGGCCGAGCAGAAAGCGTCCGCCCGACTGCTCGGCGAGCGTGAGCTGCGCCGAGCGCATCGCGAGAGCATCGCGTGCATAGATGTTCGCGATCCCCGTCGCGACGATGATGCTTTCCGTCCGTGCGAGGAGCCAGGCCGCGAAGGGAAAGGGATTGCGGCCGAACGCCTCGGGAATCCAGAAGGTCGAGTAGCCCCAACCCTCCGCGCGGCGCGCGAGCGCTCCCGCGTCCGCCGCGGAAAGCCCGTCGGCGAACGCCCATACCCCGAGCTTCCCGAGCTTCATCGGCCAATTGTGATCCGGCGGGCTGGGAGGCGCCAGCCCCGCCCCGATCCCGGCACCGCCAGCCCCCGAGGCTGGCACCGCCCTCGAGGATGCTGACCCCCGAAGTCGCCGCTACAATCAGACGTCTCATATTCTCTGAGCCGATCCGCGTGAGACTGTTCTCCGACCCGCTGCTCGATGAGCTCGCGAAACGCGCCGCCGCCAGCCCGCGCCGGCGCGCCCATCTCAATGTCCACGCCGACGCCGTCGATCTCGTGCAGCGCTTCTTCGTCGCCGTCGACCGAGATTCATACATCCGGCCGCACCGCCACCTCGCAAAATCGGAGCTTGCGATCGTCGTGCGGGGTGCGTTCGATGTGATCACCTTCGATGAGCGGGGCAGCATCACCGGCCGCGAGACGGTCGGGGCCGGCACGCCGCTGCGCGGCTTCGAGATGCCTCGAGCCACGTGGCACACGCTGATCGCGCGCGAGGACGGATCGACCTTCCTCGAGATCAAAGAAGGTCCGTACGATCCAGCGACTGCTTCGCAGTTCGCTCCGTGGTCGCCCGAGGAGGGCGCCCCGCAAAGCGAGGCCTTTCTACGGCGGCTGCGCACCTGAGGTTTCGATCACGATGCCTAGAATCGCCGCTGCGCAAGCGGCGGCGGGGCGTACTGATAGATCCACGTCTCCGTAAGCGGTTGTCCCTGGTAAGACAGGTATAGCCGCAAGTCGATCGGATCGGTGCTCGCATCGGGCACGAGATCGAACATCGCGCGCCAGCCATTGAGTGGCTTCAGCGGACGTGCAGAGGTGATCTCGACGCGGCCGCGCGAGGCGGTTATCACTGGCGTCACCTTGTCCGTGTCCGTGAGAAGCGGAAGGTCGCCGCCGAAGAAATCGATGACGAACCGCCAGGAAAAGTACTTGCGCGGCTGGCCGATGATCCCGCCGATCCCGGTGCGCGTCGCACCTGTCCTCGCGAGGGTCTTCAGCCCGACCGGATTCGACCGGGACCAATAGAGCCGGTAGGCATAGAGCAGCTCCTCCCCGCGCTGGGGCTTGCGCTCGGGAGTCCAGAACGCGACGATGTTGTCCATCGTCTCATCGCGTGTAGGGATCTCGACCAGCATGACGGCGCCGCTGCCCCAGCTGCCCTTCGGCTCGACCCAAACGGACGGACGCTTGTCGTAGAACACGCCGTCGTCCTGATAATCGCCGAAGCTCCGGTCGCGCTGCATGAGGCCGAAGCCCCTCGGCCCATCGTCGAGGAAGCTGCTGACGCGCACGGTCCTCGGGTCGATGAGCGGCCTCCAGATCCACTCGCCGCGGCCGGTCCAGATCTGCAAGCCGTCCGAGTCATGAATCTGCGGACGCCAGTCCTCGGAGACGTTCCGCTGATTCTCGCCCTTGTAGAACATGCTCGTGCCGGGAGCGATGCCGATCCGCTCGATCTGCGCGCGCGGGTACAGCGCCGCATCCACGTCCATCGTGAGGATGTCGCCGACGCTCAGGATGAAGCGATAGGCCCCCGCGACGCTCGGGGAATCGAGGAGTGCGTAGACGGTGAGCAGGTTCGAGCTCTTCTCGGGACGCTCGAGATAGAACGCCACGAAATCCGGGAATTCCTCCGGCTGCGCCATGCCGGTGTCGATCGCGAGCCCGCGCTGAGACATGCCGTACTGCAAATCGCCGTCGACCGCGCGAAAGTAGGATGCGCCCTGGAACACGGCAACGTCGCGAATCCAGTCCGTGTGATAGAAGATGCGCAAGCCGCCGAAGCCCAGATTCGCGGGCAGTTCGCGCGCCTTGAGGCCCGCGCGGCTGTAGTCCCACATCGCAGGGTCATACGCGATCTGCTGCGCACGGCCGTCGTCGACCGTGTACATGCGTACGGGCTTGAGCACGTGGAAGCCGAGGTGCATGAAGCCGACCTCGTAGGGCAGCCCCTCCCCCGCCCACAGATTGTGACTCGGGCGGTAGCGGATCGCTTCCCAATGATCCCAGTCGAGGTGCGCGACCGCGGGCGGCAGCCGGCCGGCGGTAGACTTGTAAGGTCTCGCAGCGCGGATTCGCGCCATCCCCTTCAGACGCGCATAGTCGAAGGGTTCGGCCGCCCCGAGCCGCTTGAACCCCGCGGATCGCTTCGAGCCGTTCTTGCGCTTCGCGGCGGCGGCCCACGCCGGCCGCCATGTCTCGAGGACTGCGGCAGCGAGCGACGCCGCGCCTCCCTGCAGAACTCTGCGCCTGAGCATCCTCTCGATCTCCTCTCGCCAGCCGCCCCCCGGGCGCACCGCGAGGCGGACGAGCCGACCGGGCTTCAGCGGCGCGCGGCAATATCTTTCGGCGTGAGATTCGCCGAGTGACCGCCCAATTGCTGGCTCACGTAGTTGACGACGGCGGCGACGTCGACGTTCGCGAGCCCACCGCCGAAGCCGAGCATCTGCACGTGCCCGCTCGGCAGCTGCAGGTTCGAGCCCTCTAGCACGATCTGTGTGAGGTTGATCGCCTGCGGGTCGGCGACGGTCTCCGACCCTTTCAACGCTTCATACTGCGACTGCGTTCCGGAGCCGTCGAGCTTGTGGCAGTTGGCGCAGGAGCGCGCGAAGACTGCACGACCGTACGCGAGATTCGCATCCTGCGATGCCGCGGTCGGCCCGTCGAGGGATGCGACCTCGACGGTGCTCGCGACGGGCCGCACGGAGCGCAGATACGTCACGATCGCGTGAATGTCTCCCTCCGGCAGTCTCGAAAAGCTGTTGGAGATCGCCTCCGCCATCGGGCCGGAGGCCGGTCCGTGATTCTTCGCGAAGCCGGTCCGCAGATAGGAGACGAGCTCCTCATCCGTCCACCCGCCGATGCCCGACTTGTCGGGCGTGATGTCGTAGGCCTTCCACTTCTGCGTGATTGCACCGCCGAGCGCCTTCGACCCGCTCGTCGCCTGCAGGAAGTTGCGCTCGGTGTGGCACTCACCGCAATGCCCGAGCGCCTCGACGAGATACTTGCCCTGATTCCACTGGGGAGACTTGGCCGCGTCGGGCTTGAAGCGCTCGTTCGAGTCGAACAGCCAGCTCCAGTACGCCATGAGCCAGCGCTGGTCGTAGGGGAAATTCATCGCATCGGCAGGCGGGGTGGAATGCACCGGCTTCAGGCTGAAGAGGTACGCCTTGATCGCGAGCACGTCCTCATCGGTGAGCTTCGTGAACGCGGCGAAGGGAAACGCCGGATAGAGGTGGACGCCACCCTTGCCGACGCCGAGCTGCAGGGCGGCGCGGAAGTCATCATCCGACCACGTGCCAATGCCGGTGTCCTTGTCGGGCGTGATGTTGGGCGAGTAGAGCTTGCCCATGCTCCCGAGGTCGAACTCGCGGCTGCCCGCGAAGGGCTGCCCCCCGGCAGTGGTGTGACAGCTGATGCAATCGCCCGCCTGCACCAGGTACGCACCGCGCTTGACCATGTCCGCGGTCGCAGGCACGTCGGCTCGATGTGTGACGCCTATGGAAAAGGCTCTTATCGTTACGGCAATACCGGCCAGGATGATGACGACCGGTATCCAGATCCAACGCTTCATGGAACCCCTCCGACGCGCGCGACGAGCGGACGGCGGTCGGGGTGCTCGTCACATCTGCGCGACGCGCCTGTCCGCGGCGAGTGTAGCCGTGTGCTCGTCCGAAATGAAGCGGTAGCCGGCGACCATGGCATTCAGAGCGCGCACCTGCTCGACGATCGACTCGCTCGCGGCGGCCGCCTGCTCGACCAGCGCCGCGTTGCGCTGCGTCATCGAGTCCATCTGCATGACCGTGCGGCTCGCGTGCTCGATGCCCGAGGACTGTTCGCGGCTTGCAGTCGCGATCTCTGCGACGAGGTCCGTGGCCTTGCGTACCGCCGCGACGATCTCGTGGAGCGAGCGCCCCGATTCCTCGACGAGCCGGCTGCCCTCGCCGACTCGGGCGACGCTGTCCTCGATGAGCGACTTGATCTCCTTCGCCGCAGTCGCCGAGCGGCCGGCGAGGTTGCGCACCTCGCTCGCGACGACCGCGAACCCGCGGCCCTGCTCGCCGGCACGGGCGGCCTCGACGGCCGCATTGAGCGCGAGCAGATTCGTCTGAAAGGCGATGGCATCGATCACGCCGATGATGTCGGAAATCTTCCTCGAGGCGTCGTTGATGCCGCCCATCGCCTCGACCGCGGCGCCGACGACCCGCCCCCCGCGCTCCGCGCTGTCGCATGCCGCGGTCACGAGCTCGCTCGCGCGGCCAGCATTCCCGGCGGTCTGCTTCACCGAGGTCGCCATCGTTTCCATGAGCGAGGCCGCCTGCTTGAGGCTCGATGCCTGCTCCTCGGCATGATGTGCGAGGTCTGCATTGCCGCTGCCGATCTGCTCCGCCCCGCTCTGCACCTCTCCCGTCACGTCTTTGATGCGGCCGACCAGCGAAGCGACGACCTCGAGCAGCGCGTTCACCCCTCGTGTGAGCGTTGCGAGATCTCCCGACTTGCCCTCGGGCGAGAGTCGCCGCGTGAGATCGCCGTCTGCGGCGGCCGCCACGACCGCATGCGTCTCCTGCACGGCACGCTGCAGCTCGCCCGAGAAGCGCACCTGCGCCGTGATGTCCGTTGCGTACTGGACGACTTTGAAGACCCTGCCGGCCGCATCGAGGATCGGGTTGTAGCTCGCCTGCACCCAGACCTCGCGGCCACCCTTCGCCATGCACTTGTACTGTCCGGCGTCGTATTCGCCTCGGGCGAGGCGCGCCCACAGCGCGTTCTGCTCGGCGCTCTCGCGTGAGCCGGGCTCGAGCAGCACGCCATGGTGTCGGCCGATGAGCTCATCGAGTGCGTAGCCCGACATCGCGAGGAAGTTCGCATTCACGGTGCGGATCGTGCCGTCGGGCTCGTATTCGATGACGGCCTGCGCCTTGCTGATCGCGGCGAGCTGTCCCAGGCCGTCCGACAGCTTCATCATCTGCTCGGTGATGTTGACCGTGTGCTTGACGACTTTGTAGGGGCGGCCGAAGGCACTGCGGATTGGATAGTAGGTCGCCTGCACCCAGAGCGGCTTGCCGTCCTTGCCGCGCCGCTGGTACTGAGCGGACTGCGCCTGCCCGCGCCGCAGCTTCTCCCAGAACTCCCGGTAGGCCGGCGTCCGCGCGTAGTCCGGGTCGACGAACATCCGGTGATCCGCGCGGCGCAGCTCCTCGCGCGTGTAGCCGGACGCCTTGCGGAAGTTCTCGTTCGCGCCGATGACGTTGCCCTGCATATCGAATTCGATGACGGGCAGCATGCGGCCGAACGCCGCGAGCTGGCGCCGGTTGTCGAGGCCGCCCGTCAGGAGGGTGCGCAGGCGGCGCAGGAACGAGCCGCCAAGAGCTGTGGAGGTCTGGGACATGCACGCCTGTATCGGCCCTTCTGCACCATCCTTGATGCGATGCGAGTCGCATTATGAAAGCATGATGCGCCGCGGCGCGCTATTCGCTGTAGCCGCGCTCCCCGTGCAGTGCGAGATCGAGCCCTTCGCGCTCCTGGTCCTCGCTAACTCGCAAGCCCAGGATCGCATCGAGCAGCTTCAGGATGAGGAACGTGGCGATCGCGCACCAGGCGGCTGCCGCGAAGACACCCTCGGCCTGCGCCGCAAGCTGAGCGCCGAATGTCATGCCCTTGGCGTATCCGACGCCTCCAAAGGCGGAGCTCATGAACACCGCGGTGAGCAGCGTCCCGAGGATGCCGCCGACCCCGTGCACCGGTGAGACGTCGAGAGAATCGTCGATGTGCAGCGTGCGTTTGAGAATCTGCGTTGCCAGGAAGCACAGGACGCCTGCGATGGCTCCGATGAGGATCGCCCCCTCGGGGCCGACGTAACCCGACGCCGGCGTGATCGTACCGAGCCCCGCGACCATCCCGGTGACGATGCCGAGCAGGCTCGGCTTGCCGAAGCGCAGCCATTCCATCGCCATCCACGCCAGTGCGCCGGCGGATGCGGCGAGCTGGGTGACCAGGATCGCCATGGCGGCCGAGCCGTTCGCCGCCAGCGCGCTGCCGCCGTTGAAACCGAACCAGCCGACCCAGAGCATTCCCGCACCGAGCACGGTAAGCGGCATGTTGTGCGGCGGCATGGGATGATGCGGGAAACCCTTGCGCTCACGCAGGACCAGCGCCGTGACAAGCGCAGCGATCCCTGCCGTCGTGTGCACGACGATGCCGCCCGCGAAGTCGAGGACACCGCGCTCGGCGAGCCAGCCTCCGCCCCAAACCCAGTGCGTGATGGGCACATACACGATGAGCAGCCACAGCGCGGTGAACCACAGCAAGGCACTGAATTTCATGCGCTCCGCGAAGCCGCCGACGACGAGCGCGGGGGTGATGATCGCGAACGTGAGCTGGAACATCGCGAACGCCGCCTCGGGCTCCGGGCCGTGCATGGAATCGCGCCCGATGCCTCCGAATCCGATGGCGCTCAAGGGCCCGATGAGCGCGCGATGAGCTCCGGAGCCGCCGAATGCAAGTCCGTAGGCTCCCGCGAACCAGAGCACGCTCACGAGGCAGGCGATGGCGAAGCACTGCATCGAGACCGACAGCACGTTCTTCGTGCGCACCAGCCCGGAGTAGAACGCGGCCAGCCCCGGCAGCGTCATGAGCAGCACGAGCGCCGTGGCGGTGATCAGCCAGGCGGTGTCGCCGGTGTCGAGCATTGGAACCCCCCGGATAGGCCGGCGCCGTTGCCGGCTCTGGAAGCTTGGCGCCGCCCCCGTTGGCAGCGCGTGCGGATTGTACAAGCGGCCTTCGTCCCGCGACCGCCCCGTCCCTTTTTGCACCAGTCCTGGGCAGAGCCGCACCACTTCAGTGCAGCGCGCCGGAATGGCGTTCCGCCCGCGCCACCTCTTGCGGCGATTTCCGTGCTCCAGGATTCAAGAAAATCTCGATTCGCGGGGCCGCTGCTCCATCGTAGACTGCGCCGCAGCATGGCGGCCGCCCCACAGCTCTCGAACCGCACACGATGAAATCTCCCAGCGCCCTGCGGCGGACGCCGCGCCCGATACTCGAGCTCACTCTTGCCGCGCTCGCGGCGCTGTCCCTGGACGGCGCACTGAGCGTCCGCTCGGCCCAGGCGGCCGAGACGCCTCCGAGTACCGACATCGTCGTGACCGCCACGCGGGTCGACGAGCCCTCGTACGACATACCCGCCTCGATCAGCAGCGTCGCGGCCTCGGAGCTCACGCAGGATGCCCTGGGCGTGAACCTCTCGGACGACATCGGCTTCGTCCACGGGCTGCTCGCTCGCAACGGCGACGATTACGCGCAGGACCAGCAGATCTCGATTCGAGGCATCGGGGCGAACTCGACGTTCGGGGTTCGAGGGGTGCGCATCTACCAGGACGGCATCCCGGCGACAGGGCCCGATGGCCAGGGGCAGGTCTCACAGTTCAATCTCGAATCGGCGCAGCGCATCGAGGTCCTGCGCGGTCCGTTCTCCGCGCTCTACGGGAACTCCGCGGGTGGAGTCATTCAAATGTTCACGGCCCCGGGCACCGCACCCGCGGAGGTGCGCGCGGATGTGGCATACGGCAGCTTCGGCACCTTCCGCGCCGGCGTGGATGCGAGCGATGCGAGCGGAGCGTTCGACTACAACGTCGCGTTCAGTCATTTCTCCTTCCAGGGCTACCGTCCGCAGCAGAGCGCCCGCGACGAATCGTTCAACACCAAGCTCGATTACACGTTCGGCCCTCGAGAGAAGCTCACGTTCATCGGCAACGTGGTTTCCCGTCCCGACGCTGAAGACCCTCAGGGCCTCACGCCTGCGCAGTTCGCGATCAGCCCCGATCAGACGTCATCCGCCGCGCTGCAGTTCAAAACGCGCAAGAGCCTCGAGCAGCAAACGGGCGGACTGATCTATGAGCACGGCCTGACCGATTCGCAATCGATCCAGCTGATGGGCTATTACGGCCATCGCTCGGTGCTGCAATTCCTCTCGATTCCCGTCGCAGTGCAGGCGCCGCCGACGAGCTCGGGCGCAGTGATCGATCTCGACCGCGCCTTCGGCGGGGGCGATGTGCGCTGGACGTGGCGGCGCGATCTCGCAGGGGGGCCCTTCTCGTGGGTGGTCGGCACGAGCTATGACACCCAGGATGAGCTGCGCCGCGGATATGACAATTTCAGCGGCGACCAGTTGGGGGTCGTGGGGGCCGAGCGGCGCAACGAGGACGACATCGCCTGGAATTTCGATGAATACACACAGGCGAGCTGGCAATTCCTGCCGCTCTGGACGCTCACGGCGGGCCTACGTCACAGCGAGGTGCGCTTCGATTCGGAGGATCATTTCATCACGCCGACGAACGGCAATGACAGCGGCTCGGTCACTTACACGGCGAGCTCTCCCGTCGCGGGGCTCCTGTACGCGGTGCGTCCATGGCTGCACCTGTACGCCTCCTATGGGCAGGGTTTCCAGACGCCGCTCGCCTCGGAGCTTGCGTACCAGCCCAACGGCGCCCCAGGGCTCAATTTCGCCGTGCGGCCTGCACGCAGCGACAACAGCGAGGTCGGAGCGAAGCTCGACGTGAGCTCGGATCTCACGGCCGACGTGGCCGGCTTCGAGACGCTCACCCGCAACGAGATCGTGGTCGCGACGAACCTCGGCGGCCGGTCGACCTACCAGAATGCGGGGCGCACGAACCGCAGCGGCGCCGAGGCCTCCCTCGACTATCGCTTCGCCCCGGACTGGCGCGTGCAGCTCGCCTACACGTATGTGAGCGCGACCTACACTGATGCGTACCTGACGTGCGCCGCGACCCCGTGCGCGACGCCGGACATGCCCGTCGCGTCAGGCAATCGCCTGCCCGGTGTCCCGCTGAACGATGCCTACGCGCGGCTCGGATGGGGCAGGACCCTCGGCTGGCGGGCGGATTTCACCGCGCAGTTCGTGAGTGCGATCGCGGTGAACGATGCGAACACGGCGTTCGCGCCGGCCTATCCGGTCTTCAATGCGAGCGCAGGCTACGCCGCCAAGCTCCGAGGCGGAATGCGCTTCAGCGCGTTCCTGCGCCTGAACAACGTGCTCGACCGCCACTACGTCGGCTCGGTCGTCGTCGACGATGGGAACGGGCGGTACTTCTATCCGGCGGCCGGATTCAACGTGCTCGGCGGCCTCACGCTCACGTTCGACTGATATCATGCGCGGATGACATCCGCGAAGATCCTCTACACCCTCACCGATGAGGCGCCGGCGCTTGCGACGTACTCGCTCCTGCCCATCATCCAGGCGTTCACTCGCGCCGCCTCGATAGCCGTCGAGACGCGCGACATCTCCCTCGCCGGCCGTCTCCTCGCCGCCTTTGCGGAGGAGATCGCACCCGCGGAACGGCATACCGACGATCTCGCGGAGCTCGGGGAGATCGCCAAGACACCGCATGCGAACATCATCAAGCTGCCGAATATCAGCGCTTCGGTGCCGCAGCTGAAGAGCGCGATTGCGGAGCTCAGGTCCCAGGGGCTGCGCGTTCCGGAGTACCCGGATGAGCCGCGAACCGAGCAGGAGCAGAACGTCAGGTCGCGCTATGCCCGCGTGCTCGGCAGCGCGGTCAATCCCGTCCTGCGTGAGGGCAATTCCGATCGGCGGGTCGCGAACGCAGTCAAGCGGTACGCCAAGGCTCATCCGCACTCGATGGGTGCATGGACACCCGACTCCCGCTCACACGTCTCGCACATGAGCGCGGGCGATTTCTACGCGAACGAGCGGGCCGCCGCGATCCCCAAAGCGGGACGACTGCGCATCGAGCTCACCGAGCGCGGCGGGCGCACGCGAGTCCTGAAGGAATCCATCCCCGTGCAGCAGGACGAGCTCGTGAGCGCGACGTTCATGAGCCGCGAGGCGCTGCGCGCCTTCTACCGAGCACAGATCGCGGACGCTCAGGCAAGCGGCGTGCTGCTGTCGCTGCACCTCAAGGCGACGATGATGAAGGTGTCCGACCCCATCCTGTTCGGACACGCGGTGAGCGTGTACTTCGAGGATGTCTTCGCGAAGCACCGCGCGACGCTCGAGCGGCTGGGCGTCAATCCGAACAACGGCATCGGGGAAGTCTACGCGAAGCTCGCCTCCCTCGCGGATGCCGAGCGCACCGCCGTCGAGGCGGACCTTCGGGCGACCTACGCAAAGTGCCCGCCGCTTGCGATGGTCGATTCGGAGCGGGGCATCACGAACCTTCATGTCCCGAGCGACATCATCATCGATGCCTCGATGCCCGCAGCCATTCGCGCCTCGGGCCGCATGTGGGGGCCGGATGGGTGCTTGCACGACATGAACGCGATGATTCCCGATCGCTGCTATGCGGGTATCTATCAGGCCGTGATCGAGGACTGCAAGCAGCACGGCGCGTACCAAGTCGCGACCATGGGGAACGTGAGCAACGTGGGCCTGATGGCGCAGGCCGCCGAGGAGTACGGCTCGCACGACAAGACATTCGAGATCCCGGCCGCCGGCGCCGTGCGTGTCATCGATTCAGACGGACGGGTGCTGCTCGAGCACGAGGTGAGCGCCGGGGATGTCTGGCGCATGTGTCAGACGAAGGATCTACCGATCCGCGACTGGGTGAAGCTCGCCGTGACGCGCGCCCGCGCCACGGGCTCCCCGGCGATCTTCTGGCTCGACGACGCACGCGCCTATGACCGTCTGCTGATCGAGCGGACGCACCGCTACCTGCGCGATCACGACACCGCCGGCCTCGATATCCGCATTCTGTCCCCCGTCGCTGCGATACGCGCGACGCTCGAGCGCGTGCGCGCCGGCGAGGACACCATCTCCGTCACCGGCAATGTGCTCAGGGACTATCTCACGGACCTCTTTCCGATCCTCGAGCTCGGCACGAGCGCGAAGGTGCTCTCGATCGTCCCGCTGCTCGCCGGAGGCGGGATGTACGAGACGGGAGCCGGCGGCTCGGCGCCGAAGCACGTCCAGCAGTTCCTCAAGGAGGGGCATCTGCGCTGGGACTCCCTGGGCGAGTTTCTCGGGCTGCAGGTGTCCGTCGAGGACCTCGGGCGCAAGACGGCCAACACGCAGGCGCTCGTCCTCGCCCGCGCGCTCGATACCGCCAACGGCCAGGTGCTCGAGAACGACCGCTCTGCGAAGCGCGACGTCGGGGAACTCGACAACCGCGGAAGTCATTTCTATCTGGCGCTCTATTGGGCCCAGGCGCTCGCCGCGCAGACCGAGGACGCGGCGCTCGCCAGACTCTTCGCGCCGACCGCGAGTGAGCTGAGCCGTCACGAGGCGCAGATCCTCGCCGAGCTCGACGGCGCGCAGGGCAAGCCCGTCGATATCGGCGGCTACTATCACCCCGACCCTGCGAAATGTGCCGCCGCGATGCGGCCGAGCGCGACGTTCAACGAGACCCTGCGCCGGCTCGGCTAGTAGAACTGCACGCTGCCCCTGTCGAGGCGCACCTCATATCCCCCGCCCTGTCTCGGGGTGAGCACAGCTTTCTCCGCGCTCGCGATCACCGGTCGCACACCCATAGTGATCACCCCAGGTGAAGCACGCACCATGTGAACCACCTGGGCGGTGATCCGGACATGTCCTGCGAGCCTCCAACCTCCCGCTTGCAGGTTGAAAACCGAGTCCGCCTGGAAATGGAACGGCGTCCTCGGAGCGAAAATCATCTCGAGCTCTGGGCCCACTATGCGATTCTTCTCGACTTTGATCGACCGCCCGGAAACAGCTACCGGAGAGCCGAACGGAGGGGCGTCGGGCGCCGCTCGCGGCGTGCCCTGCGCCGAGCGACTTGAAGAAGCGGCAGCGGAAACCTCCTCGGGCGGAGCAGCCCAGACGACGTACGTGGCGGACAGCATCAGCACGAGCGCCAGAGCGTAGCCCGCGACGCGCTGCGTGCGGCACGGGGTCCGGTGTCTGAGCATCGCAATCCGCTCGAGCAGCGGATGACGGCGACGCCAGCCAAAGGCGATCGCCATCGACGTCGCGAGCTCCGTTTTCGCAAGCGCACGCGCATACCGTCTGCGCGGGATCCTCTCCCTTCGAAGAACGGCCGCGTCGCAAGCGAGCTCTTGATCGAATCGGAATCTGCTCCAGGCCCAGTACCCGATAGGGTTGAACCAGAGCAGGCACACGAGGGCGAGCGCGATGCCGTTCGTGAGCGCATCATGGCGCGCGACGTGAGCGCGCTCGTGCGCCAGAATGAGCGCGCGCTCACTCCCCGAGTAGCGGCTATCGAAATCAGACGGCAAGACGATCCTCGGACGACACGCCCCGACGAGCATGGGCTGCTGTGCGCCGGCACTCGAGTAAGTCCCATCGGGGCGGCCTTGAAGGCGGCCGAGTGATCTGCTCAGAACGTGGTGGCACCATGCGAAGTACGCAAACGCCGCTACCGCGCCGATGCCCCAGATCATCGTCAAGGCCAGGACGTGATCGCTGACCTCACCCTCGGGCGCAAGCTCGAGCGGTGCCCCGATGCCTCGAATCACGAGAGGACTGACATAGCTCTCGGGGCCGCAGAGGCAGGACGGCGCTCGAGGCAGAAGCACGGCAACGAGACTGGCGGGCACCACGAGCCAGAGCCAGTAGGCCGCCTCGGCACCCACGGTGCGGCGGGCTGGCGCGCGCAGCACACCGACGAGAAGAATCCCCGCAGACCCGACGACCGAGAGCCGCGCGAGCAGGGCAAACACGTCATTCGCCATCGTCGAGCTCCTCGATCAAGCGCTTGAGCTCCGCGATGTCGGCCTTCGACAGTCTTCGGTGCCGACTGAAGTGCTGGACCAGAGGCGCCACACGCCCGCCGAACAGGCGCTTCAGCAGCCCCTCGCTCTCCGAGGTGATCCACTGCTCCCGCGTGAGTACCGCCGAATAGACGTAGCGCCGGCCCTCCTTCCTGGCTCCAATCGCACCCTTTCTCAACAGGCGCGCGAGCAGGGTCTTGATCGTCGAGACTTCCCAGTTCTCGTGCGCGAGCGCAGCGATGACCCGCTCGCTCGTCGAGGCTCCCTCGCGCCACAGTGCCGCAAGTACGCGCGACTCCGCATCACTGATCGAGGCGACGGCCTTCACTGCTCACCCCTATCGCCCTCTCGTCTACAGGCGTAGACTCGCGACAAGACTACACCTGTAGACACCCGAAATCAATGAGACCTCACCAATGAAAACCAAGGTCCTCGGCGCGCTCACGCTGCTTTGCCTCGTTTCCGTCGCGGGAGCCCAATCGCCGCAGTGGCGGGAGGGCAAGGACTACTTTGCGGTCGAGCCGGCGCAGCCAGTCAGTGTGCCGGCTGGGAAGGTCGAAGTGACCGAGGTGTTCTCCTACGCCTGTCCGGGCTGCAACGCCTTCTATCCGCTCATGGATCGCCTGCGCAAGACGCTGCCGGGGAACGCCGTCGTCGATTACGTCGCCGCGGGCTTCCTGCCCTCCGAGGACTGGCCCGTGTTCCAACAGGCGTACTACACCGCGAAAGCTCTCGGCATCGCCGCGAAAACACACGACGCCATGTTCGATGCCGTCTGGAAGACCGGCCAGCTCCAGACCGTCGACCCCCGAACGGAACGCCTGAGGAGCCCGTTGCCGAGCATCGCGGACGTTGCTCGATGGTACCAACAGCAGACGGGCATCCCCGCTCAGACGTTCCTGGCTGCGGCCCACTCCTTTGGGGTCGACTTGCAAGTGCGTCAGGCGGACGCCTACCGCAGCGCGTGCCGAGTCTCCGAGACGCCCACGATCATCGTGAACGGCCGGTACCGGGTCGACCCGTCCTCCGCTGGAGGCTACGACCAGATGGTCGAGGTGGTGAAATGGCTGGTCGCGAAGCGAATGAAGCGCTGAGAGGGCCTCAGTTGCCCGACCCGTGCGCCGGACCCTGTAGCAGGGCATCGACGAGCCCCTGTTCGCCCCACTGACGGGCAAGCTGCAGCAGGCGGTTGCACTCGCCCTCGGCTTGAGGTCGGAATCCTGGGTCGCACGCGAGACGTTCCCGCACCACCCGAAGCGCTTCGCCCGCGCGATTCTCGCGGAGCAAACGCGGCAGCAGGAGCCCTGCGAGACGATTGGAGAACGCGGGCGGCTGCCAGTCAGCCAGTCGACCGTATAGCCACCGGAGCTCCGCGAGCGGCTCGGAGCTCTGCTCGATCCGCTCCATGACGTAGCGCCACGCGTTGGAGTGCGCACCGTTCCGCCAGGCAGCGTAGATGCAATCGAGCCAGTGCTCGCGAATTCGTTCCAGTTCCTGGGCTGACATCGCTCGCAATCTGGGAATGATCAACGGGATTTCGCGTTCCAGCTCCGCTCGATTCGCTCTGATGGTCCCGCCGGTCGCCGCTATCAACCCTAGCCACGCGTAGATCAGAAGCGCGATGCGCAGCACCCACGGAACTGCCCCGCCGATCGCAGGCACCACCACGCAGATCGCCGTGATGACGCAAGCGCACACGACCAGCCACGCATAGTCGCGCCCGAGGACCTGGACGAATTTGCGACACGTATCGGGACTGAGGCTATAGGCGAGTCGACCGGTCCATCCCTGTACGGCGAGCACTGCCGGCAGACACCCCAGAAGCGCGGCGGCCACGACCGTCTCGATCGCCAGGCCGAGCCAGAACCGTCCGGCGCCCGACGCAAAGAACGCGAGCGCCACCAGAAACAGCGGCACGAGCGACCTGAGCTCTCCCATCGAGCCTGTAATCATCTCCATCGATAGCACCGGCGCCTCCGACGCACCTGCGACCAAGGCGTCGAGAAATGCGAACGAGTATTTGAAGAGCCAGGTCATGAGGATGAAAACCAGCGGCAGTCCGAACGGACCTACCTTCAGCGCAACGCCCAGCACTGCGCTCAGGACGATCAGCGTGCAGAGCGCGGCCGGCCGCAGAGGTATCAACAGCAACTTCAGATAGTGCGCCCGCTCGCTCATGCGCCCACGAGAACTACAGAGCCAGGTGGAGGAACTGATTGAAATCGCTCCGGCGATAATCCGCAAAGGCCTCGCCGTCCCGGAACCCGCGCTTTCGATAGAGAGCCAACGCCGGCTCGAAAGCCGGGCCGCTGCCGGTCTCCAGGCTGAGCCGCTGAA
Organism: Steroidobacteraceae bacterium; assembly: GCA_050738595.1. Taxonomy (GTDB): domain Bacteria; phylum Pseudomonadota; class Gammaproteobacteria; order Steroidobacterales; family Steroidobacteraceae; genus JASHUC01. Next base: position 17,243 of record JBOHZR010000028.1, on the reverse strand, counting down.
GACCGCACCGCCGCGCCTCGCCGATGATGTGCTCGAGAAGTGCCGCGGCAACGCCCTTTCGCAGACAGCTCGGATGAGTGCGCATCGATTTCAATTCACCCGTTCCATCCCCGAGCTCCTTCAGCGCGGCGATGCCCGCCAAAGCCGGCCCATTCCATGCGGTCCAGACCGTGACATTGGGCGCCTGCAACCCCGAAAGATCGAGCGCAAACACGTGCCCGGGAGGCGAGCTCGCGTGCATCCCCGCAAGGTGCAGGGCGAGGAGCTCCCGAGTCTGCCTGCCGGAGAGATCGTCCACACGGATGGTGAGCATTCCCGTCCGAAACATTTCTTCCTTGCGAGCCCTACTGGCGAGCGTCGCCCTGGAGGCTATCCACCAGGCTCCCCGCGCTCAGGGTCCATCCGAAGAACGACTCGACGTTGAAGATCGTTGCCCGCTGTGCTTCCGGCGGTCCGGCCTGCATCGTGGCGTCCGTCACCAGCACCGGCCAGTACTCGTGGAAATACGCATCGCGCAGCGTCGACTCCACACACACGTTCGTCGCGATCCCGACGAAGAACAGATTGCGGATGCCGCGCACGCGAAGACTGGAGTCGAGCGTCGTACCGGCGAAGCCGCTGTACCGGGTCTTCAGCACGAGCAGATCGCCCGCTCGCGGCTTCAACGCCTCGACGATCTCGAAATCCCACGTGCCCTCGGTGAGAAGCTGCCCCTTGAGCTCGGGCCGCGCGCGCATGAGGCAGAGCGCCGTTTCCTTGCGCGGATTCGGCGAGGCATCGCCGCCTCCGTTGCTCAAGTCCGGCTTGTAGCCGGTCTGCAGATAGACCACCGGCACGTCCCGAGCGCGGGCTGCATCGAGCACGGAGCGGATCACTTCGACCACGGCATCCGCACCGGAAACATCGAGCCCGGCGAGATCGAGCAGCCCGCCCCGGCTCGCAAAGGCGTTCTGCATATCGACGACGATCACGGCCGACTGCTCGAGCGCCACGTCGATCGGCTCCGGCCGGGTGCCCAGGGTGACCACGCGCGCAGTGTACTGCGGCACGGAGCGCCTCGGTGTGGCGGGCTGCGGTCCCGGCAACGCTGTTTGCCGCCCCGCCCGCATCTGCCGTACGATGGTAGCGCTCACATCGAACTCGATTGAACGTCTGGGGGGCCGACTCGGATGAGAACGAAACCAGCTCGAATTCTCGGATGTCTGATCGGCATCGCGCTCGCGGCCGCCGGGACGGCTGCGGGAGCTGCGGCCGATCGGCACGCGGCGCTCGCATCCGCACTCGCGACCTTCCGCAATCCTCAGCTCAGCGCACAAGTGCGCGCGGATGCGGTGATTTCACAGATGACGCTCCAGGAGAAGGCGGCGCAGCTCGGTCACGATGCACCCGCGATTGCGCGCCTCGGCATTCCCGCCTACAACTGGTGGAGCGAGGGATTGCACGGCGTCGCCCGCGCCGGCATCGCCACGGTGTTTCCCCAGGCGATCGGCATGGCGGCGACATGGGACGTGCCGCTCATGCACCGGACGGCGACGATCATCGGCACCGAGTTTCGCGCCAAGTACGCCGCGGCAGTCCATCCTGACGGCAGCTCCGAGTGGTATCGGGGACTTACGGTCTGGTCGCCGAACATCAATATCTTCCGGGATCCCCGCTGGGGACGCGGCCAAGAGACCTATGGCGAGGATCCGTATCTCACATCGCGGCTCGGCGTCGCCTTCATCACTGGACTGCAGGGCGATGACCCGAAGTACCTGCAGACGATCGCGACCTCGAAGCATTTCGCCGTGCACAGCGGACCGGAAACGACGCGCCACGAGGCGGACGTTTTCCTCTCGCGCCATGATCTCGAGGACACGTATCTGCCTGCGTTTCGTGCGACCGTGCTCGACGGCCGAGTTCGATCCATCATGTGCGCCTACAACGCAGTCGACGGCCAGCCAGCATGCACGAACACGCTGCTGCTGCAGCAGCATCTGCGCAAGGACTGGGGCTTCAAAGGCTACGTGGTATCCGATTGCGGCGCGGCCGCGGACATCTATCTGCCCCCGGGAGAAGGTCATCACTACGCACCCGATCCCGCGGCCGCCGTCGCCGACGCATTCAAGGCCGGCATGGATCTCATCTGCGGCGACTACCGCCACAACTGGAATACCGAGAAGGATTCGATCGCCGCGGCGGTCCGCCAAAAGCTCTTGCCGGAGTCGACCATCGATCACGCCCTGCGACGCCTGTTTGCCGCGCGCATCGAGCTCGGCCTCTTCGATCCGACGGCCGCGAATCCGTACGCGAAGATCCCGCCATCGCAGAACGACACGCCAGCGCATCGCGAGGCGGCGCTGCGCGTGGCCGAGCAATCGCTCGTTCTGCTCAGGAACCGCGGCGCTCTGCTGCCTCTCGCGCGCTCTCCGGCGCGCATTGCGGTGATCGGCCCGAATGCTGACAGTCTCGACGCGCTCGAGGGCAACTACAACGGAACCCCTTCGCATCCGGTGACCGTGCTCGCCGGCATCCGCCAGCGCTTCCCGCAGGCGCAGGTGACGTACGTCGAAGGCACGGGGCTCATCGGGCCCCTCTCCCCCGCACAGCCGGCCTCCTCGCCCGAGCGCGCCGTGCAGGCGGCCCGTGAGGCCGACCTCGTCATCTTCGTCGGGGGCCTGTCCCCGCGCATCGAGGGCGAGGAGATGAACATTCATGCACCGGGTTTCTCCGGCGGAGATCGCACGCTCATCGATCTGCCCGCGCCTCAGCGCCAGCTGTTGCAGCGCGTGCAGGCGACCGGCAAGCCGCTCGTGCTGGTGCTCCTCAACGGCAGCGCGCTCGCGATCAACTGGGCGGACACGCACGTGCCAGCGATCGTCGAGGCGTGGTATCCGGGCGAGGCGGGCGGTTCGGCCGTCGCGGCGCTGCTCGCAGGGGATTTCAGCCCCGCGGGACGGCTGCCCGTGACGTTCTACAAGTCGATCGCCCAGTTGCCGCCTTTCTCGGACTATTCGATGGCGCACCGGACCTATCGTTACTTCAAAGGCCAACCTCTGTATCCCTTCGGCTACGGACTGAGCTACACGCGCTTCACCTACCGCGACCCTCGCGTGAGCTCTGCCGCCATCGCAGCTGACGGCGCGGTGCACATATCCGTGGACGTGACGAACAACGGCTCGCGGGACGGCGATGAGGTCGTGCAGCTCTATCTCACGCATCGCGGTGTCCCAGGCGCGCCGATCCGCTCGCTCGCGGGATTTCAGCGCATTCATCTCGCGCGGGGTGAATCGCGGACCGTCGAGTTCACGCTCGGCGGCCGAGCGCTCGGCATTGTCGATCCCGCGGGCAAACACCGGATCGTGCCGGGCACGATCGAGGCCTGGGTCGGCGGCGGTCAGCCGGTCGGCCGGCCAGGTCTCGAGCGCGCCGCCGGCGTGCGGACGAGCTTCTCAGTCACCACGGGCAGGGCACTGCCCGATTGAATGGATCACCGGCACCGGCCGAGGAGCGAACGCCGCACGTCGCCCGCTCGAGAGGCAGGCGCAGGAGCGTATGATCGGAAATAAGGCCGGCCGACGCACTCAGGCCGCGCAATGAGGGGGGCGACGATGACGAACTCGAGACCACAGCGGCTCCCGGCCGCTCTCGTATCCATTCTGATGATTCTCGCGCTGCTCGCGCCGAGCGCCGCCGTCCGGGCGGCGGCGAGGTGCGATCGGGCCTGTCTCGAGAGTTACGTCGATCGGTATCTCGATGCGTTGGTCGCCCACCAGCCGAGCATGGTGCCCCTCGCGCCGGGCGTGCGATTCACCGAGGACGGCCAGCGGCTCGTCATCGGGGACGGACTCTGGCGAACCATGCGTGCGAAGGGCCGTTATCGGCTCTTCGTGACCGACGTGCCCGCGGGCCAAGTTGCCTTCTTTGGCTCGATCGAGGAACAGAATCGCGATCCGACCAAAGGGTCACCGGGAATCATCGCGCTGCGGCTCAAGGTGCGCAATCTCCAGATCACGGAGATCGAGCAGATCGTCGTTCGCGACGAGGCCGCGGGCAAGCGCGTCGACAACATGACGGTGAACCCGGTGTACCTGCAAGCGATCCCGGCATCCAAGAGGATGTCACGCGCAGCCATGATCGCCACCGCGGACAAGTATTTCAGCGGCATGCAGCAGAACGACGGCAAGGGAGACTATCCGTTCGCCAACGATTGCAATCGGATCGAGAACGGCTCACAGGCGACGAACGTGCCGACACCGCCCGGGCAGAAGCGCCCCGATCCGAAGACTTCGCTCTCGTATTCCTCGCAGTGGAGCTGCATGGAGCAGTTCAAGTCGGGGCTGATCCACTTCGTCAGCCGTATCCGCGATCGGCGCTACGTCGCCGTGGACGAGGAGCGCGGGATCGTGTTCGCGTTCGGGTTCTTCGATCACGAAGGCGGCACGACGCGCACGTTTCGGGTACCCGATGGCCGCATCGTGACCGCCGGACCGACCCAGCCCTGGACCTGGGAGATCGCCGAGCTGTTCAAGGTAGAGGGAGGCAAGATTCACAAGATCGAGGCTGTACTGCACCGAGTGCCCTACGGGATGAACTCCGGCTGGAGCACCTGGGAGCAGACCATGTCCGATCACGCGCGCGACGTGACGATGCAGTGAGACCCATTCCGCGACATCCGACCGGAGCGGGCGAGCGCCGCAGGCGATATGAATGACCTCGCTCTGGGTCGGCTGAGCGTCTCCCTGGTCTACGAGAGCGACGCAGTGATTCCGCTTGCCGTGGCGCTACCGAGCATCACGGCGGGGGATCTGGCGACGCTCAAGATCTGGTACTGGGACGCGGATCTCGCGGACACCCCGGATCGAGCCGGTATGCGCATCAGCGTCCACAGCTATGTCCTGCGAGTCGACGGACACAACATGCTGGTCGACACGTGCTGCGGCAACGACAAGCAGCGAAGCCTCGCCGCGGTGAGCCACCTCGAGACTGCATACCTCGAAAACCTCGAACGCGCTGGCTTACGTCCTGAGGACATCCACCTCGTGATGTGCACTCACCTGCATTTCGATCACGTCGGGTGGAATACCCGCCTCGAGGATGGCCGGTGGGTCCCGACGTTCCCGAACGCGCGCTATCTTTTCGGCAGGCGCGACCTCGAATTCTTCAGCGCCCAGCGCCACGAAGCGACACACCGCGAAGCCTTCGAGGATAGCGTCGCGCCGATCCTCGACGCCGGCAAAGCGGATATCGTGGACGTAGGAGCGCGGGTCCATCGCGAGATCGGCGACGGCGTATGGCTCGAGGACGCGAGCGGCCACTCGCCGGGGAATCTTTGCGTGATCGCGGAATGCGGCGCAGAGCGCGCCATCTTCTCGGGCGATTGCTTTCATCATCCGATCCAGCTCGTGCGGCCGGATGCAGCGTTCTTCGCCGATGAGGACCCGGCAAAGGCGAGCGCCACGCGGCAGCGTCTCCTCGATCGATACGCCGACTCGGGCGCCGTCTTCTTCCCCGCACACTTCACGGGCACATCCGCCGGACGCGTCGAGCGTCACCTCCGTGATGACTTCAGATATCGATTCCTGCAGAGCTGATACGGCCTAATCGCCCAATACGCGTCGAGACCCTCGGCGGGCGCCCTTGACAGCTCGCGCCGAAGGTCCGCGCCTCTCCCCGGCCCAGCTACCGCCGCTTCGCCGGACAGCTCGGCGGACGCTGACGCGTATCGGTATCCCAGTGCTCATCGGCCTTACCGCCGACGAAACGCCACATGTCGAACCACGTGGTGAAGTAGCAATGCTTGCTCTTCGGATCCCAGTATTCGCGAGGCGTAGCCACGACGACGAAGTCGCCCTGAGCGAGCACGGACACGATCTTCGTCTGCATCTTCTCGGAGATCGGCTTGGGTTTGACTTTGCGAACCTTGGTAAAAAAGTACACGACACCTGCCAGACCGGAGGCCGCGTTTGGATTGTGCTGGATGTAGCGGTCGGTCAGATATCGGTTGGCGAGCTCCCAGTGATTCGCCTCGAGGAGGTCCGTGTAGATGTGATAAGTCGCTTGCAGGTTCGCGTTGATCGTCGGATCGGAACTATGGAATAGCGCATCGGGATCGGCGACGCCGACCACCGGCTCCTGGGCGCGCAGCTGCGTGCAGCCGAGAGCGAGTCCAGCCATCAAAGACAAGATAACAACGCTTCTCATGGATAATCCCCCCTGTTTGCCGGGCCTGAAACGCGATCAGCGGAATTCGCTCCGCGCTACGAGCTTGCGCCAGGCACTCCTGCGGATCAAGCTCCCGGTCGGTGCCAAGGTCTTGTCGCGCGGGACCAGGAGGGGACATGAAGGTGTGGGCATGCTATGGCATTAAAAGCGGATTCATCGACAATGCCGAATGGAAAGTCGTGGGGTTCAGCAACATCGCGAACCTCGTTCCGAAACTGAAGGATCTGGACGACCACGATCTCGAGGAACTTGCCCTGGTAACCCACGGCAATGCGCCCGGCGTTCTTCAGATAGACCCAGAGTTGAATTCGCAGAATGTCGACTCCTACGCGAACGACATCGAGAAGCTCAGAGATTACCTGGCCTCTGGCGCCCAAGTAACCCTCTATGGCTGCGCGGCAGGCTGTGATGCACAGGGTGACATCCTGCTGAAGAGACTCTCGGGCATCTTGGCTGGCTGCAGGATCGTGGGTTTTTTCTTCTTCAACGAACTGTACGGCCCCGTACCAGGGCCCAAAGCTGTTCGCGTGTTTTCGGGCAATGTGACGCGCAGCGACGAGTACTCGGAGGCGGCGAAATGGGCCCGAAACGGCGTGATCATCCGCCCTCCTCTCATCGAAGTAACCAAATTCCAGGAACACGACCCGGCCTTCACAAACCGATGTGGTTCTGACAAGTGCCCCGGGCACTCGAAGTTCGGGGACTGGTGCTCTCCATACCGGCGTACACGATGGCCGACATGGCCGGTCAGCCGAGATGAAATCGATCGGCTGAGGAAACGCGGGCTCAGCCAACAGCCCTCGAAGCATAAGAGCGTTCACGGAACCAAGACGCACGGGGTTCGTCTCGATTCACCAGCCCATCCCTCCGGCGCCGGCGGCTTCAAGGCGCCGCAAAGCGGCGTCGGCAGGGTTCCGGGGTCGCTCAAGCATTAGAGGCATACGAGTCGTGTTGCACTGCACAGGAGACCCGGTCGCCTCGTGCGGTTACTATCGATGACGCAATCATCCTCGAACGCCCCGAATGATCAAGGGCGGGTCCATGGTCGGAAAGAGCAAGTCGAAGCACCCATGGCATTCCGTTTCCGTTTTGCCGCGCGCGGGCGCCTGCGAACGCGCCGTTGCCATTCGAGGCAAGCGTTTTCTTGCATCCGGGGCGCCCTCGCTACCGCTCGCGGAATGCCCGAATCCCTCGCTGTGCAAGTGCGTTTATCAACATCATGAAGATCGTCGCAGTGGACCGCGGCGCACGCTCGAGCTGACCGGCCTCCGTTCTGCGCGTCCGCAGACCGAGCACCGCTCTGGTCCCGGTCGCTGCAAGCGGGATGGAGAATAGCGAGCAACGGGCGGATCCGATGGAAAGCGTGAAGGAAAATGACAAGGTCAACCCGCCGCGCTCTTACGGCGATAACGCCGCCTGCGCAATGGTCTACTACGCGGCTGAACGTACGCTGTTCGCTTGGGTGCGTACGGCGCTAGGGATGATGGCACTTGGCTTCGTGATAGACCGCTTCGGGCTAGTACTGCGCATGCTGCCGCGCCAGGCTGGTAGCGCGGAAGGACCGGCCCAGCACTCGTTTTGGGCCGGCACGGTTCTGGTTCTGGGCGGCTGGGCACGGTCTGCCACTTGGCGTGCTCTTTGCTGTGTTCGTTGCCGTAATGGGGGGCGTCATCGCGTATTATCTTGCGATGCTAAGGTACTGAGGCCTCCCGCATCGCGCGGGACGCCTTCATGGATGCTTCAGGAATCTAAAGGCGAATGCCAGGAACACCAAGACGATTCCTGTGTTCACCATTAACCGCTCCCAGAACCGGTTTCTGAAGAACAGAACATCCACGGCAACTATGATGGCCGCCATCAGCACGGCGTAAAGTATCGCGGCTGCCTTCATTCCCATTTTCAACTCCGCCGGTTCTTCAACGGATACCAGCGGGTTACATAATCTCCGGCCCGCAGTCGTAGACGGCGTCCGAGAATGCCTGGTAGACTCCGCTTGTAAGTCTGGGTAGAATTACTTCTACCGAGGTAGATATATGACTCTGAACATCAAGGACCCGGAGGCGCACGAGCTGGCACAGAAGCTCGCCCAGCAGACCGGCGAAACGATGACACGCGCCGTTAAGGAAGCGCTACGCGAACGTCTGGCGCGTGTGAATCGTGAACAGAGGCGAGCCACCGCAGCCGAAGACCTGCTGGCCATCGGACGCCGCTGCGCCGCGACCCTGAAAGGCAAGCCCCTGGATCATGCATCTCTGCTGTACGACGATCAAGGTCTGCCGAAATGATCGTCGACACTTCTGCCCTGGTCGCCATCCTATTCAATGAGCATGACGCGGAGATCTACGCGAATGCCATCGCACAAGCTGACACATGCCGCATGTCAGCGGCAACGTTCGTCGAGGTCTCGATCGTTGTGGAGGCCCAAACGAAGAACACCGGCAGTCGACAGTTGGACGCGTTCTTACGGCGGGCTGGAATTGGCGTTGAACCGGTGACGGAGGAGCAGGCACATCTCGCCCGGCAGGCATTCACTGATTTTGGCAAGGGCAGACATCCGGCCAGTTTGAATTTCGGCGATTGCTTTTCGTATGCCCTGGCCAAATCAACCGGCGAGGCTCTGCTATTCAAGGGAAAGGACTTCGCAAAGACGGATCTGATCGCTGCGAAATAGCCGTAGAAATCAGCTCGACTCCCGAAATGAGAGCGAGTCTTCCCGGCCTCTCCGTGAACGCGCCTCGCATCGGTAACACGCTCTCGATGTCCGATCAAATGGGTCGCTCATTCTCAGCCAAGCTCGACGGCACCAGGGCGCGCTACAAAGGCGACCCAGAGTTTACGGATGTCGCCGTGAAACAAATAGACAGTCGAACGATCGTCGAAACGGACATGAATGCTGACCATGTAGTCAAGATCGCGATTTGGTCCGTCAGTGCCGACGCCAAGACCATGCACGTTCGCTTTGACGACACCAAGGGTCACATCCAGGAACAGGACGGCCGCAAGGTCCATTGAATTGCGCGCGGGCCATGCTCGCTTCTCCTCGCCCGACCTGCGTCTAGCGTCTACTCTCGTGTCTTCCAGCCGAGCCCAGAATGATCTGCATCTACCTGCGCACGGCACAGGTAGCCGTCCCGGTGCACCCGCTTCCTTCCCCACGGACTTCCCCAAGGCCGAAACACCGGTAGAATTCCGGTAGACGTCAGCGTCGAGACCATCCGGCGTCTTCGTGCAGAAACTCACAGGGTCAATGCTCCCACCGGCAACCCCTCGGCCGATTCGAGATTGTTCCCAAAGAAAGGATATCGTATAGTAAGGAATCCTTACTTATTCTACAGAGCAGAACGATGCTTGCCAAGATGACGGCAAAGAACCAGCTGACGCTCCCAAAGGCCATTACGAATGCCATTGGGCCGACGGAGTACTTTGACGTGAAGGCCAAGGACGGCCAGATCGTCCTTACCCCTGTACGCATTCAGCGCGCTGACGCTGTACGCGCCAAGCTGGCGGAATTGGATATCGCCGACGCGGACGTTGAGGACGCCGTAGAGTGGGCGCGTAGACCCAGCCGAAGGACGGGCAAGTGACGAGAGCACCGCGCGCGGTGTTGGATACCAACGTCGTGCTCTCAGCCTTGATTTTCTCCAAGGGGCACCTCGCGCCTATTCGAATTGGGTGGCAACAGGGTGTCTTCCATCCGCTCGTGTCGAAGGCTGCGACTGAAGAATTGATCAGGGCTATGAATTATCCGAAATTCAAGCTCAGCAACGCTGACCGGAACGAGCTCTTGGCCGACTATCTACCCTATTGCACGATCGTGAGGCTCCCGGCGAAGGGGCCCAAGACCCCTCCAGTCCGAGACGCATTAGATGTGCCATTTCTGCAGTTGGCATTGCATGGAAAGGCGAGATATCTCGCCACCGGTGATAAAGACCTTCTGAGCGTTCGTGGCCACCTGCCGTTTGCGATCGTCTCGGCTGCCGACTTCATCGTGGCTCTCGGTCTCCAGAGTTGAGTTCAACATGGTCAGGCCAAAGTCCCTTCTGAGCGTGGGGAGATATCCTGGAGCTTCAAGCAGGCGGCGGCTTCGCGTACCTGCGATTCATCGGTAATCACCCGGAATATGGAGCGGCGGTCCTGGCGAGTCGACGATCTCGACCGTCGCGCCACGTTACTAGGGGAGTTAGTATCCCTGTGGCGGGCGTTGCTTGCCAGTGGAACGCTGAAGAGCGGGTCGCGCGCAGCGATCGGCGGCGCGATACCGGGCGCGTGGAACGAGAGTCACTCGAGAATCGTGGCGGCACCATCGAGGTCGCCGCCCCAGGCGAGCGCCTTCAGTCACGGAACGCGGGATCAGCGGTTCAGAGCGGGCGGCGAAGCTCAGGGCGCGGGAATGGAGCGGATACGTTCGTGGAAGCTCTCGCTCGTGTTCTCGCGGGGAAACGGTGTGCACTCTCGGTGCCGTCCCGGTGCACCCGCTTCCTTCCCCGCGGACTTTCCTTAGCCCGAAACACCGGTAGAGTTCCGGTAGACTTCGACGCCAAAATCAGGCGGCGTGTTCCTGCAGAAAACCGCTGGGTCTTCAATCCTCGAGCTCGTAACCCACTGGCCTTCCGCAGAAGACAGGGTCACTCCGCCGCCTACGCCTTCTCCCCCTGCTGTAACTCCGCGGATTTGAAGGTCACCCCGCACGAATGATCCGGGCAATACCCGCTCGGATTCTTCGCAAGGTACTGCTGGTGGTAGTCCTCGGCGTAATAGAACGCGGACGCGTCGTCGATCTCGGTGGTGATCTGCGCATGACCTGCAGCCTTCAGGTTCTGCTGGAAGACCTTCTTCGACGCCTCCGCGGCCCGGCGCTGCTCGTCGTCGATCACGAAAATCGCCGAGCGGTACTGGGTCCCCACGTCATTGCCTTGCCGCATGCCCTCCGTCGGATCGTGATTCTCCCAGAACTCCTCGAGCAACCTCTGATAGGAGATCTTGTCAGGATCGAAGATGATTCTCACGACCTCGGCGTGCCCGGTTTGCCCCGTGCACACCTCCTCGTAGGTAGGATTGGGCGTGTAGCCGCCCGCATAGCCGACCGCCGTCGAATACACGCCCGGCAGCTCCCAGAAGTGCTTCTCCGCGCCCCAGAAGCAGCCCAGGGCGAAGATCGCTTCCTGCATCCCGACGGGCAATGGCGGCACGATTCGGCGGCCGTTCACGTAGTGCGTCTCTGAAACCCTCATGGGCACCTGTCGGCCGGGCAGCGCCTGGGCCGGCGCAGGCATTGCAGATTTGGTACGAAGCAGTGCCATGATGAACCTCTCCCGCTTAGCTCGAGCGTCGCGCGGCTCTCGCCGCAGCGGGAATTGTGGTAAATGGTCAATTCGGTCATGAGGTGGTCATGAGGCAATTCTAGCTCTCTTGACGCCCTGGCCGTTCTGTTCTATCTGCTCGAGCCCAGGGCACCGGACAGGGCATCATGAGACCCGCAGCCGTCCTGCTCGTCCTGCTTTCTGCCGCCTCCGCATCGTGTGCGATGCGCCCGGCGGCGTATTCGGGCGCAGACCGCCGCTCCGCCTCGAGCGAGCAGGCTCTGGCGGCCGGACGGCAAGATCCGCGCCCGATGAGCTCCTCTGTGATCGGTCCCGAGAACGCGCTGCTCGCACAGGGTGCGCACGCGCTCCAGGCCGGCCGCGCGGCCGAAGGCGTCCGCCTGACGCTCGAAGGCCTCGAGCAGCCGACCCCCGTGCATGACATTGCGGCCGCACACGCCAACCTCTGCGCAGGATATGTCCTGCTGGGCCGCTACGACGAGGCTCTCACACAGTGCAATCTCTCGATCCAGCTCGATCCGGCCAACTGGCGCGCCTACAACAACCGCGCGGCCGTCTTCGCCGCCAAGGGCTGGTACGAGCTCGCCGCGGCGGATATCGAGACCGGGCTCAAGATCGCGCCGAACTCCGCGGTGTTGCTGAAGAGCCTCGCGATCATCCACCGGGATCAGCGGCTGCTGCGCCAGCATCGGCGCTCCGCGGCCGACGCGTGATAATCTTCGTGCCATGGGCATCAGCCAGGCACACAACCTCCGCACCCCTCCGATCGAGAAGCTGCGACCGTACGGGGTGCGCGTCAGCCTCCCGAGGGGGGACCCATTCCGCAAGCTCTTAGGCCCCGAGTGGAACCGCCTCCACTGGTATGCGACCCCCGAGGAGCGCGATGCAGCCCTCGAGGAGATGCGTCGCCGGCACGAGTACTCGCGCGCAGGCGATCGGCCGTCGCTCTTGTTCGAGAAGGTCGAAAAGCTCGCAGAGAGCCGCGGACTGTAGTGTCCCTCAGAACGTTCGCCCGAGATACAGGTAGAACGCCTCTTTCCCGCTCTGATCGTAGCCGGTCGCGAGGTAGAGCGGCCCGATGAGCGTGTCGAGCCCCAGAAAGATGCTGCCGTCGGTGCGCATGGAGCCCCAGTCGATGCTCTGCCGGTCCTTCCAGACGTTGCCCGCCTCCACCGACAGGCCGACGTACGCGGGGAAATCGAGCACCCCCTCACCGCCCTGGCCGATCTTTCGATAAAACAGCAGCCGCGCGATGCCGAAATTCGATCCCGCGAGGGAATCTTGCGGCAGCCCCGAGAGATTGAACAGCCCTCCGAGCGTGAACTGCGTGTGCAGGTCGAGCGGCGCGAGCTGATTGAGCGTCGTACCGCCGGTCGCCCACAGCAGCGCGGTCTCGCGTCCGAAGGAGCGCGCGGCGAGCCAGTTGAGCGTGACCTGGTTGAGCGGATTCTCCGTGGCAGGCGTATCGCCCTCGAGCACCCGGCTGCGCAGACTCTCCCATTGCACCGTCCCCAGCTGGCCGCTGTGGGGAAAGTTCACGTCGTCCAGGTGATCGTATGAGAACTGAACGAAGTAGCCGTTGTCCCGGAATTGTGTCTGCGGAAGCGACGGATCGCCGACGCGGACGCTGGAGGTCCCCTCGTCGTGCAGCAGACCCAGGCGCACTTCGCCCCAGTTGCCGAGCTCGCGCCCGAAGTCGAGACCGTAATTGAAGCTGCGCAGCCGAAACTGCGCGGTCTCCCGTTCGTCCGTGTCGATGAGCGGCACGTTCGTCGCGGAGTACTCGGCGTGAGGCATGAGGAACCAATCCCAGTAGTTGGAGAACGGCAGCCAGAACTCCGTGTAGGCGTGCGGCGAGACGCCCTCCTGGAGGTCCCATACCCACTCGGCGCCGGTCGAGGTGAGCTCGGACATCACGAGCCGGCCCGTGGCGTTGTAGACGGCATTGCCCTGGAAATCATCCTGAAGCGAAAGCCCGAAGCGCACGTAGTTCGGTCCGTACGAATTACGGTGCGCGGTGAAATCGAGGCCGTACTCGTCATCATCCTTTTCGATGCGATAGTCGAGCGTCTCGAGATCGCCTCGGCCGTAGAGGTCGGTGATCCGATGGTCGAGCGCTCGCGCGTCGAGCCGATGGCCGACCAGAGAATCGAAAAGCGCATGGAGCGGCTTCGCATAGCGCTGGGAGCCGGAATTCACGTGCACGAAATCGATCACCGGCTGCACACCATTGCGCTTCGCATTGCGCTGCGCCAGGTAAGCCTCGTAGTCCGCCGGGCTCGACTCGAGTCGGCCGAGCTGCGGTGCTGCGGCACGCGCTGCCGCGATGCCTGCAGCGATCGCGCGCTTGACGATGCTGAAATCGAATGATGAGGCATCCCCGATCTGTGGCGTGATCACGATGTCGCGCGGCGTGAGCGTGGCGAGCTGGCGTTGCGATTCGCGCCGGATCAGGATCGCAAGCATCTGATTGGAGATCGTCGCGGCGCTGCCGAGCTTCTGCCGTGTATAGAGCGGAAAGCCCACGTCGACGACGATGACTATATCGACGTGCATCTCGCGCAGCACATCGATCGGCAGATTCTCGGCGATGCCGCCGTCGACGAGCAGCCGTCCTTCGCGCTCGACCGGGCTGAACACCCCGGGTGCCGACATGCTGGCCCGCATCGCGGTCGTGAGATCGCCCGCGCGCATGACGACCGCCTCGCCGGTCGAGAGGTCGGTCGCGACGGCGCGAAACGGCGTCGGCAGATCATCGAATTTCTGGATGCGCGCAGTCGGAAGCGTCAACGAGCGCAGCATCATCGTGAGCGTCTCCGTCTCGAGCAGTCCTTGCGGCAGCCGGAGCTTGCGCCCGCGAATGCCGAGCGGCAGCTTGAACAGGAATTCCCGGTCCTCCTCCTTGCGCCGGAAGCTCAACTGGTTCCGCGGTGGCCGATTACTGAACGCACGCTGCCAATCGATCGCGGTCATTGCAGCGGCGATCTGCTTCGGTGAGAGCCCGCTCGCGTACAGCCCGCCGACGACAGCGCCCATGCTCGTCCCGGCGATCGCATCGATCGGGATGTGCAGCTCGCGGAGCACTTCGAGCACCCCGATGTGCGCCGCGCCTCTCGCGCCACCGCCCGAGAGCACGAGCCCGATGCGTGGACGATGCGGCCTTGCGGGCTGAGCGCTCGATACGAGCAGCGGCATCGTGGACGCCGACTGCGCCGACGCCGGCTGCGCGTCGCGCGGCTGCTGGGCGGTCGCGGTCGCGGCCGACGACGGGCTCGTACCCGCCGCGCCGAGCGCGAGCCCTGCGAGAAGCGCTGCCGCGGCGCTCGCTCGGCCTGAGCACCGGTTGACCACCCGTCGTGAGACCCTCACATCTCAAGAATAGCAGCTCGGCGCGCTGCTCCGGCGCCGCGCACGCCGCCGCTGCTGTGAGTTAAGCTCTATGGCGAGAGTCGCCGAGGAACGACATGCTTTCACTGGGTCTGCTGGGTATCGTTTCCATCGTCATTCAGGTGGTGCTGATCATCCACTGCATCAAAACCGGCCGGAACTGGCTCTGGATCTGGGTCCTGATACTGCCGTATATCGCGTTCTTCGGGATGATCGCCTACGTCGCGGTCGAGATCATCCCCGATCTGTTTCGCAGCGGACCCGCGCGACGCGCTGCGCGAGGCATGAAAAAGGCGCTCGACCCCGGAGCAGACCTGCGCCGGTACGGGGAGCAGGCGCGCGTCATGGGCGGGGTCGCGGCCCTGCAGCGCTATGCGGACGAGCTCACACGGCACGGCCAGTATGACGAGGCGATCGCGACCTACCGGGACGCTCTCAAGGGACTCTACGCCCATGACCCGAATCTGCTGCTCGGGATCGCACGCGCGCAGTTCGGGAAAGGGGACGCGAGCGCGGCGCGTGCGACCCTGGACGAGCTCACGCTGCAGAATCCGAGCTTCCGCTCGCCGGATGCGCAGTTGTTGCATGCGCGCGCGCTCGAGGCCGAAGGCAGTGTCGCTCAGGCGCTCGAGGCATACCACAGCCTCGCACCAGCCTATCCTGGCGCAGAGGCCTCCGTGCGGTATGCCCAGCTGCTCGCCGCCCAGGGCGACCACGACCGTGCCGCAAACGTGGCGCGCGAGCTCCTCGAGCAGGCTCACATCGCGCCCGCGCACTACCGCCGAGCCCAGCGCGATTGGCTCGATCTGGCGGAGCGGCTCGCCGCCCGCTGAGCGCCTGCGGGGATCTGCTGTGTCAGGCAATGGATGTTGCCGCCGCCGAGCAGCAACTCGCGCGAGGGAATGCCCACGATGCGGCGGCCGGGAAAGAGCCGCCTCAGCTGCGCGGCCGCCCTTCGGTCGGTGCGCGGGTCGAGAAGCGGCATGATGATGGCGCCGTTCGCTGGATAGAAGTTCACGTAGCTCCCGGCCAGACGCTCCCCGGCGCGGCGCGGCCGGGTGCCCTCGCGCGCCACAACCCCCCTCGCCTCCCGCGCCGTCATCGCAAGCGGCCCGGGCATCGGGAGCTTCACCACCTCCAAGCGCCGTCCTCGGGCGTCGCGCTCCTCGAGGAGCCGCGCGAGCGCATCGCTCGAGACCGCATGCTGCGGATCGCGGCGATCGTCCGTCCACGTGAGCGCCACGACGCCGGGGCGCACGAAGCAAACGAGGTTGTCGACATGGCCGCGTGTCTCGTCGTTCACGACACCCTCGCCGAGCCAGACGACCTTCACCGCGCCCAAATAGGCGGCGAGCAGCGACTGCATACGGGAGCGCCGCATGCGCTCGTTTCGCAAAGGATCGAGCAGGCACTGCTCCGTGGCGAGCACGGTGCCCTCACCGTCCACGTGTATCGCGCCGCCCTCGTTCACGAACGGCGCGGCATAGCGCTCGCAGCGCTCGATCTCGAGCACCTTGCGCGCCACGCGCTCGTCCTCGTCCCACGGGAAATACAGGCCCCCGCGCCGGCCTCCCCAGGCATTGAAGCGCCAATCGACGCCGCGGCGTTCGCCGCGCGCGTTCACGACGAAGGTCGGCCCGACATCGCGCATCCAGCAATCATCGTGCGACATCTCCACGAGACGGACCGTGGGCGCGAGGCGCGCGCGCGCGCCGTCGAACTGCGGCGCAGACACGCCGACGGTTACGGGCTCGAAGCGGGCGATTGCCGCCGCGAGTCGTGCAAAGGCGCGCTGCGCGGGGTCGGCCGCCTTGCGCCAGTTGTCCGGCCGCTCCGGCCAGAGCATCCAGCAGCCGGCATGCCCGTCGAGCTCGCTCGGCATTCGGAAACCATCATTGGTAGGGGTGCTATGGAGCGTACGCATCGAGCACGTCAGGGTCTCGAACGCAGGAGCCTGTGCGTCGAATCGCGGAGCCTCCCCGAGTCGATCCACTCGATGACGATCGGCATTGCGAGCAGCACGAGCGGCAGCTGCACCAGCGCCCCCGCAATGATCGCTATCGCGAGCGGCTGCAGCATCTGGTCTCCCGAGCCGCTGATCGCCGCACCGAGCGGGACGAGTGCCAGAATCATCGCGAGTGTGCTCATGGCGATCGGCCGCAATCGGTTGAGCGCGGCCTCCTGCACCGCCTCGCGCGGCGGCCTCGTCCTTGCGAGCTCCTGGTATTCCGAAACGAAGAAGATCGCCATTTCGGTCGAGATGCCGACGATCATGACCATGCCCATCATCGCCGTGATGTTGAGCTCGACCCCGGTCGCCCACAGCCCGAC
>JBOHZR010000027.1:0-5161 GCA_050738595.1 Steroidobacteraceae bacterium | reverse complement strand
GGCCGACCGGCCGGCGCGCGCAGCAGACGGCCCTAATAACGGCACTCCCCGAATCGGAGAAGGACCGACGCCTGGTGCAGCTTGAGCGTGAGATGACCTCCACGCGCGAGTACCTGCAGGCGACGATGGAGGAGCAGGAGGCGGTCAAGGAAGAGTTGAAATCCGCACACGAGGAAGTGCTCTCGGCCAACGAGGAGTTTCAAAGCACCAACGAGGAGCTCGAGACAGCCAAGGAGGAGTTGCAATCGACGAACGAAGAACTGACCACCACCAATGATGAGCTGCGCACCCGCAACAGCGAGCTCTCAGTGCTCAATAGCCAGCTGCAGATGGCTCGCGAGACTTCCGAGCGTGCCCGCGCCTATGCGGATGCCATCGTATCGAGCGTTCCTGAGTCGCTGCTGGTGCTCGATAGTAAGCTCACTGTCCTGCGTGCCAATCAGGCCTTTTATCAATTTTTCAAGACCCGACCCGAGGAGACCGAGGGGCACTCGCTGAGCGAGATCGGTGCGAAGCAATGGGAGGTTGCCGAGCATCTGCATGCGGTCGATGCGGTCTTGGCACGCGACATTGCCCTCGAGAACCATGAAATGAGTTACGACGTGCCGGGAACCGGCATGCGGTTCTTGCGTGTGAACGCGCGCAAGATCCCCGGGGACACGGAGCGCACCGAACTTGTTTTACTCGTCATTGAAGATGTCACCGCGACCAAGGCGAAGGCGGAGGCGGATCAACTCAGGGAGACTAACCGGCGCAAGGATGAGTTTCTCGCCATGCTCGCTCATGAGCTGCGCAATCCGCTGGCCCCGATCAGCCATGCAATACACCTGCTGCGGCGCGACGGCGATACCGCTTCCGCGACGAAACTGCATGACTTGATCGAGCGACAGACGCGGCGTCTCACCCGCTTGGTCGATCAGCTGCTGGATATCGCACGCGTAAGTCTGGGGCATATCGAGCTCAAGCGCGAAGTGGTGGATCTGGTTGAGATCACGCGCCAGGCGATCGAGGCGAGCCGGCCCCGGATTGACGAGCGACAGCATGAACTGTCGAGCTCGCTGCCCGAGGCGCCGGTCCCGGTCGACGGCGATCCGGTCCGCCTGGAGCAGATCGTCTCGAACCTGCTCGAGAATGCCGCCAAATACACTGATCCTGGCGGGCGCATCCAACTTGAGCTTACGCGAGGTGGCGACGAAGCACTTCTGAGCGTGCGTGACAACGGCGTCGGGCTCGCACCCGAGAGTCTGGAGAGCATCTTCGAGCTGTTCACCCAAGTAGACAGTTCCCTCGCTCATTCCGCGGGCGGGTTGGGTGTCGGTCTCACCCTGGTGCGGCGCTTGTTGGAATTGCACGGCGGACGAATCGAGGCGCACAGCGAGGGTCTCGGTCGCGGCTCGGAATTCACTGTGCGGCTGCCCGTGGTGCACGCAAACGATGCCCGGCAACCGAGCGTGCATGGCAGCAACACCAACGCGGGTGCGCACGCCTCAGGCGGACGGCGTGTGCTCGTCGTGGACGACAACAAGGACGCCGCCGAGTCCTTGGCACTGCTGGCGCGCTCCTGGGGTCACGAGGTTGAGATCGCTGACGACGGGCCGTCCGCACTCGCGCTGGCGGAGCGATTTCGGCCCGAGCGCGCACTGGTAGATATCGGGCTGCCCGGCATGAGCGGCTATCAGTTGGGGCAGCGGCTGCGGAAAGCGCACCCGCACTTGTATCTGGTGGCGATGACAGGCTATGGGCGCGAAGAGGATCGTCGTGCGGCGCTCACCGCGGGTTTTGATGTACATCTCGTGAAACCCAGCGACCTTGAACAGCTGCAGGTGCTGCTGGCGAACGGCGCGCCGCAACCCCGCGCCTGACAGCCAAGCGGCGAACCGAGCAGCCGCCAGCAATGCCCGGAGCGCTCCAACTCGACGACCCGGAAATGCACCGTGGCGCTTCTTCGGCCATTCTCGGTGAAGGGCCGGGCGGTCGCGGACGAGATGACCAGATGGTCGGGACGAAAAGTCCCGCAATCGCCAACATGACAGTCGAGGATCCGGCGGCTCGTGCGGAATGGCCCGGACCACGTGTGCCCTGAACCCGAAAGCGGTCGCTGGTGCGTCCGCTCTAATGCCTTCTGACCTGCAGCAATGCGGAAGCTCTGACGGGCAGCTTCGGGCACGTAGGGAATATAGACAACCCGACCTCGTCAGTCCGCTTCCGAGATAGTCGGAGACGCCGACAGGTTGACCGCCTTCGCGTCTGAATCAGAAGCGACCATGGAGCGGCGCCGTCGCGTGCGAAAAGCACGTTTTCAGGAAGCTGCCGGTAGAGGAATGCGCGGGTACTGCAGCCAATATCGCCCATCCAAGCGATTGCCGCGGATCTTCGGCGTTCGGCCGCCCCACTGCTTGAAGAAAAACGCGACTCGCTGTGAACGGCATTGATCTCGAATCGAGCGGACCCAATCCGGCATGACTGAGCGGGCGCCGGGGCCGCTTTCGCCCCCGGCAATGACCCAATGAATCCCGGTGAGGTCTACCCGTTCAATGACCTGCAAGAGTGGCTCGAAGGATATGAACCGAACGACGGCATGGGTCTGTTTCAGATGGGTGAGCCGTGTGAGCGCGCGTTTGTCTTCAATCGAAACGCCCAGCCAGATGTGAGGCGGCGCGAGTCGGGTCGAGTAGCGCTCATTCACGTAGTTGCGCATGAGCGAGCTACGCTTTGTGAGGACCTGGAACACGTGCCAGTGCGCTTGTTCCATAGTGTCAAAGACGGAATCAATGAAGGATCGGGGGATCTCCTTCTGAAACAGATCGCTCATCGAGTTCACGAAGATGCGCCGCGGGGTTCGCCAGGAAAGCGGCTCGGTCAACTTGTGGGGGCGGAGCACGAGGTCGAATCCATGCTCAAAGGGATGGCCCTTCACTCCGCGGAATCGCTCCGAGAACCGCTCGGCGTAGCAGTTGTCGCATCCGCGCGTGATCTTCGAGCACCCGGACACCGGGTTCCACGTCGCGTCCGTCCATTCAATCCGTGTACCTAGAGCCATGGGTATATACTGTAGTTGCATACAGTGAGCGCCGTCAAGCGGTACGGTAATATGCGCGCCCATGAAAAAGCCGACACCGCCACCGGCGGACCCCTACCCGGAACTCATTGTCGAGCGTGGTCCCGAAGGCAAAGGTGTCGGCAGTTGGGTCCCGCGCGACAAGCACCGGCTCTTGCATGAGTATTTGGATGGCACCCGATACGCATGGCAAAAGTGGCCGAACCGAGTTCTGATTGATCCGTTCGCTGGGCCGGGCCGCATACAGGTTGCAGGTGAGAACTTCACACGCGACGGCGGCGCTGTCGTGGCGTGGCGTGCGCTGGCGCAGGATGCCCCGTTCACGCGAGTTTTCGTTGGCGACCTCGAAGCGGACCGCGCGGCGGCCTGCGAGCAGCGGTTGCGCGCCTTGGGCGCACCGGTACGGGCCTTTGTGGGACCGGCCGCCGAGACGGTACCCGCGATGGTCGCCGCCGTGCCGTCCCGAGCGCTTTGCTTGGCGTACCTTGACCCGTACAACTTAGAGCTGCTGAGCTACTCGATGATCGAGGCACTGGCGCAGCTGCGCAATGTGGACCTCGTCGTCAACTTCTCCACGATGGACCTGCAACGCAACGTCGAGCTGGAACTCGACCCGACTCGCAATCGGTTCGACGGTACCGCCCCTCGATGGAGGGAGCAGCCCTCGATAGTTAAAGCAAACAAACAGAACACGAAGCTCGCGTTCTTCGAATACTGGCGCGGACTAGTCGGAGCGTTAGGCTTCGAGCACAGCGAAGCAATGCCACTCATCTACAACGACCAAGGAATCGGCATTTACCGCATGGTGTTCTTCGCGCGACACAAGCTCCCTAAACGCATCTGGCGCGATGTGGCGCGCGGCGGGAACCCGAACCTGGAACTGTTCTGAGGCCGCTCGGCAAGTGTGCGGCAGCTTGGGGTCGCGTCCAGTTCTGGCGGCACGATCTCAATCGACCGGGTGCACTCATTCGATCCCTGGCAAACTACCGCCGGAAGCGCTCGTTCACTATCGGGTCAACGGGGTTACACAGCTTTATCTCTCGTCGCGTCTGACGGCGCGAAGATGCTCGGGCCGCGCAAGTTGAACCGCAGATCGGAGCCAACCTCGTCGTGCCTGCGCCGCAAGTGGTGGAATCCCGAAAGCGTCCGCGCGAATGACATCTCTTTTTCGCCCATGTAGCGTAGTAGCTCATTTCTCGACCAGTCGTCGTCGCGGAAACGCCCCGTGCGATACAGGTCAGCGAAATCCTCCAAATCATCTGGATGCCAAGCGGAATAGTCGGAGCACAGCAACAGGGACACCGGGCCACGCATGGTCTCCGGAATCAGCGCCGCTTTTTGCTCTACCTCAAGACTTCGGGTTGCAAAGGACCACCGGGCCTTGATCGCCTGGCCAGCGAGCCCCGCGCCACCGAACTCCCGCTTCACACCGAAGTGAGTGTTCTCCGGAAGAGTGCGGCTAAAGGCAAGGAACCGCTGCCAGGCAGGCTCATCATCGACCCATTGCGGAGCAACGGTCTTCACGTCGACCCACGCCCGGTTTCCAGGCGCATCGAGTAATAGGAAATCTAGAGTCTTCGCGACACCTGGAATGCGCGGCTCGTATTGCAGGACGGCCAGGTTGGTGACGTGGTCCAGCAGCCCAACGGCAGCAGCAACCTCATTACCGAAGTTGATAAGCTGCCGGAAGGAAAAGCCGTCACCCCTCTTCTCTCTCCAGACATCAACCTCGTGGTCAAAGCGCTCCAGAAGCTTTCGCCCATCCGGAAACCGCGGCTCGTTCAGCAGGCGAGGCACCCAAACCGAGCGCGCATCAGCGATCCAGTCCTCCTTGCTGCCTTCCCAATCGACACCGCCTGCAAACGCCGTATCGGCCGCTTCTTCTTCAGGGTTTAGAATTCCGGCTCTTCGGGCCTTCGTGTGGGTAAATTCTGGTCATCTTTTGATCAAATGCGAGGTAGCATGCAGGTGAGGAGCTTCAGCCGAAGGTACTCCTCGTCGCGAAGTCCGTATGCTCGGCGCTGGATGACGCGGATTTTGTTGTTCAATCCTTCAACGAAGCCGAGCGAGACTTTGTTCTCTGGCTTGCAGTACGCGGCGATG
>JBOHZR010000026.1:0-37572 GCA_050738595.1 Steroidobacteraceae bacterium | reverse complement strand
GGATCGCGCTCGCGAAGCAGCCCGGATGCGCGACGTGCGGCGTCGAGAGCTCGCGCAGATGCTCCGACAAGGCGCACGTGAATTGCGGGAGGCGCTGCGGCGCGCCGTGATCGTGTTTGTAGACGGCCCGGTAAGCTTCCGCGGAGCGATAGCGGAAATCTGCCGAGATGTCGACCACGCGCGGATGAGTGCCCGCGCGCTCGGCCGCTGAGAGCAGCCGGTCGATGAGCGGTGCGGCGACCCCGTGCGGCGCGGCCGAGAGCAGCGCGGAGTGCGGCACCTCGGCGATCAACGCCTCGATCTCGGACTGCGACTTGAAGCGCGTCTCGGGATACGCGCACGCGAGATGCGGAAAGGCGGCCGCGACCGGCTCGCCGGGCTTGCTGTCCGAGAGGATGCCGGCGAGCTCGAAGTGCGGATGCGCCGCAAGGAGGCGCAGCAGCTCGCCCGCAACGTAGCCGCTGCCGCCGAGAACCACGGTGGGGATTCGCTCGCTCATGGCTCCCACGCGTCCGCTCGCCGACCGTGCGCTCATGCCGCCGCACACTTCGGCAGCAGTCCGACCGATTCGATGATGTGATCGCCGAGCGCGGCCCCGTCGCTCAGCGCATTGAACGCGCGCACGCCGAGCTGCGTCTCGATGATGTCGACGCCCACGCGGTTGTCGGTCGCGGGGCCCGTGACGACGCAGGGCTCGACCTTGAACCGCTCGCGCAGCAGCGTCACGCCACCCCAGGCGGCCACCGGATCATTCGCCGAGAGCGCCACTGCCGTGATGCCGGCGCGGATATCGGGGCACTCGAGGATGGCATCGACGCCGTACGTGCCGAGGATGCCGTCGCCGAGCTCGAATACGATCACGTCGGGCTTCATTCCCGCGAGCTCGCTCAGCATGGTGCGCGTGAGCGCTGGACCATTCGCCCCTGTCGTGGTGACGATGCCGAGATCGGTGAAGATCATCGATTGCCGCGCGCCGGCGTCCTCCATCGCGAGAATGTCCCGCCGCAAGGAGACGCCCGTCGCCTTGAACGCATCGACGATGAGGCCGCGGTGGCGCATGCGGCTCACGATGGCGCAGGCGGCCGCCGTCTTGCCCGCCTCCATGCAGGTGCCTGCGAGCGCCACGACCGGGATGCCGCGCGTCTCGAGGCGCGCGTCGGCCGCGAGCGGACGAAAGCCTACGCGCGCCGGCACACCGATGCGCTCACCGAGATACGGGAAGTGCAGGACCACGCCGAGCACGCGGCAGTCGAATGGTTTGCCCTTGTCGGGATTGGCCGAGTCACAGATCCCGAGCACGCCGCCGATGTTGAGCATCTGGATCACATCCCCGGCACGCAACGCCGGCGGCACGTGCCCGGAGTAGCCGAAGAGCGCCTTGCGGTGTCCGAGCGCGCCGACGACGATGTCGCCCTTGACGAGCTTCGCCATGCGGCCGCTCGTGAGCTCGAGTGTGTTGTAGGTCGACTTGTTCGTGAGCACCTCGACGACCACGACCACGCCTTCCTCGGAAGGAATGTCCGGGGAGATGCGCACTTCGTGCGCAAGGCCGCACGCCTGGGTGACCGAGGCGATCTTGTCGACGACGATGGTTCTCAAGGCTCGGCTCCGTCGCGGCTCGCGCCGGCCCGCCGGTGAAAGACCCCCGGGAGCGCCGCGATCTTCGAGAAGCCGAGCGCATCCGCTGCCGTCCACTCGCCCGCGGCCTCCCCGTACACACCCTTCGAGGCGCTCATCAGGGAGTGCGGCGAATCGACCCCCTCGACGAACGCGCTGCCCGTCGCGAGGCGCACGTGAACGTCGCCCGTGACGCGCTCCTGGGAGTTGAGGAGCAGCGCCTCGATGTCGCGGCACACCGGATCGAGCAGCTGGCCCTCGTGCACGAGATCGCCGTAGGGCTGAGCGACGAGCTCCTTGATGCGCTGCTGGCGGCCCGTGAGCACGAGCTTCTCGAGCTCGCGGTGCGCGGTGAGCAGCAGCTCGGCGGCGGGCGCTTCGAAGGCGACGCGACCCTTCGTGCCGATGATCGTATCCCCGAGATGGATCCCGCGCCCGATGCCGAAGGGCGCCGCGGTCGCCTCGAGCGCCTCGATCAGCGCCACGGGCTCGAGCGCACGGCCGTCGAGTCCGCTCGGACGCCCGCGGATGAACGAGACGGTGTGCCGCTCGGGCGCCCGCGGTTTCGCGAACGCCTCGCGCGTGAGCACCCATGCCTCATCGGGAATGCTGCCGCGGGAGGTCAGCGTCTCCTTGCCGCCGATCGTTACCCCCCAGAGCCCCCGGTTGACCGAATAGGCGGCGCCGAAGGGCGGTACCGGAAGGCCGCGCTTCTCGAGGTACTCGAGCTCTTCCTGGCGCTTGAATGCGCGGTCGCGCACGGGTGCGAGCACCTGCAGGTCCGGGGCGAGCGTACGCAGCGCCACCTCGAAGCGCACCTGATCGTTGCCGGCGGCGGTGCAGCCATGGGCGATCGTGTCGGTGCCGAGCTTGCGCGCCATGCGCGCGAGCGTCTGCGCCTGCATCACCCGCTCCGCCCCGACGCACAGCGGGTAGAGCTGGCCGCGACGAACGTTCCCCATGACGAGAAAGCGCAGGACCTGCTCGAAGTAGTCCGCGCGCGCATCGACGAGGTGGTGCTCGACCGCACCGAGCTCGAGCGCCCGCTCGTTGAGCGTGCGCGCGGCGGCGGCATCGATGCCGCCCGTGTCGACCGTCAGGGTGATGATCGGGCGGCCGTGGTACTCGGCGAGCCACGGCACGAGAAACGAGGTGTCGAGGCCGCCGGAATAAGCAAGGACGATCGGCTTGGCGCCGGATGATGGGGAGCTCATCGGGTCTCTCAAATGTGGAAAGCGTCGCGCAGGCGGCCGAGGAGTCTCGACTGTGAGCTCCCGCTCTCGGTGGCGATGAAGATGGTGTCGTCGCCGGAGATCGTACCGACCACCTCCGGCCACTCGGCCTTGTCGATGGCGACAGCGACGCTCTGCGCAGCGCCGATCGTCGTGCGCAGGACGGTAAGGCACGCGCCGGCGGATCGCACCCCGCGGACGAACTGCGCGAGCGTACCGAAGTCCCCGTTGGCCCGCGTGATCTCATCGGGGGGCATCACGTAGCGCCCGCCCGCTTTGAGCACGCCGAGTCCGCGCAGGTCGCGGCTCACGGATGACTGTGTCACGTCGTAGCCGTCGCGCTTGAGCAGGCTCACGAGCTCGCTCTGCCGGCGCACGATGCCGCGGCGCAGGAGGCGCGCGATGGCGGTGCGCCGGTCGAGCTGGGGGTGGCCGTTCAGCATGCGTCGCGTTGTCCGGCCGGAACCGGACCTCATGAATAAAGATGCACAGAGTGTGCATATTAATGCGAGCGCGCCAGGATCGCAACGTTATGCGGATCGCAGCGGCACGCTCGACCTGGCTTTCGCGCGACGTGCCGCGCGAACGATCGAACGAGGGAGGCGGCGGGGCTGCTCAGACGCTCAGAGGCGGCCCGATCTTTCGGGATGAGGGTTTCGCGCCAACTCCTCGATCCTGCGTGCGATCTGGACGGAAAGGCGCGCGATGCCGTCGACCACATCGGCAGGGAGTGCGCCTGGCTGTGCGGCGTAGCTGGCGCCCACCATTCCGCTTGCAATGCGTGATGCCGCCTGAACCAGCTCTTGTGTTGTCATGTGGATCGTCCTCCTGTAATCATCCGTTCCGTCATTTGATGCGTCACTGCATGCTTCTCGCACGATCGGCGGTTGGAACGATGGCTCTGGCCACGAGAGACCCATTCCGTGACTAAAATAAGTCGCCTTAGGGGAGCCTTAGGGGGAGCCGGCCGGGCGAAGCGCTACTTCTGGAACGTATAGACGATGTCCGCCCCGCCGAGCTGCCCGAACTCGGTGCTGAGCGCCCAGTGATCGCCGAGCGTGTAGCGCAGCTTCACGATGTTGAGCGACTGCAGCAGCGTGATGCCGTAGCTCACGTACAGCCGGGGCGAGAGGTACTTGCCGAGCATCAGCGCGGTGTCGTTGTTGTACGTCGGCTCGATGCCGACCGGCAGCCCGATCTGCGAGCCGACGAGCGCGGCGCCCTGGCCGATGAGCTGCGCGTTCTCGTTCCGTGAGCTGTTCTGGGTGGCCGACGCGCCGAGCTGCGGCCCGCCGAACAGCGTCCCCCCGGCGAACACGAGCGACACGATCTGCTGCTGCGCGAGAGGCGGCTCGGAGAAGAAGGTCATCTGCGGCTGCCGCAGGGTGCCCCGCACGTTGATCCCGGCCACCGTCGCGCCGACATTCGGATCATGGAAGCGTTTGACGGCCCGGATGTCGATGCCGGGGTTGTCGAGCGGGCTCGCCGCGTAGATGAGCCGCCCGCGATCGATGTCGAGCTGGCGCCCGTAGGCGGAGTACTGTCCTCCCGCGATGCGCAGCTCGCCCGAGGCGTGCGTGATCGATCCCCCGCCGCTCGTGACGACGACGCTGCCGGTGAGCCGCCCGGTGAGTCCCTGAGTGGCGATCTGCACTCGATCCCCGAGCTCGATGCTGAGCCGGGTGGAGACGTCGAGGTGTCCGTCCGACTCCTCGCTCAGCTCGCCGACGATCACCTGGTCGGGAGAGACGCTCACGGCATTCGTCAGATCGGCGGGCGCGATGTGAGCGTCGGGAATCTTCACCGTTCCCGTGATCGCGAGCGCGTGGCCGTCGAGCGTGAACTTCAGATCGGGCGATGCATCGATCTGCGCCTCCGGGATGTCGACGACTCGCAGATTCGTGCCGCTCAACGTGAACTGGCCGCGCTCGGCGCCCGCGCGCCAGTCGAGATGGCCTCGCGCGGATGCGCTTCCGGCGCCGATGCGCGCGGTGCCGCCGAAGTCGATGCCGGTGTCGCGCAGCCGCGCCTCGAGTGAGGCATTGCGCAGCTCGAGATTGTATTGATAGAGATCGAGCTCCCCGCCGGCGAGCGAGAGCGCCCCGTCGATGAGCGGTGTGCCGAGCGTACCGCTCAGGGCGAGCTTCGCATCCGCGGTTCCGTCCACGCGGTCGATACTGCGCGTGTAGAGCGGCGCCCATGCGCGTAGCGGCGCGCTCACCGTCAGGGCGCCCTCGAGCGGCATGGCACGCCAGTCCGCCGTCGTACGGTGGACCACCCACTTCCCGGTGAGCGAGCCCGCCGCCCCGCCGTGCATCTCGAGTGCGCCGTCCACGCGGTCGGGGGCGGCGACCACCTCGAGCGAGCCCGTACCGAGCTGTGCCCTCTCCACGCGGCCCGCGTCGCTTGCGCTCACCATCTCAGCATCGGTGAGTGTCACGCCGAGCCGTCCGCGAGCCGGACCGCGCTCGGCGGCTTCGAGCTGCGCAGTGAGGGCGAGATGACCGCGGTATTGCACACCTCGCGTGAGGCCATCCGTCAGCAGCTCGAGCGGCAGGCCACTTGCGAGCGCGAAGACGCTCCACGCGTGGGGTGTCCAGTCCCCATCGGCGCACATGCGCGCAGGCTTGCCCTCGAGGCAGAGCCGATCGAGATGGAACGCCTCGGGCGCGACGGCTATCCCCGCAGGCGCTTCGAGCGCGAGGCGCGCGTCGGCCCCCGTTACCGTGAGCTGCGTGAGATCGCCCCGCCACGCCCCATCGAGCAGCGTCCCCGTCGCGGCAGCGTGAGCACGGTAGCCCAGACCCGCGAGCGAGAGTGCGGCGCGCGATGCGCCGGCCGGTCCGTCGACCGCGAGCGTGAGATTGCCCAGGCGGCGCGGTCCGAGCGCCACACCTTGCGCCTCGAGATGCGCGAGCGCGCGGCCGCGCGCCGGGTCGAAGTCGACGCGCGCATCGAGCTTCGCGAGCGAAAGGGCCTCGTAATGCATGCCCGAGCCGTGGGCCGAGGCTTCGATCGACGGGTTTTGCCGCGGTCCCCGCAGCATGCCCTGCGCTTCGAGCCGGCCCGTGATGCCGGGATCGATCAGCGCAAGGTCGTCGGCGGCGAGTTTGAAATCGAGGTCGAGTCGATCATCCACGGTTCCATCGACCGACAGCGCGGTCCGCCCGAGGGCGACCTGCACGCCGCCGAGCTGCCATCGCCCGCCGCGCCGCGCGATGTGACCGTCGGCGCGCGCACGCAGCCCGCGCAGCTCGCCGGTGAGGCGCCGTACCGCGATCGAGAAGTCCGCACCCTTTCCGATGCGCGAGCCGTCCGCCTGGAACTCGAACGACACGCGGCCCGGGAGGTCGCGGCGCAAGCTCACGGGACTCACTCCGGCAGCAGAGCCTTGCGCCGACCAGGTCACCTGCGGCGACCACGCGATGGAGCCCGCGATCTGCGCACGGCCGTCGAATGCGCGAAGCGCGGCCTGGCGGACGCTCAGGCCTCGATCATCGAGCGCGCCCTCGAGATCGAATCCGATCGGCTCGAGACCGCGCACGGTGAGCTCGCCGGAGGCCGTGAGGCCAAACGGCCGCATGCCCTCGAGCGTGTAGCGGCCGGAGGCGCTCGACACCGCCAGGCGTGGGCCTGCGAGCGGCCATCGAAACCGCGTCCACTGCCCCTTCACGTCGAGCCTCGGTCCATGCGGGACGATGCCGATTCGCCCCTGCACACTCAATGCGGCGCCCGAGGATTGCGCAAGTTCGAGCTGGCGGATGGTGATCACCCGATCGGAATAGCCGCCCTCGAACCGCGTCTGCACCGTGCCTGCATGCAGGCCCGGGATCGTCAGCGGTCCTCGCGCCGTGATCCCCGCGGCATCGGCCGTCAGCGCGAGCGTGCCGCTCAGCGAACCGAGCGCGCCCGTGGCCCCCCAGGCCGCGAGGTCCGCCGATTGAATCTGAGCGTTGCCTTGCCAGTGCCAGCGGTGCGTGAGATCCAGGGCGTGGCCTGAGAGGTCGGCGCTGAGCGGAGCGCTGAAATGTGCTGCAACCGCGAGGTCACTGAGAGCGCCTTTGCCGTCCGCGTCGATCACCCAGGCAGGCCCATGGGCGGGGCGGATCGTCGCGTGCGCCGCGGCGTCGAGCTTGACTGGATTGCCCGTACCCAGCCGGCCGTGCGCCCCGACCTCGAGCTTATCGAACGTCATCCCGATCCGGTCGATGCGGATCGTATTCGGCCGCACGAGCCCGGCGGCGAAGAGGCGGGTGGCGTCGAAGCGCCTGCCGGGTACGATCAGGGTGCCCGCGGCGAGGCGCACGTCATCGGCGCGGATCTCGAGCCAGTGCGGCAGGAAATGCCAGCGGCGGGGTTTGCGGTGCGGCGTCCCGGGCGGCGCGCGGCGCACCTCGATGAGGGCGTGCTGAATCGACAGGCGCGGCACGTGCAGCTGTTGCAGCAGCAGGGCCTTGAGCCCGAGGCGTCCCGAGATGCCCGTGAACACGAGGTGCACGTGCGTGTCGTCCACCTCGACCCGGGCAATCGACATGCCGTGCGCGATCGTCCCGCGCACGCCCTCGAAGTCGATATGAGTCTTGCCGATGCGTCGCGGGACGAAGCGCAGCACGAGCTTCAGGCCCGGTTGGGAGTACGCGGCATAGTAGAACACGGCAGGCGGCAGCGAGATCGCGAGCAGCACGACGATGGCGAGCGTGATGAGGAGGGCGCGCCGCATCAGAGCTTCGGTCCGAAGAAGATATCGAATCGCGGGCCGGCGCCCGGTCGCGAGAGCGGCTGCCCGACGTCGAACCCGACCGTCACCACGGGCAGCCGCCAGCGAAAGCCGAGGCCGGCCGAGTACTCGATGAAATGCGGGTAGAGCGGATTCGGCGAATGGCCGAAGCTGTCGAAGGCGTTGCCGAAGTCGCTGAACACCGCGATGCCGAAGCTGCGCCCGATGTCGCGCACGACCTCGACGCTCCCCGTGAGCACGTCGCGGCCGCCGACCTTGAGCAAGGTGAGGCAGGCCGGCGGCGCCGGTTTCGCGAGGCATTCGGAGGACTGCGAGTTGAGCACGGCCACTCCACCGACCTCCTTCGGCTCGACCGCCGAAAGATCGTCGAAGAGAAAGCCGCGGACGCTGCCTTCGCCGCCCGCGAAGAAGCGGAAGGTGCCGGGCAGCGCATCGAGCGACGTGAAGAGCGTCGTGCCCGCTTCCCCACGCAGCAGCAGGTGCCAGCCCTCGGAGACATCGAACGCATGCTGCGCGCGCAGGTGCAGCTGCGCGAACTGCTCGCCGACCCCCGTGACACTGCTCCCGATGCGCAGCTGCGCGACGAAGCCCTGCTCGAAGAGCGCCTGCCCGAGATAGCCGGCCGGCACGGAGCCCACCGTCGCGCTCGCGACGAGCAGGTTCTGGCTGTGGGTGCCGTTGCTGTCAGAAGTGATCGCATGCGTCGGCATGACCGAGAACACGTACTGCCAGTTCCCGACCACGCGCGTGAGGTTCGGGCCGAGGGCGAAATCCTTGTTGATGAGATCGCCCGGAATGCCGTAGTCGGCACTCGCGGCGATCGCGAAGCGATCGACGGCCGGGTCGGCGATCGGAATGGTGTAGTCGGCCTGAAGAACCTGCAGAAGCTTCGAGGCCTCGAGCTGCACGCCGAAGCGCTGGCCGCTCGAGCCGATGCGGGTGCGGTCCCACTGCAGAGTCCCGCGCGGACCGGTGTCGGTGCCGTACCCCGCGCTGAAGGAGTAGCGATTCTTCGCGCTCGCCTGCGCGGTGATCAGAATCGGGACGGTGTGATGGATGCGGTCGGGCTCGCGCGGCTGCACCGTGACGGTCGAGAAGTACTGGCTGTCGTCGAGCGCGAATTGAGTGCGGAGCAGCTGCGTCTGGTCGTAGGGGTCTCCCGCTTGGTATCGCATGAAGCGTCGTGCGATCGCATCGTCGATCACGTGCTGCTCGATGCTCGTCTCACCGAAGCGGTAGCGCACGCCGCTCGCCATCACGATGAAAGCGCTCGCGGTTCCTTTGGCAGGATCGACGAGCAGCTCGCTGCGCGACATGCGAGCGTCGAGATAGCCATAGGTCGCCGCGACGCGCTGCAGATCGCTCTTCATCGCTTCGTACGCTGCATGGCGCAGGGGCTCGCCCCGGTGCAGGGTCGGATGATCGAGGATGCGGCGGAATCGCGGGTCGTCGGCACCGGGTCCCGTCACCTGCACGTCGATTCGCTGCACGATCACGGGCGGCCCGGAATCGATCTGGATGACGACGCTCCAGAGGCCTTTCGGGCGCTGCGCGACGGTGCTCGTCACCTTCGGGCGATAGTACCCGAAGGGCTGCAGCGCCTCGCGCACCTCCCGGTCGATCCGGTCGTGCAGACGATTCATCAGAGCGGGGTCCACATTCCGGTCCTTGTAGCGCGTGAGGCTCAGATACGCGCGGACATTGTTCGCGATCTGGCCTTCGACGCCCCGAATATCGATATTGACGCCCGCGAAGGCGGGCGATCCCACCGCGAGGGCGAGCGCGGCCAGCCACGCGGTCCACCTCATGAGGCCGTCATCGCCAGGCACCCGATGAAATTGCGACCCCCCGGTGCGCGCATCACGGCCACTCCCCTGCAGAGAGCGCGATCTCGGTCTCGCCGGCTCGACTGCCGGAGGGCTCGAAGCGGCGCTCGCGCACGAGCAGCGCGCCGTCCCGATCGATGAGGACCACCGTCGAGCAGCGCGTGCCGTACTGCGGATGAACCACGAACGGGGAGGACAGCACGCGTTCCCACTCGCGCGACAGCCCCGTCTCGGGAAGGGGCTCTGCGGCAGCCGCCGGCGAGCGATCCTCGAGTATGCCGAGGAGCGCGTCGAGCGCAGAGCTCGCGGGCTTGCCGCGCGGCGCAAGCGCAGCGAGCCACGACTCGAACGCCTTGCGCGCGCGGGCGAGCTTCGGCCAGGGGGTGTCGAGCAGGTGATTGCTCAGGCCGTAGATACCGGGCTGCAGCGGCCGCGCGAACGGGCGCGCCCGATTGGAGGCGTACCAGAGCTCCCGATCGTCGGCGAGCAGAAGATTGAAACCCGAGTACCGGCTCGCGCGCGGCTCGAGCCCGGCGAGAAACGCGCCGGCCCCTCCGGGCTCACCGAGGTACTGCGGGATGAGCTCTCCGCGC
Source organism: Steroidobacteraceae bacterium (assembly GCA_050738595.1). Lineage (GTDB taxonomy): Bacteria > Pseudomonadota > Gammaproteobacteria > Steroidobacterales > Steroidobacteraceae > JASHUC01. The sequence goes on along the minus strand of JBOHZR010000026.1, from coordinate 27,566 downwards.
GACGGCGCTCCGGGGGAGGGGCGCTGCAGATCGCGATAGTTCGTCACGACGCCGAAGCGGCGCGAGCGATCGAGCGCCAGCCAGGCGCCGCCCGCCCGCAAGTCCCGGCCGCCGATCAGGTGAGGGGGCGCGGGCCAGCGTCCGAGCGGCGCAGCCGGCCGGTCATGGAACTCATCGCGATTCGCCGCGGCGATCACCGGGAAATGCGCATCCGGCCGCCACGCGATGACCAGCAGGCACACGGGATCAGGTGCGCAGTGCCGCGAGCGGCACCGCGGAGCGCTCGTCGAACCAGGATGCGATCAGGCGGAAGGAGATGGCATGCGCGGGCGGCAGGGTCGGCGTTCCCGAGGCGATCTCCTCGCGCGTGAACCAGCGCGCCTCCTCGAGCTCCCCGGTCACATGCACCGCGGCGCCCGGAGCCGCCAGGGCACGAAATCCCAGCATCAAAGAGGAGGGGAACGGCCAGGGCTGGGAGGAGTGGTAGTCCACGCGCATCACCTCGACGCCGGTCTCCTCGCGCACCTCGCGCGCGACGGCATCCTCGAGACTCTCGCCCGGCTCGACGAACCCCGCGATGGTCGAATAACGGCCGGGCGGCCACGACGGTTGACGCCCGAGCAGCGCTCGCTCTCCGTCCGAGACGAGCACGATGATCGCCGGGTCAATACGCGGGAAGAACTCCTGGGCGCAGGTGCTCGCCGTACAGCGAAGCAGATGACCGGCGCGCTCGGGCCGCGTGGGCGAACCGCACACTCCACAGAAGCGGTGCCGCGCGCGCCAGATCGAGAGCGCGCGTGCGTATGCGAGCAGTCCGGCCTCCTCGGGCGCAAGCCGCGCCGACAGGGGCCGCAGCTCCTCGAACCGCATGCCCGGCGGCGCTTCGAGCGCTGCGTCGGTGCCGGCCTCAAAGAGGATGCATCGCGTCCCGCGAAACCAGCCGAGCAGCACGAGATGCGCATCGGGAGCTGAGGCCAGGAGCGGATGTTCGCCCGCGAGCAGCGCGATGCGCGGCGCGCGCTCGTCCACGCCGATCTCGCTGAGGAGCTGCGCGGTGCCCCGCGAGACCACATAGAGCGTGCGTGGGTCGCGCCGCGCCTCCTCGAGCCACGTCCCCGTCTCGCGCGCCTCGGACCGCCGGTCGATGTAGGGACCCGAAAAGAAATTCGGAGGATCGCGCTCGAGGTCCATGTGGGGCTGTGCTCGCGTGCAGTGCGCGCATTCTATACTCGCAGCGCCACACGCTCGCAGGCGATGTCCGCGCAATACGGGCAGTGCGCCTCCTTGAGCGCCATGCGCTCTGCGACGAGCACCGCGCCGCATCCGGCGCAACTCGCAAGCGTGAGCTCATCGCCGCGGCTGAGCGCGCTCAACAGATAGACGAGATGCTCGAAGCTGATGCGCGCCGCCGGAACGAGCGCACGGTACGCCTCGTACACCTCGCAGAGCGCGATCCCCTGCGGGACGCCCTGTCCGAGGCCGGCGACCGACGCTCCCGTGACCGACGCTGCCGCGGCAGGCGCGCCCGCACGCGGGGTGCGCCGGGGCAATGCACCGAGCAGCAGGCACAGGCTCGCGATGAGCGCGGCCTCCTGTTTGAGACGCGGGTTGCGCAGAAAGAACGAGGCGCGCCGCGGCGAGCGGCCGCGCGGCCGCGGCAACGCCGCGCCGGTGGCGCGATCGAAGTAGCTGCGATAGAGCTTGCGGATGCGGTCGTCCGTGAGCCCCGTCCAGGCGCGGATCGTCTGGGTGCGCGCCTCGTGGCGGATGAATCTCAGCGCCAGATCGAGCCGCACCCGGTCGCGGCTGTAGCGGTCGTCGGAGATGCGCATATCGAGGTCCTCCCGGCGCGGCCGGTGCATTCGGGGGCGAATCGGCCATGAATCGTGAATCGGCCGAGAATCGCGCCATGGCTTTGTGATAAAAATAGCAAAACCTGCCCGGGCGCGCACGCTGCGCCGCGGGCGATAACGCGCGCGAATGAGGAGAAATCGCCGATGTCAGAGGACGCGATCGCCGCCGCACGGGCGCAGGGCACGAGGCCGCTCTGGGCCTCGCAGTCGTGGCTGCAGTCCGATGCGCTCGATGCGCTCGCGGCTGTGAACGAGCAATGTCTCGAGCTGCTGTGCGAGCAGGCCTCGGCGCGCGCGCCGAGCCGGCCGAGGCCGGCGCTCCTCAAGGAGCTCGAGGCGCTCTGGTACGGTCTCGATGCGGGAGCGCGGCGCCGGGCCGCGCGCTGTCCGTTCCTGCTCGTCGATGCCGAGTTGGCGCGCGTCTCCCGCCGTCCCTGGCTTGCCGCATACGGCATTCGCGATCAGGAGTGGAGTGCGCTGCCCGCGCCGTTCTTCACGGTGCCGCGGACGGTCACGGTGACGCGGCTGGTGCTGACGTATGCGTGGCATCTCGCATGCGGGGAGCCGGCGGCCGCCCGGCTGTTCCTCGGCATGTCCGTGCAGCTTGCCGAGCGGCTCGCCGCGCGCACGCTGCCGGAGGTCTTCCAGCTCGCCGAGTCAGAGCCGGGTCTCCTGCGGCCGCGATGGCCGGACCGGGTGGCCGTGTGGCGCGATCTGCTCGCTGCGGCCAAGGGCGGAGAGCCCGCCGCGCTTGAGCGCTGCCGCATTCGCGGTGTGCAGCTGCTCGCTGCCGCGGCGAGCCGGAGCGACTGACGCGACGTCGAGCCGGGCGAGCCCGAGGGGGTGAGGGCCAGGACGTCGAGTCGATATGTGAAGCGATCCGATCCGGTCTGCCGATCAAGGGGAGTACCATGCAGTCAGGTGCGACCTCGTGGGGGATCGCGGTGTCTGCGCGCCGCGACATCTGTCTCGCTGCCCGGCGATGCCGGTATAACTCGCATCCTGTCGCTCGAGCCTGAAACTGCAACAGCTAAAGAGGAATTCGCTATGGCGCTGTGGAAAGAACCGGCCGTATCGGCAAGCCCGTCCCCGACACCTTTGAAGGACCCCGCCCCGAGAGAGCTGCCCGTGGCGGCTGTCACGCCGATTCCCGAGACGCCGCGCCGGCCGCGCGAGCGCGTCGAGGCGAGAGAGTCGATGATCGCGGCTGACCTCACGATCGAGGGGAAGATCGAGGGCGCGGGCCACGTTCGCATCGCCGGATCCTTCAAGGGAGACGTACACGTCCAGGGCAATCTCACGATCGAGGCGGGCGCGCGGGTTACGGGCCAGGTGCGCGCGAGCACCGTCACCGTGGGTGGCGAGCTGCACGGCAACATCGATGCCGCCGCCCGGGTCGAGCTGCTCGAGACGGGGCTCGTGGCGGGCGACGTGAAGGCGGGATCCCTGACCGTCGCGGCCGGCTCGCGCATGCGCGGCCAGGTCGAGTTCGGCTGGGACGAGAAGGGCGCGAAGTCGTTCGGAGGCAGCAAGGTCGATTTCGCGGCTTCATGATCACGGGCCGCTTTGCGGCGCCTGGGAAGACGCGGACCTGTCCGCACTGCAGGGCCACGATCCTCGACAGTGCGACGGTCTGCCCAAGCTGCCATCACCACCTGCGATTCGACTCCACCGGGGCGGGCCAGCGCGTGCAGCCGTCTTCCACGCCCCTGCGCGTGGAGGGGACGGTGCGCCATCCGGCGAACGGCGGTTCCTGGGAGTACTCGGTGGTGCTCGCGATCCGCAATGACCGCGGCGAGGAGATCGCGCGGCAGGTCGTCGGAGTCGGGGCGCTGCAGCCGGGCGATGCGCGCACGTTCTCCCTGGCCGTCGAGGTGTTCAAGCCGGCAGAGTCGAGGGAGTCGAAGCCGCAACCAGCCGAAGTCGCTCAACGACCGGCCCCGGCCCCGGCCCCGGCTCCGAAGAGCCCGGAGGTGCGCGTACCCGTGAGGCCGGGGCTGCCACCCCCGGCGCGTCCGGCGGTACCGCTCGCAGACGGAAGGCCTGCGGGAGCCAAGCCCGCCGGAACGGCCGCTCCGGCCGCTCCGGCCGCATCGCCTGCATTATCGAGCCGACTGGTGCCCGGACAGCCGCTGCGGGCGCCTCAAGCTCCCCCGCTGAGTGGCGGTGCCACCGGGCCGAGCCGCGGGGCGGCGCCGGCACTGCATCCGAAGCGCTCCTGAGGATTGCCGCACTGGCGGCACCCGCAGCCGCGACGGTCGCCGGCACCGTCTCACCGCCCGCCGCGCCTCGGCGCATGCGTGACCGGCGCCGGCGCGTTCCCTGAGCTCGCGGGGCCCTGTGCTACGCTCACTTCATGCACGCGCTCTCCGTCCACGGACTCGCCAAAACCTATGCAAACGGCGTCGAGGCCTTGAAGGGGCTCGACCTTGACGTGGACGAGGGTGACTTCTTCGCGATGCTCGGTCCCAACGGCGCGGGCAAGACGACGCTGATCGGAATCGTGACCTCGCTCGTGCGCAAGACGAGCGGAAAGGTGACGGTGTTCGGCCACGACATCGACCGGGAGATCGAGGCGGCCAAGTCCTGCATCGGCGTCGTGCCGCAGGAAATCAACTTCAACATGTTCGAAACGCCGCAGACGATCGTCGTCAACCAGGCGGGCTTCTATGGGATTGCGCGCCCCACGGCGCGCGTGCGCGCGGAGAAGTACTTAAAGCAGCTCGCGCTCTGGGACAAGCGCGACAAGATCGCGCGCGGCCTCTCGGGCGGCATGAAGCGCCGGCTGATGATCGCGCGCGCGCTCATGCACGAGCCGCGGCTCTTGATCCTCGATGAGCCGACCGCGGGCGTCGATATCGAGATCCGCCGCTCCATGTGGGAGTTCCTGCGGCAGATCAACGCCGAGGGCACGACCATCATCTTGACGACGCACTATCTCGAGGAGGCGGAGACGCTCTGCCGCAACATCGCGATCATTGATGGGGGACGCATCGCCGAGCGGGACCGCATGAGCAGCCTGCTCCGCCGGCTGCACTCGGAGGTGTTCGTCCTCAATCTGCGCGCGGAGCTCAACGAGGCGCCGCGCCTCGAGGGCTACCCGATGACTCTCGCCGACAGCCGCACGCTCGAGGTGGAGGTCTTGAAGGACCGCACTCTCAATGACATCTTCCTGCGCCTCTCGGACCTCGGTATCGAGGTGCTCAGCATGCGCAACAAGGTGAACCGGCTCGAGGAGATCTTCATGCGCTTGGTCGAGGGCCGGAGCGTGGGCGCCGAGGGTCCCGACCGCGGCCAGTCGGCAGTACGGTATCCGGGGGCGCCCGTGGCTCAACCCGCCGAGGCGACTCCTCGACTGCGACAGAGTCGCCGCTGATGCCGGACTCCTCGGACTCCTCCACCATGGCGGAGGCGCCGCGCATGCCGCCGATCAGCCTCGGCGTCGTGCGCTGGATCGGCTATCAAACGATCGTCATCCGCGAGTACGGCCGCATCATCCGCATCTGGGGTCAGACGATCGTCCCCTCGGCGGTGAGCGCGACGCTCTACTTCGTGATCTTCGGGAGTCTCATCGGGGGGCGCATTGGACAGATGGGCGGCCACACCTATCTGCAGTTCATCGCGCCCGGCCTCATCATGCAGGCCGTCATCACCAACTCCTACTCGAACGTCGTGTCCTCGTTCTTCGGAGCGAAGTTCGGCAAGCACGTGGAGGAGATGCTCGTCTCCCCGCTCCCGGACTGGCTGATCGTATGCGGGTACGTGACCGGCGGGCTCGTGCGAGGGCTCCTGGTCGGGCTCGTGGTGACCGCGGTCGCGCTGCTCTTCGCGCACCTCACCGTCGATCACCCGGTGGTCGTGGTCGGCGCGGTGGTCCTCACGTCGGCTCTGTTTGCGCTCGGCGGGTTCATCAACGCGCTGCTGGCGAAGAACTTCGATCAGGTGAACTGGGTGCCGACGTTCGTGCTCCAGCCGCTCACGTACTTCGGCGGGGTGTTCTACTCGGTGCACATCCTGCCGGGCTGGGCGAAGGCGCTCTCCTTCGCGGATCCGATCCTCTACATGGTCAATTCATTCAGATACGGCTTCTTCGGGACCTCCGACGTGAACGTAGCCGGCTCGCTCGGGATCATGATTGCGTTCACGCTCGGATTCTTCATCCTCGCCGTGACGCTCATGACGCGGGGCCGAGGCATCCGGGAGTGACCGAGCTCGAGCCTCAGCTGCGCTCCTGCGTCTCCGAGCGGCGACAGCGAGCGATCTTCGAGCTTGCGAATCGAATGGCCCAGTGTGAAATCCGCGTGGCGCTGAGTTGCGGCGTGATGGCAGCCGCAAAATCCGCGTAGCTGTTGAGCTACACTTGAGCTCACCGGAGGGGGAGTGCTCGGGGGCAAAACGGAAGTGTCGGCCAAGTGCGCACTGGTCGTGGACGATTCGAAGTCTGCGCGGACGTTCCTCGCGAAGATGCTGGAGAGGTACGAGCTCGACGTGGTGGGCGCCGAGAGCGCCGAGCAGGCCATCGAGTATCTCGGCAATCACCGGCCCGACGTGATCTTCATGGATCACCTCATGCCGGGCATGGACGGGTTCCAGGCGGTCCAGACGATCAAGAACAATCCGCGGACCGCGACCATCCCCATCATGATGTACACCTCGCAGGAGGGGGAGCTGTACGTCGGACAGGCACGGGCGCTCGGCGCGGTGGGCGTCCTGCCCAAGCAGATCAAGCCGGCCGATGTCTCCAAGGTGCTCTATCAACTGCACCTGTTACCCGAGCGGCGCACCACCGAGCAGAGCACGTTTCGGCCGGCCACCGCGGACGATGTGGAGATCGACGAACCGGACTCAGCGGGGCCGGACGGACACTCTGTGGAGCTTGAGGCGCGCAATTCGCATGCGGCCTTGGCCGCCCTCCGCCCGGTCACCGAAGCGGCGCTGCGCGAGCAGATCGGGGAGCTGCGGCGCGCGGTCGGCGCAGCGCTCGAGAAGCAAATGGAGCGCGGATGGCCCTGGACGGCGCTCGCCGCAGCGCTCGCCGGGGTCATCGCCATCGCGAGCCTCATCGTTGCGGCTCAGCAGGCAGCGCACACCCAGGCGCTGGCGGCTCAGGTTGCGGCACTGCGCACCTCGTTCGGCGCGTTTGCTCAGGAGAGTGTCGGTACGCGAGCAGCCGGCGGCGGGGAGCCGGCCGCGGTGGCTCAAAATCCGGGACCCGGCGCGGACGCGCAGGGCGATGGCGCCGGCCTCGGCACGAGTGACGGAACGGGCAGTGCAGCGACGGGGGCTGCGGCGAGCCCGGTATCGTTTCACCGAGCTGCGGCGGCCCGGCCCGTCGTCGAGGTCGTCCCCTACGGTGAGGCCCCCTTCAGCGGGCCTCGCCTCGATTCCCTGCGGCAGCTCTTCGACCGGCTCAGCGCGCAGGGCTATCGCGGGGTCGTGGAGATCAGGGAATTTCCAGGACGCTTTTGCCTCATGGGGAACGCGACGGACGGGTATGCCCTCGCGCCCGATGACACGCCCTACGCGAGATGCGATCTGAGCGGCGACTCATTGCCGCGAGATGAGACCGGAGCGCCGCGCATCTCCGTCGCCTTCGCGGATCTCGCCGCGGAGCTGCGCAGCGCCTCGCACGGTGCGATCGACGTGCAGGTGCTCGCGGGCGACGACAAGTCGACGCTCGTCGCCTACCCGCCAGTCTCGGACTCGCTCACGGCCGGGGAGTGGAATCGAGCCGCGGGCGCGAACAACCGCATGGAAATCAGTTTGCGCTGAGCGGCGGATGCGCGCTGCTCGACCGGCGTACGCGCCGCTCGATATCCTCGGGCCATGCCGCGTTCGCTACTGCCGCCGGATAGTACCCCTTCGGGGCGGGCCGCCTGCGGGCTGCCCGCCTCGGTGCGCCTCGACGAGAGCTTCAGCCCGCCGCGCTGGCTGCGGAACCGCCACCTGCAGTCGATCGTGCCGAGCCTGTCCGCGCGCGGCCGCTGGATGGCGCCGCGGCTCGCACCGTTGCGCGCGGCGAGCCGGACGCTGCTGCTTCAGTGCGGCGACGGTGTGCGGCTCGAGGCCGTGCATTCGCCGGCGCGGCGCGCGGATGACCCTCGCACACCGCAGACCGCGGCGCGGTTCGTCGCCGTGCTGCTGCATGGCTGGGAAGGCAGCGCGGACTCGCTGTACGTCCTCTCGCTCGCCGCGCAGCTCACCGAACGCGGCTGTGACGTCGTGCGCGTCAACCTGCGCGATCACGGCGGCACGCAGCATCTCAATCGCGGGCTGTTTCATTCGTGCCGGCTGCCGGAGGTCATCGGCGCCGTGCGGGCAGTCCAGGCGCTCTTTCCGGGCGCGCGGCTCGGCCTCGGGGGGTTCTCGCTCGGCGGCAATTTCATGCTGCGCGTCGCGGCTGAAGCCGAGGCGGCGCAGCTCGAGATCGCGAAGGTGGTCGCGATCTCGCCCGTGCTCGATCCCGTGGCCACGCTCGAGGCGCTCGAGCGCGGCTTTCGCCCATACCACTCATACTTCATCCGCAAGTGGACCGGGTCTCTTCGTCTCAAACAGCAGGCGTGGCCCGGGGACTACGATTTCGCCGCGCTCCTGCGCCTGCCCCGCCTGCGTGCCCTCACCTCCGCGCTCGTGCGCCGCTTCACGAGTTTCGCAAGTCTCGAGGAGTACCTGAACGGCTATGCGATCGTCGGCACGCGCCTCGCCGCATTGACGGTTCCGAGTACGATCATCACCGCGCTCGATGACCCGATCGTTCCGGTGCGCGACATCACGCGGCTTGCCGCCTCTCCCGCGCTGCAAGTGGTCGTGACGCGCTGGGGCGGACACTGCGGTTTCTTGGATCACCCTGCGCGCTGGACGTGGGCGGAACGCCGGGCGGCGGAAGAGCTCGCGGCGGCGATCGAGCTCGGCGCGCCGGCATCATCGCAGCGAACCGGTACGTAAACGCCCCGGCCCCCGGCGCTCTCGCGAGGCGGCGTTCAGCCGCGCTGCTCGGGCTCCAGGGTGCGCTTCTCTTCGAAGCTCACGATCGGCTGCCCGCTCGTCACGATGAGCTCGCCATCGATGACGGCGCCTTTCGCAATGGCGATCACGCGCGCGCTCACCCGCGCGCGCACGACGGCCGTCGCACCGATCTCGAGCTTGTCTTGCACCGTCAGGATTCCGGTCACCTTGCCCGCGATGACGCCGCGCTCGGCGCGGATCTGGCCTTCCCACTCTGCCTTCACGGCGAGGCTCAGCGCGCCGCGCACGTGCCCGTCGCCGCGAACCGTGCCGCACATCACGAGCGGCCCGACCGTCTCGACATCGCCGGTGATGCGGCAGCCCTCCGCGACGAATGTCGGAGAGCCGCCGAGGAAGTCGAGCAGCCGCCGTTTTGGAGGTTCGCTCATCGGGTGTGCCGAGCTCCTTGGCTCCTCGCCGGGTTGCGCGCGGGATTATGGCCTGTTTGAGCCTCCGGCGGCCGCCGCTCGCGCTCGCGAGCGACAAAAATCGCTGCGGCGGGTACGTACTTGACACGCTGCGTCACATTGAGGGCCGTCACAGTCGCTCGCAAGTGCTTGTTTCGGATGACGGCCGAGCCCTGGCATGCGCCTTGCTCTATCGGGGCAGGGCAGCGCGGCGCGAGTCGCGCAGCCGACGGTCCGGACGAGCAGCTGGACGGCGCTTCGCGAACACAGGTGCGCGTGGCGGCCGGCGAGTGCTGGAGGCTCTATCTGGAAACAGCGAACAACTTCCCCGGTGTTCGCTCTCGGACGCCGCGATGCGTATCCCCCGCTCGCGGCGTTTTTTTTGTGCGCCCGGCTGCGTCATCTCACCGGTGGGGGGGCAAGCGGCCCGCGGAGTTGAAAACTACCGCGCCCCGTCCCCATCATGTTCCGCTGCCGCCAGCCGCGCGCAGCGAGCTCTCATGGAATACCGCGATTACTATCAGGCACTCGGCGTCTCGCGCACCGCGACGGCCGAGCAGGTGAAGAAGGCGTACCGCAGGCTCGCGCGCAAGTACCACCCCGACGTGAGCAAGGAGGCAAACGCCGAAGAGCGCTTCAAGGAGGTGCAAGAGGCGTACGAGGTACTCAAGGACGTGGAGAAGCGCGCCGCTTACGATCAGCTCGGCGCCGACTGGAAGCAGGGCCAGCAGTTTCGCCCGCCGCCGGACTGGACGAGCGGCTTCGAGTTCCGCGGCGGACCGCGCGAGGGCAGGGGCTTTCGGGGGGCGGCAGGGGAGGCATCCGGCGGCGGCGCTGCAGGCGAGGGGCCGCAAGCGGGGGCTTTCCGATTCGAGTTCGACGGGGGAGGGCGGGGCTTCAGCGACTTCTTCGCGTCTCTGTTCGGCGGTGGAGCCGCAAGCCCCTTTGCCGAGGGCGGGGGCCGCGCGCACGGTGGCCGCGATCACCACTCGCGGATCGACATCGATCTGCAGGAAGCCTATCGCGGCGGCGCTCGAACCCTCGAGCTCAAGCATCCGCACGTCAAGCCGGACGGCCATGTGGAAGTCGCCAGCCGGACGGTGCGCGTCTCCATCCCGGCGGGCGTGACGGATGGCCAGCTCATCCGGCTCGCCGGACAGGGCGAGCCGGCGCACGACGGCGGGCGGGCAGGGGACCTGTACCTCGAGGTGCACATCCGGCCGCAGCGCCTCTACCGCGTCGAAGGACGCGACGTGACGCTCACGCTGCCCGTCGCACCCTGGGAGGTCGCGCTCGGCGCCACCGTGCAGACTCCGACGCTCGGCGGCCCCGTGGAGCTGCGCATTCCGGCCGAATCGCAGGCTGATGCGCGGCTGCGCCTGAAAGGCCGCGGGCTTCCGGGGCAGGTGGCCGGCGATCAATATGTCGTGCTGAAGGTGGTCCTTCCGCCTGCGAACTCACCGGCGGCACGCGCGTTGTACGAGCAAATGAGAGCGGAGCTTGCGTTCGATCCTCGCGAGGGGTTCGAATCGCGCTGACGGACGAGCGAGGAGTGGGCATGGTCGAAAGGGTCGAGCTACTCGAGGCGCACTTGCTCGGGGAGAATGATTGGGTCCAGGTCGAGACGCTCCTCGGCCTCTGCGATCTCACGCTCGATGCGCTCGTGGAGCTCGCCGATCTCGGCGTCGTCTATCCGCGCGGGCGCGCGCCGAGCGAGTGGCAGCTGCCGGCTTCGGCGCTGCCGCGACTGCGCACGATGAGCCGCCTCGTACACGACCTCGGAGTGAATCTGAGCGGCGCGGCTCTCGCTGTTGAGCTGATCGAGTCTCGCCGCCAGCTCGAGCGGCGGGTGCGGGAGCTCGAGCGCCATCTGCGAGGCTGAGGCCGGCCGCGTTCACGACTGGCCGAAACTCGCGCGGCCGCTCGCGAGATACCCCTGCTCGTCGGGTGCCGAGGCTCGACCGAGGATCCGGTTGCGATGCGGGAAGCGTCCGAACCGGTGGATGATCTCCCGGTGCGTCTCGGCGGCGCGCAGCGTGGATTCGAAAACAGGGCGCAGCGCCTCCGGCGCCTCGGCGAGCAGTCGACGGTAGGCGGCGAGCGACTCCTCCTGCGCCTCGGCGGATTCGGCGTGTTGCAGAGGCATGTAGAAGAATATCCGCTCCACCGGCCCGAGCGCCGCATCCGCGCCTGATTGAATGCCGGACAGTGCGAGGGCGAGCGCCTCTGCGTCCGTCGCGAATGCGCGCGGGGTTGCGCGGAAGAGATTTCTCGGCAGCTGGTCGAGCAACAGGATCAGAGCGAGGCGGCGGCGCGGGCTCCCCGCCCAGGATGCGAGCTGGCCCCGTGCCGCCTCGCCGACGAGCGGCTCGAAGCGAGCGCGCAATTCCTCATCGCGCTGCCGCTGCACCTCCTGCGGCTCCCTCCCTGCGAACCAGTAGCGGATCCGCTCATCGAGCCGTGCGGCGGTGAGCGGCTGGGTGCCGAACCAGAAGCGGCGCAGCTCGCTCGCTCGATCCGCCGGCTCCATGGCACTAGCGCTCGGCTCGACCCCGTCTTCGCGCGCGGCCAGTCATTGCCGTTACTCGCACAGGCTCTCCAGATACCCCTGCGCGACCGGCGAGAGGCGCTTGCGCGCGAGCTGGCGCGCCTTCGGCGCATCGACGATGTATTCGAGCGGTCCGGAGACCAGCATCTGCCGGATGCGCGGGCTCTTCGCGGAGGCGCGCGCCATCTTGTTGAGGACAGTGAAGCCGCGGTTGATCTGGCTGGTCGGGGCGCGGTTCTGCTCGATCGCCCGCGCGAGGTACTGACCGAAACGCGCGAAGAGGAAGTAGTCGTCGTCGCCGACCTGGAAGCGCGCTTCCGCAAAGAAATCGGGGAAGTACTTCTCCAGATACTCGGAAACACGTTGAAGACGGGGCCCAGGGTCGCTGTCAGTCGACGCTTTGCGCTTCTTCATCGGTTCGCCACACCTCCAGGACGCAGCACCACTCCCCAATCGGACAACGGATAGCAAAACCCGAGCCCGTGAAGCGCGCGAACGTTACGGCACAACGCCCGCCGATGCAATACTTGGCGCGTGAAGAAACTCTCACAACTCCGCACCGAGCCGTTTGAGGAAGGTGAGCGGCGTCGCGCTTCACGTCGCGCTTCACGTCGCGCCGGCCGCGGCGAGCGCGGCCGCTGGTGGCGCCTGATGGCGACTGCGCTCTGCTTCACCGCGTTTGCCGTGAGCGCCCTCGTGCTGTCGCTGCTCGTGCTGCCGGCGACGAGGCTGCTCCCGGGCGGTGCGCAGCGCCGCCGCGCCCGCGCGCGCCGGCTGGTCGGGCTCTCCCTGCGACGATTCGCGCGGCTCATGCGCTCGCTCGGGGTGCTCACGTACGAGGTCGAGGGCGCCGAGCGGCTCGGCCGTCCGGGACAGCTCATCATCGCGAATCATCCGACGCTCATAGACGGGGTGTTTCTCGCTTCCCTCGTGCCAGAGGCGACCTGCATCGTGAAGGCTGCTCTGGCGCGCAACCCGATCACCCGCGGACCGATCGCAGCTGCCGGATACGTGAGCAACAGCCCGGCCGATGCCATGTTGGAGGGCGCCGCCGGCGCCCTCAGGAGCGGAGGAAGTGTAATAATCTTCCCTGAAGGGAGTCGCACGGCGCTCGGGGAAACGCCGCAGTTTCACCGAGGCGCCGCCGCGATCGCATTGCGGGCCGCGGCCGTGGTGACGCCGGTGTACATCTGGTGCGATCCGCCGACGCTCGGGAAGCGCGATCCGTGGTACCGCGTTCCGGCGCGGCGGCCGCAATTTACACTGCGTGTCGGGGAGGACCTCGATCCGGAGCCCTTCCGCGGCGGCGCGCCGCCGCCGCTGGCCGCGCGCGAATTCAACCAGCATCTGCTGCGCGTTTTTACGACGGAGCTCACTCGGGACCAGCCATGACGGAACCGGTCAGTCTCGATCCGGATCGGCCGCTCGAGCCGGTCGGTCCGCAGCGCGCCTACGCCCTGATCTGCTCGGCGCTCGTGGAGCTTTTCCGCCTCGACCCGGCGCGCATCACGCCTGAGGCGCGGCTGGTCGATGACCTCGAGATCGACAGCATCGATGCCGTGGACCTCATCGAGCAGGTCAAACGGACGACCGGCCGCAAGGTCTCCGCCGAGGACTTCAAGGCCGTGCGCACCGTCGCCGATCTGGCGCGCATCGCCGAGCGGCTCCTCTCGGCCTGAGGGCAGCGCCTCGAGTGGTGGACCGAGTCTTCTCGCCTTGCGCGGTCATTCCGGTCTTCGATCACGAGCAGACGATCGCGCACGTGCTCGCGGCCGTACGGGCGAGCGACCTCACCTGCCTGCTCGTCGACGACGGCTCGGGCACGGCATGCGCGCGTGAGCTCGACAGGCTCGCCCGAGAGGTGCCGGGCGCCACGCTCATTCGCCTGGCGCCGAACCGCGGCAAGGGCGCCGCCGTGCTCGCCGGATTCCGTGCGGCGGCGGCCAAGGGCCACACTCACGCGTTGCAGATCGACGCCGACGGCCAGCACGCGCTCGCGGACATCCCGCGCTTCGTCGCGGAAGCCCGCGAGCATCCGACGTCGCTCATTTGCGGCCGACCGCTGTTCGACGCTTCCATGCCGCGCCTGCGGCGCTATGGACGCTGGCTCACGCACGCGCTCGTGTGGCTCGAGACGCTCTCGTTCGAGATCCCGGACTCGCTCTGCGGCTTTCGCGTCTATCCGCTCCAGGCGGTGATGCGCCTCGCCACCGCCGAGCACATCGGTACCCGCATGGACTTCGACGTGGAGATCCTCGTCCGGCTGCACTGGCGCGGCGTCCCGCTACGCTGGCTCGCCACCCGCGTGGTCTACCCGCTCGATGGCGTCTCGCATTTCCGCCTGGTGCGCGACAATGCATACATGGTCTTGCTGCAGCTGCGCCTTCTCGCCGGGATGCTCCTGCGGCTTCCGCGGCTCATCGGGCGGAAGCTCGCATGAGCTCCGGCGGTGCGGTGATCCAGTCGAGCTGGGCGACGACTCGCGAGCGGGGCGCCCTCCTCGCGATGCGACTGATGATGCTCGGCCTGCGCCTCATGTCGCGCCGCCTCGCGACGCCCATCGTGCAAGCCGTGACGCTCTACTTCTTTGTCTTCGGCCGGCGCACCCGCCAGGCCTCGCTCGAGTACCTGCGGCGAATCGCGCGGGAGGCACCCGAGAGCGGCCTTGCGCCCACGCGGCGCTGGGCGTATCGGCACTTCGTCGCTTTCGCACAGGCCATCCTCGATAAGCTCGATGCGTGGTCCGGCAGGCTCGAGTACCGGCACGTCGTCTTCGACGACCACGCTTCGCTCCGAGAGGCCGTGGGGTCCGGGCTCGGCCGTCTCGTGATCGGATCGCATCTCGGCAATCTCGAAATCTGCCGCGCGCTCGCGAGCCTCCATCGCCGGGTACGGCTGAACGTGCTCGTGCACACGCGGCATACGGCCTACTTCAACCGGGTCCTCGCGATGTCCGGGGCCTCGGAGCTCGAGCTGCTGCAGGTGACCGACTTCGGACCGGCCGTCGCGCTCATGCTGAAGGAGCGGATCGATCGCGGGGAGTGGGTCGTCATAGCCGGCGATCGGGTCCCGGTGCACGGCGGGCGCACGGTCGACGTCCGCTTTCTCGGCGGGATCGCGCCGCTGCCCGTGGGGCCGTACATCCTCGGCGCACTTCTCGAATGTCCGGTGCACCTGTTGTTCTGCTTGAGGCGCGGGGGAACCAATCACATCTATTTCGAGCCGTTCGCCGAGCGGCTCGCCTGGCCGCGCGCCGAGCGAGACGCGGCGCTCGCCCGGCAAGCGCAGCGCTTCGCCGGCCGGCTCGAGCATTACGTGCGGCTCGAGCCGCTCCAGTGGTTCAATTTCTATCCGTTCTGGCGGGAGGCGGCATGACCGCGACGGTTCTCGTCACCGGATCGAGCCGCGGCATCGGGCGGGCGATCGCGCTCGCCCTCGCGGCGGATGGGTACGACCTGGTCGTGCACTGCCGCTCGCGGCGCACCGAGGCTGACCAGGTCGCGAGCGAGGTGCGCGCGCTCGGCGGCACCGCGCGCGTGCTGCAGTTCGACGTGACCGAGCGCGCGCGCTGCTTGGAAGTCCTCGGCGCGGACCTCGAAGCGCACGAGGCGTACTACGGTGTGGTCTGCAACGCGGGGTTGACGCACGATGCGGCATTCCCCGCGATGAGCGGCGAGGCATGGGACACGGTTCTGCGCGGCAATCTCGACGCCTTCTACAACGTCCTGCGGCCACTGGTGATGCCGATGGTGCGGCGGCGCGCGCCGGGGCGCATCGTCACGCTCGCTTCAGTCTCGGGTCTCGTGGGCAATCGCGGTCAGGTGAACTACAGCGCCGCCAAGGCGGGCATCATCGGCGCGACGAAGGCTCTGGCCGTCGAGCTCGCCAAGCGTCAGATCACGGTCAACTGTGTCGCGCCGGGACTGATCGAGACCGAGATGGTGCACGCGGCGCCGCTCGAGGAGCTCACGAAGCTCATTCCGATGCAGCGCGCCGGCACGGCGCAGGAAGTCGCATCGGTCGTGAGCTTCCTCATCTCGCCGGCCGCCTCTTACGTGACCCGGCAGGTCATCGCCGTGAATGGGGGACTCGTATGAACGGGGCTCGCCTATGATGCGCGCCGAGCGGCGCGTCGCGGTGACCGGCATGGGCGCCGTCACGGCGCTCGGGTGCTCCTGGCAGGAGGTGCAGGCGCATTTCCGAGCTGCACGGAACGCCGTGCGCTACATGCCCGAGTGGGAGCGCTTCACGGACCTCGCCACCAAGCTCGCGGCGCCGGTCGAGACCTTCGAGCCGCCGGCGCACTGGACGCGCAGACAACTGCGCGGCATGGGGCGCGTATCCCAGCTCGCGGTCGCGGCAGCGGAGACGGCGGTGCGCGCTGCGGATTTGAGCGGCGATCGGCTGCTCGCGAGCGGGGCAGCGGGCGTTGCATGCGGGTCCTCGATGGGCAGCATCTCGGACACCAAGGACTTCACGATCATGCTGCTCGAGGGCACATCGCCCAAACTCAACGCAAGCTCCTACATCCGCATGATGCCGCACACGGCCGCCGCCAATCTCAGCATCTTCTTCGGTCTGAAAGGCCGCATCATCCCCACCTCGAGCGCCTGCACCTCGGGCAGTCAGGCGATCGGCTTCGCCTACGAGACGATCAGGCAGGGCAAGCAGACGGTGATGATCGCGGGGGGCTCCGATGAGCTCTGTCCGAGCCAGGCGATGTCGTTCGACATGCTCTACGCCACGAGCCGGCGCAACGACGAGCCGCACACGACGCCGAGGCCCTACGACCGCGATCGCGACGGCCTGGTGATCGGCGAGGGTGCGGCGATCCTCGTGCTCGAGGACTTCGAGCACGCGCGCGCGCGGGGGGCGCGAGTCTATGCGGAGATCGTCGGGTTCGCGACCAACAGCGACGGCCGCCACGCGACGCGGCCGGAAGAGGCGACGATGCGTGCGGTTCAGGAGCTCGCGCTCGCGGATGCGGGGCTGCCGGCGGCGGCGATCGGGTACGTCAACGGCCACGGGACCGCCACGGAGCAGGGGGACATCGCCGAGTCGCGCGGCACCGCCGCGGCGCTCGGGTCGCGCGTCGCGATCTCGAGCCAGAAGAGCTTTTTCGGTCACACGCTCGGGGCATGCGGCGCGATCGAGGCCTGGCTCAGCATCGAGATGATGAACGCAGGCTGGTTCGCGCCGACGCTGAACCTCGAGCATGTCGATCCACGCTGCGGCGAGCTCGATTACATCGCCGGCGAGGGGCGCCCGATCGAGGTCGAGCATGTGATGAGCAACAACTTCGCCTTCGGCGGGGTGAACACCTCGCTCATCGTGAAGCGCGCGAGCTGATGCGCGGTGCCCTGGACGCGCCGCTCGTTCAGTCGGCCGAGCCGGCGAGACCCCTATTGTTCGCCGGCGGCCGCACGGTCTCGGTGGCGGAGTTCCTGGCGAGCGTCCGCCGCGTCGCCGCGTCGCTCGCGGGCGGCGGCCCGATCGTCAACCTCTGCGAGCAGCGCCACCTGTTTCTGGTCGCATACTGTGCCGCGCTCGTACGCGGCCGCACAAATCTGCTTCCGCCCTCGCGCGCCCCGCTCGTCATCGAGGAGATCGCGGCAAGTTACCCGGGCAGCATGCGCTGCGATGACGCGCGGGTGGCGCGTGCGCTCGCCGACTCTTCGCAAGCAGGGGACGACGCGGCGAACGCTGCCGCGATCGGTGCCGCCGCTCGCGCGGTGGGGGCGGTCGAGCTGCCACGCATCGCTTCCGAGCACATCGTCCAGGTGGCGTTTACTTCCGGCACCACCGGTGCCCCGAAGCCGCACGTGAAGCGCTGGCGGACGGTGCTCGGCAGTACGGCCCACAATGCCGCGCGCATTCGCGAGTGCCTCGCGCCGGGCTCGAGAGGCAAACGCCCCTGGATCGTGGCGACGGTGCCGCCGCAGCACATGTACGGCACGGAGACCTCGATCCTGCTGCCGCTCGCGGCGGACATGGCGGTGCACGCGGCCCGTCCGCTGTTTCCGTCCGATGTCGCCGCCACCCTCGCGGAGGTGCCCGCCCCGCGCGTGCTCGTCGCGACACCGGTGCACCTGCGTGCGCTGGTGGATTCCGGCCAGCGTTTCCCGGAAGTGAGCGTCGTCGTCTCGGCCACCGCGCCGCTCGAGAGGGCGCTCGCGGTGGCCGTGGAGCGGGTGTTCGGCGCGGCGATGCTCGAGATGTTCGGCTCGACCGAGACGTGCGTCATCGCCACCCGCAGGACCGCGCACGAGCAGTCCTGGCATCTGTATCCGGGCGCCGCGCTCGAGCCGAGGCCGCAGGGCGCAGTCGTCGATGCGCCGTGGTTCGATGCGCCTACCGCGCTGCAGGACGTGGTCGAGCTCGAGGCCGAGAACCGGTTCATCGTGCGAGGCCGCAACGCCGACATGATCGAGGTCGCGGGCAAGCGGGCCTCGCTCGCGGACCTCACTCGGCGTCTGCTCTCGATCGCCGGCGTGCGTGATGCGGCAGTGTTTCAGCCGGACGAAGGGACGGGAGTCGTGCGGCGAGTCGCGGCGCTCGTCGTGGCACCGGGCCTGACCGCGGAAGCGATCCTCGCCGAGCTGGGGCGCGGAATCGACCCCGCGTTCCTGCCCCGTCCGCTCGTGCTCGTTGCGGCCCTACCGCGCGACGAGCTCGGCAAGCTCTCGCGCACGGCGCTCGTGCGGCTCGCGGGCGAGCATCTCGCACCGGACGCGGGCATCGCCCAGCCTCAGGCGTGAATGCAATCGACCTCGACGAGGAGCTCGTCGCGGCAGATGTCCGCTTCGAGCATCAGGCATTGCGCCCCGGGCGGCAGACACTGCGCGAGATGAGCCGCCGCGAGCTTTGCCGCTGCACCGTCGCGCAGGTAGATTTTGAGTCGTGTCCGCGGGCTCAACTCGGGCGGCAGCGCGGGCTCGATCGCGGCTGCCCGCTCGAGAACGGTTGCGAGGTTCGCGAGCGTCTCATCGAGCTGATCCCGCAGGGAGCCTCGATGTCGGGAGGCGTGACCGACGATACTCGCGGTGCCGGAGACGAGCAGCAGTCCTCCGGGGACGAGCATCGCACGCGAGAAGCTCGGAGAGGCTGGGCCGTACTCGCGGGGATAGCGGTACGCGCTCATCTGGCGAGGATTCTCGAGCGCGGTGCCCGGCACGCGCGCCGCGAGCCAGTACATTTGCAGGACAGGCGAGCCGTCGCGCCGGCCGATGGCCGTTGCGGCCGGGAAGCGGTTCGGAGACGCTATCGCTCGCTCGCCCGCCAAGCCGGCTGGCCGCTGCAGCGGACGGCCTGCCGCAGCCCCGAAGGCTTGAGCGCGTCCGATGCAGAACTGCTTGTACCGCTGCGCATCGCCCTCGCCGTCGTTGATGGAGTCGAAGTAATTCCACATCCGCAGCAGATGCGGGAAAGGCGAGCTCGCTTGGAAGCGGAGAATCCTCGCGTAAGCCCACTGCGCGGCGGCGGCAAGTCCGCCGTACTCGCGTTCGTCGAGCTCGAGCTGGCCGGCGAGGTGCTCCTCGTCAGCGGCGAAGCGCACGGGTCCCACGCTGCCCGTGCGCACGGTACCGGCCGCGCGCCACAGCTCGACCACATCGGCAGGACCGAGCGGTTCGAGGCCCACCCGGATGAGGCGCGGATCGGCGGGTCGCCGGGGCGGGCCGGGCAAGCGCGGATGCGGCTCGGGCGAATGCGGTTCCCCGCGGCCGAATGCCATCGCCGCCAGCACATCGGGCGGCAGCGGCGCCGCGAGAGCCTCGGGAAGCAGGCGCACATATTCGATGCGCGGGACTGCGCGCGGCTCGGACGCGGCGACCTCGACGTTCATCGTGGCTGGCGATTCGTGACCGGCGTTCCAGAACCGGGCGTACGCCGGCCGCGAGCGATCGCTGTGATACGATGCCGCGTCCGTGACCCCCGCCTCGAAGCAGTCTATCGCGCCCCTCGACATGCCTGCCAGCCAAACGCCCGCAGAGCGTGAGCTCGCTCGACTCATCGTCGAGGCGGTGAACCTCGAGGCCGTCAAGGCAGAGGAAATCGATCCGGAGGCGCCGCTGTTCGGCGCAGGTCTCGGGCTCGACTCGATCGACGCGCTCGAGATCGCGCTCGAGATATCCAAGCGCTACGGCTTGCAGCTGCGCTCGGACGACGAGCAGAACCAGCGCATATTCGCATCGCTCCGTGCCCTCTCGCAGCACATCGAGGACCATCGTGCGGGCGGAGGCACGCGCTCGCGCTGAGCGGGACGCCGCGGCGCCCCGATCGTGCGGGAGCGTGCGGGAGCGTGCGGGGGATCGGATGAAGCGTTAAGGGGAGACGAGTGAGACCCTCGCCGCTTTGCGTGACCGCCTGCACCGTGACTTGCGCAGCTGGCGCGAGCCGGGCGGAATTCGCCTCGGCGCTGCGCGAGCGGCGCAGCGGCTTGCGGCGCAACGATTTCACGACGGTGCCGCTCGAGACGTGGATCGGGCGTGTCGAGGGACTCGAGCGCGCGGATGCAGCGCTTCCCGGCGCCCTCGCAACCTGGGAGTGCCGCAACAACCGTCTCGCCTGGCTCGCCCTGCAGCAGGACCCCTTCCGCGAGCGCGTATCGGCGGCGCGCGAGCGCTACGGCGCCCACCGGATCGCAATTGTCGTCGGCACGTCCACCTCGAGCATCGGGGCTACCGAGGAGGCCTACCGGCGCCTGCAGCCGAGCGGAGAGTTTCCGCCGGAGCTGCGCCGGCCCATCATCCATGCGCCGCACTCGCTCGGTGATTTCCTCCTGCACGCGTTGGGTCTCGAGGGTTTGTGCGTGACCGTGGCGACTGCCTGCTCCTCGAGCGCGAAAGTGTTCGCGCACGCGGAGCGCCTGCTCCGCCAGGGATTCGCGGATGCGGCGCTCGTCGGCGGCACGGACAGCTTATGCGGAAGCGTGCTCTTCGGCTTCAACTCCCTTGGATTGCTTTCGCCCGAGCCTTGCCGTCCTTTCGACCCGCAGCGCCGGGGCCTCTCGCTCGGGGAGGCGGCCGGTTTCGCGCTGCTCGAGCGCGAGGGCGACGGTCCGTGGCTGCTCGGCTGCGGCGAATCGAGCGATGCGCACCACATGTCAGCGCCGCACCCCGAGGGGCGCGGCGCCCGGCTCGCGATCGAGGCCGCGCTCGCTGCGGCCGGCATCAGCGGGCGCGAGGTGGACTACATCAACCTGCACGGCACCGCGAGCCAGAAGAACGACGAAGTCGAGGGCCGGCTCGTCGCCGAGCTGTTCGCCGAGGGTGTCTCTGCGAGCTCGACGAAGGGCTGGACCGGCCACGCGCTCGGGGCAGCTGGCATCATCGAGGCGGCCGTCGCGCTCAATGCCATCGAGACGGGACTCGCGCCCGGCACGCTCAACTCCAGCGCGATCGATCCGACCTGCGGCCCGCGAGTGCGCCTCGAGAACGAGCAGCGCACAGTCCGCATCGCCACGAGCCATTCATTCGGATTCGGCGGCAGCAACTGTGTGCTCGTGTTCGGGCGGGAGCGGCCGTGTTGAGCGGTGCCGTCGAGTCGGATGAAGACGCCGTGGCTACCGCGGCGGGCGCGCGGGTGTTCATCGAGGGCATCGCACTCTGGTCGGCGCGGCTCCCCGGCTGGGATGCGGCACGCCCAATTCTGCGCGGCGAGGCAATTCCTGCCGTCGCACCCGCCCCGCGACCCGCGCCTGCGCTGCTTGCACCGACCGAGCGTCGGCGCGCTCCGGACAGCGTGGCCATCGCGCTCGAGGTCGCCTCCGCGGCCTGCTCGAGCGCGGGGCGGCCGGCAGGTACGCTCGCGAGCGTATTTGCCTCGACGTTCGGCGATACCGCCGTGAGCGATTATCTTTGCAGCCAGCTCGCGCGAGCGCCGCTCGACACCTCGCCCACCAAGTTTCACAACTCGGTGCACAATGCGGCAGCCGGGTACTGGGCGATCGCGACCGGCTGCTCGCAGCCGTACACTGCGATCACCGCGCACCAGCATACGTTCGGTGCCGGCCTCGCGATCGCATGCACTCACGCGCTCGCCGCCGAAGCCGCAGTCCTCTACGTGGCATACGACATCGAGACTCCAGGTCCCCTTGCGACCATGTCGTCGAGTCGGGGCGTTCTCGGTGCGGCGCTGGTGCTCGCACCGGCTCCGTCGCCGCGCGCGCTGGCGCGGCTCGATGTGCACATCGAGGAGGGAGAGGCTCGAGCGACTCCGGCGCGAGCAGCGAACGCGGCGCTCGTGGAGGGGAATGCGATGTCGAGCTGTCTCGCGCTGTTCGAGGTGCTGGCGGAGACGCTGCCGGTGCGAGCCGATCGCGCCGGTGCACCGCGGCGCGAGGTGGTCTTGACGCTTGCACCACGCCTGTTGCTGCGCCTCGAGATCGCCGCGGTGAGCTGAGGCGCCCATGCTCCGCAAAGAGGGCGACATGATCGAAGGTACGGACGTGCTCATCGCCGGCGGCGGCCTCGCGGGGCTCACGCTCGCGCTGCAGCTCAAACAGCGGCTGCCGGCGCTCGATATCGTGGTGCTCGAGCGCCGCAAACATCCCGTTCCCGCCGCAACGCACAAGGTCGGTGAATCCTCGGTCGAGATCGGCGCCGACTATTTCGAGACGGTGCTCGGTCTCGGAGATCACCTCACGAGCCGGCAGCTGAGGAAATTCGGCTTCCGGTTCTTCTTCTCGGACGGGCGGCGCGACGTGGACAACGTGCTCGAGGTCGGCCAGAGCCGGTATCTCTCGATACCGACTTACCAGATCGATCGCGGCATCTTCGAGAATTTTCTCGCCGAGCAGGCTCGGGCGGCGGGTGCGAAGTTCATCGATGGGGCGGTAGTGCGCACCTTCACGCTCGGCGGCGGCGCTCGCGAGCGCGATGCCGCTCGCGGGCACCACATCACGTACGAGCAGGGTGGCGAGCAGCGCCTCATCTCGGCGCGCTGGCTCGTCGATGCCTCCGGCCGCGCGGGGCTGCTGAAGCGCCATCTCGGGCTCGCAGAGCCGAACGCACATGATGCCAATGCGGTCTGGTTCCGGATCGGGGCGCGCATCGACGTCGATGACTGGTCGGACGATGCGGGATGGCTCGCGCGCTGCGATCCGCGCGAACGCTGGCTTTCGACCAATCACCTGGTGGGCGAGGGCTACTGGGTGTGGCTCATTCCGCTCGCTTCCGGATCGCACTCGGTGGGCATCGTCGCGGATGCGCGCATGCATCCTCTTGCCGAGATGAACAGCTTCGAGCGAGCAATGGGATGGCTGCACCGGCATCAGCCGCGGCTCGCCGAGTCGCTGGAGGCGCTGCGTGGGCAGCTGCGGGATTTCGCGTTCCTGCGAGGCTACTCCTACGGCTGCAAGCAGGTCTTCGCCGCAGAGCGCTGGGCGATCACGGGGGACGCCGGGGTGTTCCTCGATCCGTTCTACTCACCCGGCGGCGACTTCATCGCGATCGCGAACACGTATATCACCGAGCTCGTCTCGAAGGATCTCGAAGGCGCCCGGGTCGCGCGGTTCGCGAAGCTCTACGAGCGCGTCTATTTCGATTTCTACCGGATCATGCTGTCGATCTACGTCGACCAATACGCGATCTTCGGCGACCCCGAGGTGATGCCCGTGAAGGTCATCTGGGACTACGCCTACTACTGGGGCATCCTGTGTCAGCTGTTCTTTCAACGGCGCCTCACCGACGCCGCGATGCTTGCGCGTCTGCACCGCGAGCTCGCCGCGACACGCGAGCTCAACGAGGCCATGCAGCCCTTCCTCCGCGCGTGGTCGCGCGTGAGCCGCAAGCGCAACGACGCGACAATGATCGACCAGGCCGCGCTCGGCTGGTTCGCGGAGCTCAACCGCGGATTGCGCGACACACTCGACGATGCGGGATTCGATGCGCGCATACGGGAGAGCTGCGCGCTGCTGCACGGGCTTGCGGCGGAGATCATCGCCCGTGCGGGTGCAGAGCATCCTGCTCTCGCGTGTTCCGCGCTTCGCGCCCTGATCGGGCAGCAGGCAGAGCGGACCGGTCCGCTACCGCAGGTGCCGCTCTACGGGGAGCGAGCGGCATCGCTCGCGCTCGCGGGCTGAGATCACGCAATAGCTCACCGAATTGGTGCGCTCCGGGTTACGGACCCATTCCCGGGTCGAACATCGGCCGCACTTCGGCTTCTCCCTCGAACTGCGGCCAGTGCTTGCGGTGCAGTTCCATGAACTCCCGGGCGATGCGCAGCGCTTCTGCCTTCGAGTCCGCCTTGAGTATGGCCCAGCCCCCGATGACTTCCTTGGTTTCGGTGAAGGGGCCATCGGTCGTTGCGATAGCGCCCTGGGCGAGACGTACGCGGAAGCCGTCCTTGCTTGGCAGCAAGCCCCCGGTATCGACGAGCGATCCATCCTGAAGCGATCTCTGCACGAACTGCCCCATGGCATCCATCAGTGCGGGTGGCGGCCCGGCCTCTCGGTGCGATTCGGCATGGCGGATGAAGGCGAGATATTTCACGGGTTCTCCTCGTGACGGATGACACTGCTCACCTGTAGCCGAACCGAGCCGGCGAAGATCGACACGCCGCGGCGACAAAATGTCGAGTCACGCGAGCTACCGGCGAGCTCAGGCGGTCGTGCGGCGTTTGAAAGGCGCGCTCGCGCTCAGCTGAAGGGGTGCACCATGATGGCCGCGCGTCCCGCGGCGAGACGCTCGCCGCTGTGGCGCACCGCGAACGCGTACTGCCAGCTTGCGATGCTGTGCAACAGTCGGCTGGCCTCGACCTCGAGCTCGCCGGGGAGGTTCTCGACATAGTCCCGATCGAACCGCACCTCGCGCAGCGATACGAGCATTGCGGGCTGCGTGCGCGAGCCTGCGGCTTGCGCGAGAAGTCCGCCGTGCACGGCCATGGCCTGCGCACCGTATTCACACAGGTGCAGCGCGCGCAGTCGCCCACGCGCGCGCAGCGGATTGCCCGCCGCGCGGTGCGTCGCCGTGGCGAGCAGGATGCGGTCCGCATTCCACTCGAGCACGCGCTCGAGCAAGCACATCGCGCCCTGGTGCGGAATCAGCGCGGCAATCGCCTCGCGTCCGAGGACGGCCCGTCTCATGGCGGTGTGGTCCGCGGCCGCACCAGCGCGAGCGCGAGCAGATAATTGCCGACCACTCCGATCACGACCGTCACGCCGATCGAGCGCAGCACGGGGAGCGATGAGCTCGCGAGAACGATGAACACGGTGCAGGCGGCGGCGGCGCAGACCGTGATCGCATGCAGCGTGCGCCGCCGGCCGTGCGGGTCGTGCACCGAGCGCTCGGCGAACAATCCGTAGTCGAGGCCGAGACCGGCGGCGAGCACGAGCGCGATCAGATGGAAGAGATTGAGAGCGATGCCGGCGGCATGCAGGATCGCGAGCGTCAGGAGCGCGGTGAGCGCCATGGGCGCAAGCACCCGCAGTGCCCGCGCCGGCGAGCGCAGGGCGGCGAACACCACCAGAGCGAGCAGGATGGCGGCGCCGCAGATACTCCACACGATGCGCACGCGTTGGCGGGCCACGAGATTCTCCGAAGCCTGTTTGAGATCGATGAGCTGTGCGGCGCCCGCTTGCGCGGCTACGCGTCGCACCGCTCGGGGGTCGGAGACGTCGGTGAAGGTCACGAGGCCGGTCCAGCGTCCACGCCGCGCGATGAGGAGACTGCCGATCGTGAGCTCCAGAGGAGTTCCTGCCACGCGGGCCGGCGTGAGCGGGGGCAACCGCCGAGCGCGCTCGACGTCGCGCACGAACGGCGCGAACACGTCCGGGCGAAAGGCGGTCCCCGCGAGCGCGCGATCGAGCGCCGCGCGCAGCGTCGCTCCGTCAGGAAGCTTCGCGCGCCGGCGTTCCTGGGTCGCGGTGCTCGGCAGATAGCGGGCGGCGTCCTCGAAGCCCGTGGCGGCGCGGCGCTCCGCGAGCCGCTGCAGGAGCGGCGCCATCTGCTCTTCGCGCGCCAGCACCTCGTCGGCCGTCGAGCCCTCCACCGTCAGCAAATAGCGAACATCGGGCGCCCCGAGCTCCTGGCGCAACCGGTCGTACTGCAGAAGCAGCGGCTGGGGAACCGGTGTGAGGTGTCCGAGATCATTGTCCCAGAGTGGACCGGGAACAAGGGTCAACACAGCAACGCTCCCCAAGGCCAGCGCGCCGGCCAGCCAGATGAACCGGGGGAGCCGCGCGCTGCGCGCGGCGATCGCTGCGGGCAGGCGCATGTTCCCGCAATCGCGGGTCGCGGCCGGGGTGATCCGGGGCAGCAGGTAGCGCGTCGAAAGGCCGGCGGCGGCGAGGCCGGCGACGTTGAAGCACGCGAGCTGGACGAGCCCCATCACCCCCGAGAGAAGAAAAGCGAGATAGGCAATCGCGAGCGCCACGACGGCAATCGCGAGCGTTCTCCAGATCGAGCGCGCGGTCGCGATGGCCGGCTCGCCCGGCGATTGATGGCTGAAGAGGAAGATCGGATAGTCGATCGCGACACCCATCAACGTGAAGCCGAAGGCGATGGTGATGCCATGCACGGTCCCAAACAGCGCCGTGACCACCGCCAGCGCGACCACGCCACCCGTCGCGAGCGGCAGTGCGCCCAATGCGACGTACGCGAGCCTGCGATACGCGATCAGCATCAGCACGATCATCGCCGCCGTGTCGAGAGTGCTCGCGAGGCGTGCGTCCCACTCGGTGCGGGCCTGCATGAGCACCGAGAAGGCGCCCGGGCCCGTCGCGGTGAGCCGGATCGCCGGCGAAGTGCGCGCCGCCGCGAAGTGCGCGTGCAGCGCTGCGAGCGCCTCGCCCTGCGCTCTCGGATCGAAGGCGGGAGCGGCGGTCTCGACCACCAGCAGCGCTGCGCGGCCCGGCGGATCGAACCAGACGTCATCGAGCGTGCGCGGCTCGTGCGGCGGGCGCCAGGATTCGAGCACCTTCAGGGTCTCGAGCGTCGGGTCGCGCGGCAGCCAGGACTCGAGCAAGCTCGCCGCTGGCGAGGCGAGATCCTGCTCGCGCTCAAGCAGCTCCCGATGCAGGTACACGGCATCGAGAGACTCGTGATCGAGCGTCGGCGAGAGCAGATATCGGTACGGCAGCAGAGACGCGGGAATCGTGGCGAGCAGATTCGCGCCGTTCTCGATCAGGCGGAAGCGGGGATCGCGGCGCAAAGCCGCCGCGAGACGCCTGGAGCTTTCCGCGAGCTGTGGAGCGTCGGCGCCAGTGAGCGCGACCATCAGAAGCCGCGATGCCGGCCCCTGGCTCACCTCGCCCAAGATCAGCTGCTCCGTTTGCGTATGCGGCGCGGGCAGGAACAGGCGCAGGTCACCGCTCACGCGCAGCGTCGCGCGAGCGTACACGGCGAGGCAGGCGATGAGTCCGAGCCAAAGGACCCCGATGAGCACCGCTCGGGCGCGAGGAGGGGGGATGCGCAGAGTGCTACTCCCCGGCCGGCGCGGGCGTTCCCCGGCAGCGCGCCTCGAACCAGTGGCGGTCGGGCTGCGCGGGAACCGAGCTGCGGGCGGCGCCCGCGAGCAGCATCGAATCGACATCATCGTTCGCCTGGAACGTCGTGAGGCAGCGCGGCTCGCTGCCGCTGCCGGTCACGAGGATCGAGCGAATACGCTGGTGGACGCGGGGATCGATCGGGGTGAGCCCGATCGTCCAGTCGTTCGCGGCACCGTGCAGGTCGAGCGCAAACGCGCGCCGCAGCGCCGCGACATCGCCGGAAAGAAGCGCGGAAAAGCTCGCCACGAGACTGCGCATCTCGGGCG
>JBOHZR010000025.1:0-2178 GCA_050738595.1 Steroidobacteraceae bacterium | reverse complement strand
GGTGCATACTTCTCGATGAAATGCTCGATCGCCTCGCGCTCACCGCTCGTGGCGATCGCGACCGCCCTGCTGCTCGAGTTTCGCAAAGGCCTGCGCCTGACGCTCAGTCAGGCGCAGCGCCGGCTCGATGCCATAGTCCTCGATCCATTGATGCAAGGCGCGATCACCGCCGGCAAGGTGATGGTGGACTTCGCGCTTGGCTAGACGATCGTAGTTCAGGTAATCCAGGCACGCATCGGCGAGCTCGGTGTCGAGCGCGCGCAGGTCGGTGAGATCAAAGGGATAATCCGAGCCGTTGTAGACCCCGGCGAGAAAGCGCACCAGGCGTCCGGCCTGCCCCGTCGTCGGGTGTTCTCGGATCGAGCGCTCGATGGTCTCGAGCGCCTCGCGTGCGCGCTCCATGATCGCCTCGGTGCCGTGCGCAAGCGCCTCGGTGCGAGGCAGCGCCTTTCCCGTGATGATCTCCCGCCAGGCAGCATCGAGCTCGCGCGCCTGGGCGTCATTGGAGACAGTGAGCGTCAGTTCGATCCTATTCCGCCCGCCGCGCACCTTGTGCTCCGTCTCCACGTTTACGCTGTGTACAGCTGTGGTATTGAAACCGCTGAGCACCAAGCGGTCTGCTTCGGCCTGCGTTATCCGGATGGCCTCACGGGCGATCGTCACGACCTCGGTGGGGTATTTGTAGCCGTTGGTCAGTTTTCGCAGCGCCGAGCGCAGCCGTTCGATTTCCTCTTCGTGCTCAGTAGCCCCGGCACCGCGTGCGCTGCTCAACACCGGTCGTTCTTCGAACTCACGTCGTTGTGCGTCGGTCTGCTGACCGGCAGAAATGATCTCCCACAGCGCCTCCTTGCCCCTCATGGCCTCAACGCGCGCATCAAGCTGCTCTTGCGCGGGCCGATTTGTCTCTCGGCGCATGGCCGCGGCCGCGACCTGGTCCGTATACTCATCGAGCAGCCGCTCAAACTCTGGTCTCGTCATGACCGATTCTCCGTGCGTCGCGTTGAGGCAACCCGACGCCGTTAATCCCCATTCCGCATTTCACAACGGTGTTTGCCCTTGGGCAGAGGAATCTGCGCCCTCCTCCCACGGATTGACGACGGCGACGCCGGCGGCTTCGAACGCCGCCGTGTCGCGTGTGGCTACGGTGAACCCCCTAGTGGCTGCGATGGCCGCGATGTAGGCGTCGGCAATCCCAATGCCTTTGCCAGCCGATCGCGCGCGAACGCACAACGCGGCGTAGGCCTCGGTCGACTCGGCATCGAATGGCAGGATGCGCGAGTCGAACATAGGCAGCACTCGCTCCTCCAGGCCCGCTCGCAACGCCGCCTTCCGTTTACCCTCAGGCAGGGCGGCAATGCCGTAGCGAAGCTCCGCCAGGGTGATGGCAGACAGGTAGAGCGTCTCCAGGACCTGGGCGTCGATCCAGGTCACCACCCTGGGCTCGCCGTTCGGCTTGAGCGGCTCGGAAATGACGTTGATGTCCAGGAGGATCACTCAAAGCTCATCGGCTCGGCCGGCGTTTTCTCGCGCTCAATCTCGAGATCAACTCCCCCCACCTCGCGGCCGATCTGAGCCAACAAGGACCCCAGCTTGACCCGATCCCGGGGACGTACCGCCTCCTCGAGAATGTCCCGGATCTCCGCCTCGGTGCTGTGACCGTGTTGAGCCGCGCGCACCCGCAAAGCACGGTGCGTTTCGGGCGGTAAGTTACGAATGGTGACGGCAGCCATGGTGATTTCACTCTAAAAGAGCTGCAGGCAATGATATCACTTTATAAATATGATATTAATAGGCGGGTGAAGACGCAGCACCGCCGCGGCGAGTCTCCGATTGCGATACGCGAGGCAGTTTGCCGCGAGCTCGGGCGCGCCGCCATTCTTTGCTGTACCTCTGCGCCAACCGGCGCCGGACCGGGTATCCTAATAATGTTCCACGGACTGGCCATTTTCACCTAGCCTGTTCCTAAGCCAATGATCTGAAGCATAAAACCAGCATTATCGGGCATCGAAATTGGAATGTTCCACGGCGAAAGTATGGTCTGCCCGCTATTCTCTTACCGTAATTGACCGTAACATTGCGGCGTGGCTCGACCGCCGAAAATCTCGGAGACGGCCTTGCTCGACCTGATTCAGGAGCTGCGGGCTTCGACCCCAGTGCTGACCGGCCAGGCGGTGCGAG
>JBOHZR010000024.1:0-5792 GCA_050738595.1 Steroidobacteraceae bacterium | reverse complement strand
CCGACGCTGCGGCGCGCGGTGTTGGCATTCGCAGCGCGACGCAATGCCGGCCTTGCCGCCTGGATAGAAGAGAGGGCGCGCTTTCCGCGTACGATGGTCGACAGCATCACCCCCGCCACGGACCAGGCGCTGCGGGAGCGGGTCGCGCAGGCAACCGCGCTCGAGGACGCCTGGCCGGTGCAGCGCGAGCGATTCGTGCAGTGGGTCGTCGAGGAGGTCGACTTCGCGGCGCAGCCCGACTGGGCATCGGTCGGCGTCACGGTGAGCCGTGACGTGATCGCATACGAGCGCGCCAAGCTTCGTCTGTTGAACGGCGCGCATTCCGCTCTCGCTTACCTCGGACTGCTCGCCGGGCTGCAGACTGTCGCCGAAGCCATGACGCAGCCGGTGCTGCGCCAGTTCATCGAACGGCTCATGGTCGCGGAGATCGAGCCGACCCTGGCCGTGCCGCAGGCTGGAGCGGTCGCCGCCTACCGCCAGTCCATCCTGCGCCGCTTCGAGAATCCGGCCATGCGGCATCAGCTCGCACAGATTGCCTGGGACGGCTCGCAGAAGCTGCCGATCCGGATACTCGGCACGATTGCGGATGCGCTGCGTGCCGGGCGTCGAGTCGCGCACCTGACGGTACCGATCGCTGCATGGATGCACTTCGTTCGCGCGCGAGCCCGCGACGGTGTTGCGATCGTCGATCCGCTCGGCGAGCAACTGGCGGCGCTGGGGCGGCAGCTCACCGGGAATGCGAGTCACGACTTGCCATCGTTCTTCGCCCTGCCCGGCGTCTTTCCGGCGGCCCTGGCGCAAGAGCCCCAATTTACGCGCGTGCTGGGCGAAGCCTACGATGTGATCTCCGCCCGCGGCGCTCTCGCCGCCGCAATGGCAGCGGCGGGAGCGGAGACGGCGCAGGCATGACGAAATCGCCTGGAACGATTTCGGACGACGGCGGCCGGCCGGACAGGCGAGGCGCAGGGGCGAGCGCTGAAGCCGCGAGCGCACGGGCAGGAGGCCTGGCCCGGGAGCGCGGCCAGGGAGGGCGAGGCACGACGGAGCCTCGCAACGCAACACCGGCGGCACGCGCCGACGCGGCAACCGAGCGTGTCGGCGGCTTCCGCTGGGTCATCTGCGCGCTGCTCTTCGCGGCCACGGCGCTCAACTATGTCGACCGCCAGATCATTGGCATTTTGCAGCCGATGCTCGCACAGAAATTCCACTGGACCGAGACCGACTACAGCAACATCGTCTTTTCCTTTCAGCTCGCCTATGCCGTCGGATATATCGTCTTCGGCAAGCTGATCGACCGGATCGGCGCGCGGCTCGGATACGCTCTGGCCGTGGCGATCTGGACGGTCGCGCACGTGGCGCACGCGTGGGCGTACTCGCTGACCGACTTCATCGTGGCACGGTTCGCCATCGGACTCGGGGAATCGGGCAACTTCCCGTCGGGCCTGAAGGCCGTCGCGGAATGGTTCCCGAAGCGCGAGCGGGCGCTCGCGACGGGAATCTTCAACGCCGGTGCCAACATCGGCGCGATCGTCACTCCGCTCATCGTGCCGGCTATCACGCTGACGCTCGGCTGGCAGGCGGCCTTCCTGATCACGGGCAGCTTCACCGTGGTCTGGCTGGTCCTGTGGCTGGCCGTGTACCGCCCGCCGCGGCGGCACTCGCGCCTCGGCGCGGCGGAACTCGCGCTCATCGAGAGCGATCCGCCCGATCCCGTAGTGTCGATCTCCTGGCGGCGGCTGCTGACGGTGCGCGAAACGTGGGCGTACGCACTCGGCAAATTCCTGATTGATCCGGTCTGGTGGATGTTGCTCTTCTGGCTGCCCGACTTCCTGGTCAAGCGCCACAATCTCGACCTGAAGACATTCGGTCCGCCGCTAGTCGCCATATACATCGTTTCCGACATCGGCAGCGTCGCCGGCGGCTGGATGTCGTCGCGGCTGCTGCGCGCGGGCTTCTCGCTCAACGCGTCGCGCAAGTACACCATGCTGCTCTGCGCGGTGCTGGTCTTGCCGGTCTTCGGAGCGGCCTATCTCAACAGCCTCTGGGCAGCCGTCGCAATCGTCGGCCTTGCGGCCGCGGCGCACCAGGGCTTCTCCTGCAATCTCTTTACCCTGCCCTCCGATGTCTTTCCGCGCCGGGCGGTCGGCACGCTCATCGGCATCGGCGGCACCGCGGGCGCGATCGGCGGCATGCTGCTCGCCAAGTACGCGGGCTGGGTGCTCGACCGCTTGGGCAGCTTCGAGCCGCTATTTGCTTACGCGGGCTGCGCTTACTTGCTGGCGCTCCTCGTCGTCCATCTGCTCTCGCCGCGCCTCGCGCCGGCGCGCATCGACTGAAGCGGCCTTCACCGGCTTCAGGCCTTCAGGCGCCTCGATAGCCCACGCGATCGCGTGCAGGCGGCGCGCCATGACCTCGGCGTAACATCAGGAATGCAATGGCCTCGAGCACATCGAATGGTGCCGTACCTGACGAAACTGCACTCGGATCTAATGGTCACGGCGTTCGGACCGCGGTCCGGTAGCGCCAGGAAGGTATCGCCACCCGCGTACGCAAGGGCCGAGCCCAGCTGGATTTCCGCGTGTGCACTCAGGATAGGCGCCGCAAGCAGCGCCGCGGCGAGCAGTCTGGGGGCGGAAAACCTGCGCATCGGGACGACGTGTATTGTTTAGACAATGGGATGCCGCGGGCTCCCCGTTAGGGTTGAGCCGAATCGCTCTGAGGCACTACGAAAGCTAAGCGCGCCGTATGACAGTCGTGTGACCGTCGCGCGGATGAGCGGCTTGGAAAGGTAGCTGTGCGGCATACGCGCTGCCTGCCGTACAATTCGATCGATCCTCATCAGAAGTACGCAGCGCCGGTAACCCAACTGTATGGCTGTGCTCCAATGGAGTTGCTGATCGTAAGACACGGTGTTGCGTACGGCGGCGATTCAAACCGGTGGCCGGACGATCGCCAACGTCCATTAACGGCCGAAGGCACGGCGCGCGCGCGCCAGGCGGCCGGAGGGCTCAAACGACTCGTCGATCGCCCCCAGCTTCTCTTGACAAGTCCGTTCACGAGGGCCAAACAGACGGCCGCAATCCTCACGGCGTACGCTGCTTGGCCGAATGCGCTCGATTGTTCGGCGCTTTCGCCGGGGGAGTCTCCCGAGGTGGCGCTCGATGCGATTCGAGCCGAACCTCAGAATCTGGTTGCCATCGTGGGCCACCAACCCGGATTGGGTAGGCTCATCGCGGCCTGCCTGCCCGGAAAGGCTCAGTCCAAGGGATTCGAGCTCGAGACGTTTGGCGCGGCACTCCTGTCCTTCGATGGCGCGCCCCGCGCGGAGCGCGCCGTGCTGATCTGGTTGCTCACGCCAAGCATCATCCGGAGGCTCCGTTAGACCCAAAGCGTGAGCTCGGCCAATCCGCTCACGCGTTCGAAATGAACGTGAGCACCCGGACGGGGCTCGAGGCTTCTAGAATGTCCTCGCCCTCGCCCTTATCAATCCGGCAGAGATGAGAGGACGTGCGATGAGCAGCGAAACGGAATTGAAGTTGAGCGTGCCGCCGAGCGCGGTAAACAAAGTCGCGCGCCTGGCCTGGCTGCGCAAGATGGCTACGGGTCCGCTCAAACGCGAGAAAATTGAGACCGTCTATTTCGACACTCCTAAGCGCCGGCTCCACGACCGAGGACTGGCACTTCGGGTCCGCAGAGCCGGTCAGCAGTACCTGCAGAGCATCAAGGCGGACGGGATTGGCTCCAACGGCCCCTTCGAGCGCGGTGAATGGGAACATGAGATCGCAGGCGCCGCACCGGATCTGAAGCTCGCGAAAGGCACTCCACTCGAGACCCTCGCGAGAAAGAAGCTTAAGCGAAAACTCGAACCGGTGTTCGAGACGGTGATCGAGCGCACCACCTTACCGATCCGCCTCAATCGGACGGACTTGAAGCTCGCAGTCGATCGAGGCCACATCAAGGCGCGTCGAATGCGCCAACGCGAACCGATCAGCGAGATCGAGATCGAGGCCGAGGGCGGGGATTCCCGGGAGCTCTCGAGGGTCGCCCAGCGACTGGCCCACTCAATTGCCGTGGCGTATGGAGCCCGCTCGAAAGCCGAGCGTGGCTTCGCCCTCAGCAGCAAGCGCGTTGATGCCCCCGTAAAGGGTGCTCCCCTTCTTCTCGAGCCCAGCTTGACCGCGGGTGGCGCATTCCGAGCGATTGGCTTCTCCTGCCTCACGCACGCGGTGGCCAATGAACGAGCCGTCCGCCGAGGTGATGCCGAAGGGGTCCACCAGATGCGGGTGGGTCTGCGACGCCTACGCGCTGTCACTTCAGTCTTCAAGGAAATGCTGCGGGGGCCCGAGCCCAAGGCCATCAAGCGCGAGCTCAAATGGCTTACCGAGCAATTGAGCCCCGCGCGCGATCTCGATGTGCTG
This sequence comes from Steroidobacteraceae bacterium, assembly GCA_050738595.1. Lineage (GTDB taxonomy): Bacteria > Pseudomonadota > Gammaproteobacteria > Steroidobacterales > Steroidobacteraceae > JASHUC01. The sequence continues at coordinate 1,374 of JBOHZR010000024.1, read as the reverse complement.
ATCGCGGGGCAAGTTCATCCGCTGCGCGACGGCTCGCCCGTCGATGAGGATGCGGGGGTGCTCGAGCAAGATCTCAACGCGCAGCGACGTGCCGGAATCGAAAAGGCGAAGGCGGCGATGGCGAGTGATCGCTATCGAGCAATCGGCCTGCAAGTGGCCCTTTGGCTTGCCTACGGCAAGTGGTCGCGTAGCCTTGCCGCATCCGTCAAATCACGCCGTGAGATGCGAGTGCGTGAATTGGCAGAAGAGATTATCGCCAAACGCGCGACAAAGATATTGAAGAAAATACGAAGGGTCGAGCAACTTGATGCGCGTGGCCGACACAAGCTCCGCATCGCGGTCAAGAAGCTGCGGTATGCATGCGAATTCTTTGCCACCGTATTTCGTGGTGATAAACGGGACGCGCGGCGTAGGCGCTTTTGCAAGGCACTTAAGAAGCTACAGGGATATCTCGGTAGCCTTAGCGACATCGAGGTTCACAAGCGGCTCGCGCACGCGATCGCTCGGAACGGTGGTCACAACGCATCTCGGTCGCGTGAGGCCCTTGCGATGGGTTTCATCACAGGGCGTGAGGATAAGCAAGTTTCCTCCTGCCTTGCGGGGATCGAAAAGACTGCCGGCCAGCTCGCGAAATTGACGTCATTCTGGGGCTAACGTGCGCGCCCGATCCATGGTCATTGCTTGCCCCCGGCCGATAAATCTCCTATTCCGCCCAACCTACCCGGGTTTGGGAATTCACATTGGACCGCGGCAGCTTCCGCTGCGGCGATCCAGCGTCTCGAGCGGAGACTGAAGGCCCGCTGCTTGCCGAGTCTCGTAACGAAAGTCCCTCTTGATTGCCGGCGTGAGGGCATTGAGCGCCTCGAGGAACAGTTTCTGGATACGCGGGGCCTGTCGCAGCCCACCGGTGGTGCGAAGGGGCGCTATAGTCTCGAGCGCCTGGCCCGCCTGTCGCGTGCGGATTCAGGGCGACAGCGCGCCACTGCAGTTCGGCGATTGAAAGAACCGCCCGGACGTGCGCTCTGGTCGCTCGGACCATGGCCTGGCCAGCGCCAGCGTACGCGCCAAATGCATGCTTCCGCGACTTCTCCCCTCGCTCAGCCGACGAATAGCCGGTACATCAGCGTGATCCACACCATCGCACAGATAAGCAGCGCCAGCGTGACGGCGGCGCTGCCATAGTCCTTCGCGCGCTTGGACAGGCCATGGTGTTCCAAAGATATCCGGTCGACGGCTGCTTCGATACTGGAGTTCAGGAGTTCGACGATCAGGATCAGTGTAAGCGTGTGGCCGTGGCCCGTGGATTCTCGGTTGCCGATCGGCAAAGCTGTGAAATCGTGGGGGAGGCTATCGCCGCTCAGCGGGAGCGGCGGC